>JAUIIR010000022.1 GCA_030431485.1 Alphaproteobacteria bacterium
ATTACGGCATGGGGTTTGAGATAGGCGAAGGCAAGGATCTTGCCGACCGTATGACCATAAGCGACCGAGGCTGTTGAGCCGACAACCGTGCCATCGAGCATAACCGCCTCACCGCCATGCCCGTCGCGGACACCGTCCGGTTCAATCTCGAGATACGCACAGACCCAAGGCAGATCGGTGTTCAGGGTTTTGTCGCGGCCCAGATACTCCTTGTCCGTCCGCGCAAAGCGCAGCACATCCGCCTCGGCGAGTGTAACCTCGTTGGTCAGCTCGCCTGCGCCCTTAAAGCCTTTCTCCATCCGCATGACGTTCATCGCGAAGCTGCCGTAATCCGCGATACCGTGCGGCTTCCCTGCCTGCCAGAGCGCGTTATAGACCTCCGCCATGGCGGCAAATGGCATGTGCAGTTCCCAGCCAAGCTCACCCGCATAGGACATGCGGAACGCCCAGACGCTGTGTCCGGCTACCGTGATCTGTCGCGCCGACAGCCAGCGGAACGCCGCATTGTCGAGCCGCGCGTCAGTGCAGTCCCCCAGCACATCACGCGCCTTCGGTCCGTTCAGGCTCAGCGCGCCCCAGCTGTCAGACAGCGCGCAAATGGTCACATCCAAGTTGTTACGATGGGCGGCAAGGTGGTCCAACAACCGCTGTTCGAAGAAGGCTGCACAGACAAGGTAGAACTTGTCCTCGGTCATCCGCACGATGGTGGTTTCCAATTCGATCCGGCCGCGATGGTTCAGCATATGGGTCAAGGTGATCGACCCGACCTTTTGCGGCATCCGGTTCGCCGTCAGCCGGTCCAGCAGCGCGTAGGCATCCGGTCCTTCGACCAGCACCTTGGTGAACGCCGTGGCATCCATGATCCCGACCCGCTCGCGCACCGCCTTGACCTCGGCTGCGACCATGTCATCCACGACGGTACGGCGGAACGAGTAGTGGTCTTCCTGAGCCACGCCGTCCCGTGCAAACCAGCGTGGGCGCTCAAAGCCATAAACCTCCTCGAACACCGCGCCTTTGGACTTCAGCGCGTCATACAAGGGCGACGGTTTGACGGGACGTCCGGCAAGGCGGTTGAAATGCGGGAAAGGGATTTCGTGACGCAGACAGTAGTCCTCCTTCGCCTTGACGACTTGCCACTCCTTATTCGCGTAAGACCCGAACCGGCGGGGATCGTAGTCCCGCATCGAGATGTCCGCAGCCCCATGCACCATCCAGCGCGCGAGTTCGCGGGTCAGCCCCGGCCCCCAGCCAATGCCGATCTGGGTGCCGCAACAGCACCAGTAGTTGCGCACACCCGGCGCGGGGCCGATCAGCGGGTTGCCATCAGGTGGATGGCTGATGGCACCATGAACGTCACGGCTGATACCCAGCTCCGCAAAGATTGGCATCCTGTTCAGGGATTCCTCAAGCCAGGGCATGACACGGTCATAGTCGGCGGCGAACAACTCGCACTCGGCCTCCCAAGGACAATGATCCTCCCAAACCGTGTTGGGGTTGGCTTTCTCGTAGATTCCGATCAAGCCCTTTTTCTGCTCCATCCGGATGTAGCCTGACACCTTGCGGTCATCTCGGATCACCGGCAACTCGCGCTCAAGGTCTCGGAATTCCGGCACCTCTTCCGTTACGAAATAATGGTGCGTCATCGACGTCATCGGCAATTGCAGCCCTGACCATTCCCCCATCTGCCGCGCATAGGTGCCGCCAGCATTGACCACATGTTCACAGAGGATCGCGCCCTGTTCGGTCTCCACCAGCCATTCGTCTGAGGGCTGCTGTGTGATGTTCGTGGCGCGGCACCGTCGGATGATCCGTACGCCCTTGGCACGGGCGCCGGCCGCCATGGCCATCGTCACGTTGGTTGGGTCGACATGGCCATCGTCGGGCGTATGCAACGCACCCAGCACTCCGTCGAGATTGTAGAACGGATGCAGTTCGGCAATCCGGCTCGGCCCGACCAGTTCGATGTTGAAGCCAAGCGATCGGCCAACCGAAAGCGTGTGGCGCAGCCAGTCCATCTCGTCCTCGGTATAGGCAAGGCGGAATGACCCGCATCCGTGCCATGTGACGGCCTGGCCGGTCTCAGCCTCCAACCCGCCTGAGTAAAGGCCGATATTGTAATCCACGCATTTGCCCAAGGAGAAACTTGACGTGGAATGCGTGATCTGTCCGGCAGCGTGCCACGTGCTGCCGCTAGTCAATTCCGCCTTTTCGAGAAGCACGGTATCTGCTCCCCAACCTTCATGTCCAAGATGGTAGGCAAGGCCGACCCCCATGACACCGCCGCCAACGATGACCACGCGGGCGTGGCTGGGAAACTGATTGTCCGACATTGTCGATTCCTTTGCTCGGGAGACGCGAAACTTGTGGACAGGCTAAGTGTATGTTTGTACCAATGTCAAATATGAATAGAACAAATGTATCATCACACGTTTTAGAGCGGCTCACCGAAGAGTGGGATGCCTTGACTCCCGAAGCGCAGAAAGCCGCGCGCTACGTACTTGAAAACCCCAATGACGTGGGGGTTTCGACTGTGCGCGAAATCGCCGAGGCGGCGAATGTGAAACCCAACACCTTTGTCCGCATGGCAAGGCAGGTGGGGTTCGAAGGCTACGAAGACTTCCGGGCCCCGTTTCGCGAGGCGATCCGCAAGGGAGCAGTCAGCTTTCCCGACCGGGCGCGTTGGCTGCAGGACATCCGCAAGTCGGGCGATCTGGGCGGACTTTATGCCGACATGGTCGAAGGCGCGATCCGCAACCTTGAAGAGACCTTTGCGGCTATCGACGCGGACACCCTTAAAGCCGCGGCCGAGGCGATCTGGTCCAGCCGTCAGGTCTTCACACTTGGGGTTGGGGTGAACAACGCCAATGCACGAAACTTTACCTACCTTGCTTCCACCGGCATGGTGCAATTCCACGCGATACCGCGGGAAGGAACCACCCCGACGGATGATCTGGCCTGGGCCGACAAGCGCGATGTTCTGATCGCCATGTCGATGCGCCCCTACCGCACCGAAGTCGTCGCCGCCATCGAGGTGGCCCGCGAACAGGGTCTGACCATCATCGGCCTCAGCGACAGCCCCGCCAGTCCGATCATCAGGGCCGCACATCATGGCTTTGTCGTTGCCGTCGACACGCCGCAGTTTTTCCCATCGTCCGTGTCCACCATCGCGCTGCTTGAGACGCTGCTGAGCTTCGTGATCGCCGTGGCCAGCGACGAGATCGTCGATCGGGTTGAGCAATTCCACCGCCGCCGACATCAGCTTGGCATCTATATGGAGGAGCCGGAATGAAGGATGAAACAGGCCCCGTCCGGTCGCTGGACGCGCGATACTATACCGATCCCCAAGTGTTCGAGGTCGAAAAAGCCGGACTTCTGGCGCGCACATGGCAATTCGCCTGCCATGCCAGCCAATTGGAAAACCCCGGTGACTACGTCGCGTTCGATCTGGGCGATGAAAGCCTGTTCTCCATTAAGGGGCGCGATGGGCAAATCCGTACCTTCTATAACGTCTGCCAGCACCGCGCCCATCAGCTTGTCAGCGGCGCGGGCAGCACCCGCGTCGTGGTCTGCCCCTATCACGCATGGACCTATGAACTGACCGGCAAGCTGCGCGCGGCACCCAATGTGAAATCGGTGCCGGGGTTTGACGCCTCGCAAATCTGCCTGACGGAAGTGCGCACCGAGGTTTTTCTGGGCTTCGTTTTCGTCAATCTCGACTCCAAAGCCGAGCCAATGGACACTTGGTTTCCGAATGTGCGGGCCGAGTTGGAAGACTTTGTGCCCAACTGGGCCGAACTGAAGCCACTGGAATGGGTCGAAATCCCCGAGAACTGCAACTGGAAGGTCTCAGTCGAGAATTATTCTGAATGCTATCACTGCACGCTGAACCATCCGACCTTCGCCACCGGCGTGATCCGCCCGGAGACCTATGACATCCAGCCGCAGGGGTTCTGCCTGCGCCACACCACGGAATGCAATGACCTCAGCCAGATGACCTACGACATCCAGAGCGGCTTTGCGAACAACGACCGCTATTCGAGCTGGTTCCTCTGGCCAATGTTCTCCTTCCAAGTCTATCCGGGCAACCTGCTGAACACCTACCATTGGCGCGCGGTAGACGCCGATCACGTGGTTGTCTGGCGCGGTTGGTATTCGATCGGGGGCTGCGACGACGAAACGGTTCGCCGCATGGCGCAACAAGATCGCGCAACGACTGTAGAGGAAGACATCCACCTTGTTGAATCCGTTCAGCGTGGGCTGAAATCGCGCGGATACGTGCCAGGACCCCTGGTTGTCGATCCCTGTTGCGGGGTGAATTCCGAACATTCCATCCTCCACTTGCAGCGCTGGATGCGAGAGGCTGTTGATGGTTGATGTGAACCGCTACTGGAAGAACTACATCGACGGCACGTGGGTTGATGGCGGCGCGGGCCGGATTGATGTGATCGACCCGGCGACAGGTGCCCGGATCGCTGAACACGCGCTTGCCGATGCCGCAGATGTGGACCGCGCCGTTCAGGCGGCCAAGCGCGTCCATCGGTCCGGCGCGCTTACGGCGATGCGGCCCATCGAACGGGGGCGGATGGTGCAGGCGATGGGGCACTATCTGCTGCAACACAAGGACGAGATCGCCTACGTGCTGACCCTTGAACAGGGCAAACCGCTGTGGGAATCGATGATCGAGGTCGAAGGGGCCGCGCTGTACTTCGAGTATTACGGCAATCAGGCCAGCACCGTAGAAGGCCGCTCGATCCCGCTGGGGGCGGGCTATATGGACTGGACGGAATACGAACCTTTCGGTGTCTCCGCTCAGATCATCCCGTGGAACTACCCGGTCGAGATGACCGCCCGGTCTTTGTCTGCAGCGCTCGCCACCGGAAATGCCTGTGTGATCAAGTCGCCGGAACTGACGCCCTTGACCAACGCCTACTTTGCACGCGCCGCCGAGACAGCGGGCTTGCCCCCGGGCGCAGTCAACGTGCTTTGTGGGTTGGGGCGCGACGCGGGCGCAGCTTTGGCCGGTCACAGGCACGTCAACCAGATTGTCTTCACAGGGTCAGTGCCAACAGGATTCGCGATTGCTACCGCAGCGGCGAAAAACGTGGTGCCTTGCGTTCTGGAACTGGGTGGCAAATCGGCGGCCATCGTGCACGAAGACGCCGATCTGGACGCTTTTGAAAACGATATACGCTGGGGCATTTATTTCAACGCAGGGCAGGTCTGTTCAGCTATGTCGCGCGTGATCGTACATGAAAGCCGCCATGATGAACTGGTCGAGCGCGCGGCGTCTGTCGCAAAATCACTTTCCGTTGGCCCCGGCATCGAGCGTACAAACTTTGGCGCCAATATGGGATCCATGGTCAGCGACGCGCAGCGAGACCGGGCACTTGGCATGATAACCTGCGCCGAAGCACAGGTCGCCGCAGGCGGGCATAAACTCAACCGACCCGGTGCCTTTCTTGAGCCAACCGTCCTGTCCGGTGTGACGCCGGATATGGAAATCGCGACACAGGAAGTTTTTGGCCCGGTCCTGACTGTCCTGCCGTTCCGAGACGACGCGCAAGCGATCGACATTGCAAATAGCACCGATTACGGCTTGGCCGCCGGTGTCTTTACCACCGATCTGGATCGCGCCACCCGCGCCGCACGACTTCTCCGCGCCGGACAAGTTTTCGTCAACGAATGGTATGCAGGCGGTGTTGAGACGCCCTTCGGCGGCTATGGAAAATCGGGCTATGGACGCGAAAAGGGCCGCGAGGCGCTTTGGAACTACGTCCAGACCAAGAACATTGCGATCTGTTTGAAAGGATAACCCCATGAGCACGTTCGATGAAGACCTGTTTCTCAAAGGGCTTGAGCAGCGCAAGGCGACGCTGGGTGCCGAGTACGTCGAGAAAAACCTTGCTGCCGCCGACGAATTCACCCGTCCCTTTCAGGAAGCGATGACCGCTTGGTGCTGGGGGTTCGGTTGGGGAGATGATGTGATCGAACCCAAGACGCGCAGCATGATGAACCTGTCGATGATTGGTGCATTGGGCAAAATGCACGAGTGGGAAACCCATTGCCGGGGTGCGCTCAACAATGGGGTCACTCAGGAAGAGATCCGAGCAATTATCCATGTGATCGGTATTTATTGTGGCGTCCCGCAGGCGCTGGAGTGTTTTCGTGTGGCGAAAAAGGTTCTGGATCAGGTGTAAATGCGGATGGAAAGCAGAGCCCTGGCGTACGGCCGGAAAAGTATTTCTGGCGGACACAGTTCGAGCCCGGTCTTTCCGCAAATCTGGTAACTCCGCCGACCCGACATCGGCCAAAGGTCAAGACTGATCAAGCATCAGACGAAGTGCCTAAGCATTTCTGCTGGAAATTGGCATAGAAGCTCATGCGCCAATACCAGCGGTTGCCTCCCGTCCACTTCAGCAACATCCACCCTCCGGCGGAGCTCAACGTATTACCGACGCGATCTTCATCGAAATCCGTTTTTACACCGCCAGCCGGTTTCCCGCCTGATCGAAGTTCATCTCGTTGGCCTGTGCCCAGTTCAGACCCACCTCGGCACCTTCTACGGGCAAGGGTAAAACGGCGTCCTGACGCACGGTGATTTTTGACCGGTCTGCGCTGATCAAATGAACAAGCGTTTCCGCGCCCAATGCCTCGCAATAGGTGACACGCGCCTTCAAACTGCCGTTTTCCGAGATCGTGACATGTTCCGGTCGGATGCCGATCTTGATGTCGGACGATCGCCCAAGAAGGGTTCCCGGTATAAAATTCGTGGGTGGGGATCCGATAAATCCCGCGACGAATTCGGTTGCCGGATTGGCATATACCTCAAGAGGTTTGCCGATCTGGTCGGCCACTCCGCCATTCATCACGATCATGCGGTCGGCCATCGTCATCGCCTCGACCTGATCGTGTGTCACATAAAGCGATGTTACACCGAGTTCGCGTTGCAGCGCCCGGATTTCAAGCCGCATCTGCACGCGCAATTTGGCATCGAGGTTGGAGAGCGGTTCGTCAAAGAGGAACACCGCCGGTTTACGCACGATGGCGCGCCCCATGGCCACCCGCTGGCGCTGGCCACCGGATAGCTCGCGCGGTTTTCGCTGCAGATAGGGTTCTAGCTGTAGCAGCTTGGCCGCCTGCGCGACGCGGTCCGCAATTTCCGACTTTTCGACCTTCGCGATTTTCAGCCCATAAGCCATATTGTCGAAGACCGACATATGCGGGTAGAGCGCGTAATTCTGGAACACCATAGCAATATCGCGCGCCATTGGTTCCTCTTCGTTCACGCGCCGCCCACCGATTTGGACCTCGCCATCGGTGATAGTTTCCAGCCCGGCGACCATGCGGAGCAAGGTGGATTTACCACAGCCCGACGGCCCGACGATCACAATGAATTCGCCATCGTCCACGTCGATGGACACGCCGTGAATGACGTCGGTCTTGCCAAAGGATTTCTTGACGTTGTTGAGGGTCAGCGTTGCCATTTTCTTATTTCTCGCTTTCCACAAGCCCACGGATAAAGAGTTTCTGCATTCCGACGACCACGATCACCGGCGGCACCATCGCAAGGATTGACGTCGCCATGATCACTGGCCAGTCGGCAATGTCATCGCCTGACGGGAACATCTGCTTGATCCCCATTACGATGGTGTTCATCGACGGATCGGTCGTGATCAGCAGCGGCCAGAGATACTGGTTCCAGCCATAGATAAACAGGATGACGAAGAGTGCCGCGATATTCGTCCGGCTCATCGGCAGCAGGATGTCGAAAAAGAAGCGCATCGGCCCTGCCCCATCGACCCGCGCCGCCTCGGCAAGTTCATCCGGCACGGTCATGAAGAACTGCCGGAAGAGGAACGTTGCCGTTGCCGATGCGATGAGCGGCAGGATCAGGCCCTGATAGCTGTTCAGCATGCCGAAATTCGCAATCACTTCATAAGTCGGGACGATGCGCACTTCGACAGGCAACATGAGCGTCAGGAAGATCAGCCAGAAGAACAGCTTTTTGCCCGGAAACTTGAAGTAGACAATTGCAAACGCCGAGAGCAGCGAGATCGCGATTTTGCCGATGGCGATGCCCAAGGCCATGAAGAGCGAATTGCCCAGCATCAGCGCCACCGGCGCGTTGATGCCGGCCGTCAGAGCCTTGGAGTAATTCTCGAAGAACTGATCCCCCGGAAGAAGCGGCATCGGGGGCCGCACGATTTCAGGCTGGCTCACCGTCGACGCGACGAAGGCCAGCCAGATCGGGAAGAAGATGAAGGCAACGCCGATGATCAGACCCAGATGGGTCAGCCACAGCCCGACGCCGCGCTTTTCGACCATACCAGTTTGCTCTGCCATCAGTAGTGCACCCTGCGTTCGATATATTTGAATTGGATCACGGTCAGCAGCGAAACGATTACCAGAAGGATCACGGATTGCGCCGCCGAGGAACCAAGGTCCTGCCCTACGAACCCGTCTGAATAGACCTTGTAGACAAGGATCGTCGTCGCCTGTTGCGGTCCACCGCTCGTGATGGTGTGGATCACGCCGAAGGTTTCGAAGAAGGCGTAGATGATGTTCACCACCAACAGGAAAAAGGTGGTCGGTGACAGCAGCGGAAAGACGATTGTGCGGAAGCGTGTCCAAAAATGCGCGCCGTCGATGGCAGCCGCCTCAATGACTGATCGGGGGATCGCCTGAAGACCGGCGAGGAAAAACAAAAAATTGTAGCTGATCCGTCCCCATGCGCTGGCAACAACGACAAGTCCCATCGCCTCACCTTCGTTCAAAACGTGGTTCCAGTCATAGCCCAAGAGGCCCAGGTACCATGTCACGACACCAACGCGGGTGTTGAACATGAAAAGCCACAACACACCAGCCACGGCGGGGGCCACGGCATAAGGCCAGATGAGAAGCGTGCGATACGTGCCCGACCCCTTGATCAGGCGGTCCGCGAGAATGGCGAGATATAGAGCCACCCCCATCGACACGACTGTGACGAGAATCGAGAAGACTGCAGTCGTGACGAAGGACGCGCGATAATAACGGTCCGACAGCAGGTATTCGAAATTGCCAAGCCCCACCCATTGCATGGACAATCCAAACGGATCTGGAATGAACAGCGATTGCCAGATCGCCTGCCCTGCCGGATAGAAAAAGAAAATGGCGGTGATCAGGATCTGCGGCAGCACCAAGAGCAGCGGCAGCCAGATGCCTTTGAATGTAACGCGCTTTTCCATATGCCCCATATCGGCTGCCCCGGAGACCCGGAGCAGCCTCTCCTTAAGAGAAGTTTAACGCGACGCCTGCTCGAAGCGACGCAGCAGAGCGTTGCCACGCTCGACAGCGCTGTCGAGTGCCGCTTGTGCGTCCTTATCGCCGGCCCAGACCGCTTCGAGCTCTTCGTCGATGATGCCACGGATTTGGTCGAAAGAGCCAAGGCGCAGACCTTTGGAGTTCGCCGTCGGTTCCTTGGCCGTCATCTGGATCACCGCGATGTCGGTGCCAGGATTTGCCTCATAGAATCCCTGGCTCCGGGTCAGGTCACCGGCTTCTGACGTGATTGGCAGGTAGCCGGTATCCTGGTGCCACTTGGCCTGGATTTCCGGGCTGGAAAGGAAGTCGAGAAACGCCGCAACGCCCTGATATTCCTCATCGCTTTGCCCTTCCATCACCCAAAGGGACGCGCCTCCGATGATGGTATTCTGCGGCTCGCTGGCCACCGCTTTCCAATAGGGCAGCGGGCGGACTTCAAAATCAAACTCGGCCTCTGCCTTGATGCCGGCATAACCAGCAGACGACTCTGTAAAGAGAGCGCACTCGCCCGCACGGAAATTCGCACCGCCTTCGTTACGGCGCCCTGCATAGATAAACTTGCCGTCTTGTGCCCATTCACCCATGGCGCTGATATGTGCGACCTGTGCGGCGCTGTTGAAGGCAAGCTCTGTGTCCGTGCCATCAAAGCCGTTGGACTTTGTTGCAAATGGCACGTCGTGATAGGCCGAGAAGTTTTCAAGGTGGATCCAGCTCTGCCACGCTGTGGTCATTGGGCAATCGACGCCCGCGTCCTTGAGCTGATCAAGAACCGAGCCGACCTGCTCCCATGTGGACAGGTCCGTGTCGGGGTTAATGCCTGCTTCTTCAAGTTTGTCACGGTTCACCCAAAGCACGGGTGTCGATGAGTTAAAGGGCAGCGAAAGCATGTCGCCATCGGGCGACGTGTAATACCCTTTGACCGAGCCAATGTATTTCGACTGGTCGAACCCGTCGTCCATCACTTCGTAAACCGGCTTGATGGCTCCCTTGGCTGCCATCATTGTGGCTGTACCTACTTCAAAGACCATCAGGATGTCAGGCTGTTCGCCTGCGCGGAAAGCCGCAATCCCCGCGTTCAAGGTTTCCGAGTAGTTGCCCTTATGCGTGGCAACCACTGTGTAGTCAGACTGCGAGCTGTTGAAGGTCTCGACCTGCTCGGCCACCAACTCGCCCAGACGGCCCGTAAACGCATGCCAGAACTCGATTTCTGTCTGCGCCATCGCAGCCTGCGACGACGCGAGTACGGCAGAGGCTGCAAGAATGCTGATTGTGTGTTTCATGTATTTCTCCCTCTCATTTTAGACGTAGTGAGCGGATACTCCGCCACGGTTTCGCGCTTTGAAGTTGCGCTTGGCAAAGCGGTCATGACGTATGCCTGTGTCATGGCCGCTCCACAATGAAGTCAGGCACAATGCCTGCCGCGCTCACGGCGGCCTCGGCATCCTGTCCTGCAAAAAACCCATAATGCGAGATGAGGGCAGATGAGATGCCCACATGCCGCGCGCCCAGAATATCGGTGTGCAGACTGTCTCCGACCATGAGGACGCGCGAGCGATCAACCTCTCCCAGACGTTCGAACGCGATGTCGTAGATGTTCGAGAACGGCTTGCCGAAGAATTCCGGTATGATCCCGGTCTTGTCGGCCAGCCTGTGTGCAAAATGACCCGGTTCAACTGAAAATCCTGTCTCACGCGGCGCGACAATGTCCGGATTGCCAACCAGGACAGGGCGCGGGCGTTTCGCCAGCGCTGCTTCCAGTAGCGATTGCCGTTCTTCTGTCCACACGGCGCTACCGATCATCAGGACCCCATCCACCTTATCGTAAGGCTCCGGATCTTCTTCGAGATAGGTGAGATGCAGACCTTCAAGGTCACGTAGCCCGGTGCTGCGCGTGGCCATCAAACCCCAATGCATATCCTGACGGCCGTTCAGGCCTTCCAGTAATGTGACACGGCTCGTAACCACCTCGTCTGGTGCAAATTCATACCCAAGTCGGGAGTATTTCTCTAACAGAGCGGAATGGGGAAACCCGGCAGCATTCGACACCACCAGCACACGCTTTCCGGCCGCTTTCAAGGCTTTGACGCGCTCCGGTGTGCCGGGGATGGCTGCTTCGCCAATGTTCAGAACGCCGAACGCATCCAGCAGGAAAACATCAAAGCGATCTGCGATTTCCGCAAGGGTCTCAGCCCGTTGATAGCCTCCATTCGCCACCTCAACCGATGGAAGTCGGTGGCGCACAGCTTCATAGGCATCAAATGCCGCTTCTGCCGACGTCATCTTCAAATGATCGCTCCACGTACTTTTGCAGACACCCATTCGCTGATGACCACAGCGACCAAAATGACAAGCAGAATCAAACTGACTTGCGGCCATGCCAGCACATTGAGGGATGATGACAATTGCAGGCCGATTCCGCCTGCTCCGACCAGACCCAGTACTGTGGATTCCCGGATGTTGATGTCCCAGCGGAAGACCGCAACACCGGCAAACGCCGGAAGAATTTGCGGCACAATACCATAGGCCATCACCTGCCAGCGAGAAGCTCCCGTTGCCGTAATCGCTTCGACCTGTGTCTGGTCAATCTCCTCGATGGCCTCGTAGAGAAGTTTTGCGCAGAAACCGATCGACCGGATGGCAATCGCAATGACCCCGGCAAACACCCCCGGGCCGATGATTGCGATCAGAAGCAACGCCCAGATCAAGGAGTTGATGGACCGGGTCGAGACGATGATGAGAAGGGCAATCGGTCGAACCAGCCAAGCAGATGGCGTCGTGTTCCGCGCCGCAAGAAACGCCACGGGCACTGCCAGGCAAAGCGCAATCAACGTGCCCAAAGTCGCGATGTTCAATGTGTCCCAGATCGGACGCCCCAGCTGCGTGATATATTCCCAACGCGGCGGCGTGGCGCGGGTCCATATGTCATTTGCGATGCGGGGTGCATCCCAAACAAAAAACCATGTTGTGGACTCCGAGATGCGCTGCCAGCAGACAACGAACACAGCCGCTCCGATCAGCCAGCCGAACCAGCGGAACAGTGTCTCTCCCTGCGTCCGGCGGCGCCAGATCTGCGCGCCCTGCTTATCAAGCACCGGCATTACTGGACCCTCGCTCGGATGAGCCCGGACAGATATTCGAGGGCCATCACAATCCCGATGATCAAGATGAGAATGGCCGCCGCCGTGTCATATTCATACCGGTCAAAGGCTGTGTTTAGCGTCGCTCCGATACCGCCAGCACCAACCAACCCAAGAATGGCGCTTTCGCGGAAATTGATGTCGATGCGGTACATGGAAAGGCCAATTAATCTAGGCATAACTTGTGGTTGTACCCCATAGTTAATCCATTGCATCCACTTTGCACCAGATGCCTTGATCGCTTCGGCCTGCACTCTATCCATTGCCTCAATATCTTCTGCCAAAAGCTTGGAAAGAAAACCAATTGTCGCAAACGACAAGGTCAGGAAGCCTGCCAGCGGGCCAAAGCCGAAGATCGCGACCAACAGAATTGCAACAATGATTTCTTGAAGCGCACGGCTCACCGCTACGATGCCGCGACAAATCACGTAGACTGGCAAAGGTGCGATGTTGCGCGCTGCGCCCAATCCAATGGGGATCGAGATCAGAATACCAACAACGGACGCCGCAACCGTCATCACGATGCTTTCCAGCAGGCCCTCCCAGATATCACCCGCACGGCTGACAAAATCCGGCTTGGTGAAAGCCAGGATGAATTGCCAACCACGATCCAAGCCCTCATAGACGCGACCCCAATCAACTTCGATGGTTGCGAATGCTGCAATCAGGTAGGCGACAAAGCCGGCGATGAAAGCCCAGCGCAGCACAGGATTCGGAACAAAATGTGGCTTGCGCCACCGCGTCCCCAACATATCATCAAGTTCACGATGGCTCATTCTGCGGCCTCGACATCTTCTTCGTCGTCAACCTTTTCAATCGTCGCTTCCCAATCTTCCTCGCCGTAGATTTCGGTCAGCTTTTCAGGCGTGAGCGCGTTCGGAACGCCATCGAAAACGATCTCGCCAAACCGCAAACCAACGATGCGCGGGACAAACATTTGCGCCAGCGCCACATCGTGGATGTTGATGATCGCAGCCAATCCGCGCTCGCGGCACAGCTCTGTGATCAAACGCATGATCTGACGACTGGTTTTGGGGTCCAGCGACGCCGTCGGTTCATCCACAAGCAACAGCTTGGGATTCTGGATCAACGCACGACAAATGCCGACGCGCTGCCGCTGACCGCCAGACAGTTCGTCGGCACGCTTGTCAGCCATGTGAAGCAAGCCCACCCGATCCAGCAAGCGGAAGGCTTCATCAACGTCCGATTGCGGATACCGCCGCAGAAAACTGCGCCAGAACCCGACATAGCCCAGACGACCTGACAGCACGTTCTCCATCACCGTCAGACGTTCAACCAGGGCATATTCCTGGAAAATCATGCCCATCTCGCGCCGCGCGCGCCGCAGAGCACCTGCCCCCAGCTTGGTCAGGTCGGTCTCGTCCAACATCACTGCGCCGCTTGTCGGTTCCACCAACCGGTTGATGCAGCGGATCATCGTAGACTTGCCAGCGCCCGACGGACCAATCAGGGCAAGCACCTGCCCTTTCGGAACCTCGAGATCGATGGCTTTCAAAGCCTGATCACCGGTCTTGTATGTTTTGGTAAGCTTTTGAAGACGCAGCATAAGAAAGCCCCTAGCGCGGCAGTGTGACAGGCCCATGACGGGCCCGCCTTTTCTGAAAAGTTCGGATTATTCGCAGGCGTAAGAAACGCCATTTGCTGCGTCGATCTTGCGGATCACTTCCCAAAATTCCTTATAGGTCATTTCAAGGAACTGACCTTCGTTCGACTTTTCGAACTCCGCCTGCAGCGAGGTGCCTTCCCATTCAAAGTTGAAGAACGCGTTGCGAATCTTGTCCTGCAGCTCCGGCGTCAGATTGTAGACGACGCCAAAACCAGTGGTTGGGAACGTCTGCGACTTGTAAATTGTCACAACATCATCTTCCTCGATCACATCGCGCTGGATCATGCGTGACTTCACTGAGTTGGCGATGGAGGCTGCCGGATAATCCTTGTTGGCGACGCCAAGAATTGAATTGTCGTGCTTTCCCGAGAAGACCGGCTCGAAGTCGCGCTCTGCGACGAGATCAAAATCGCCTTTCAGGATCGCAGATGGAGCCTTGAAACCCGAGTTCGATGTCGGCGAGGTGAAGGCAAGCTGCTTACCCTTTATGTCTTCGACCTTTTCGATCCCAGAACCGGGATAGGTGATGATCTCCATCTCGTAGCCGAAGTTCCCATCTTTCGACGCCATGATCGTGAACGGGCGGAAGCCCGCGCAATTCACGGCCAGTGGATTGGAGCCGGTATTGAAGCCCGCAATATGCAAACGACCCGAGCGCATTGCCTCGATCTGAGCCGCGTTGTTCTGTACCGGAAAGAACACGACGTCTTTTCCGGTTTCGGCTTCCAGGTGATCCAGGAAATCCGACCAGGCGGTTTTGTACACCGCTGGGTCTTCGACCGGCGTATAGGCGAAGATCAACGTGTCCGGATCAATCTGATCCGCAGCATCCGTCGGAATGTCCGCAATCAGGTCGCCATCGACGTCGCAAAAGCGGTCATCAAGATCGCCGCGCGGACAATCCTGCGCAGACGCCGCGCCACCGAACGACATCATCGCAATCGCGGACGCTCCCAGCAAAAATTTGATATCCAGTTTCATTTTTTCTCCTCCCATTGATACGGCGTTTTTCACCGCTTCACATTTTCTTAAGTTCTTGCGTCGCTGGCGACGATCACGTCCACATCTGCCGCGCTCAGGGACGCCATAAGGTCTCCATCCGGTCGAGCGTCCACGACGATGGATTTAAGATCGGCTATTTCCCCGACATGGGCCAAACCCTTGCGTCCGAATTTCCGCGAGTCGATCAGAAGATGACGTTGGGCCGCCCGGCTCAGCATCATTCGCTTGACCGCAGCAAAACCACGCACTGTCTCAGAAGGGCCCTCGGCAGACAGGCCAGACGCACCGATCATGCAACGGTCGACGTTGAAGCGCGCCAGAAACTCAAGCGTTTCCGTTCCAATCACAGCGGATTCCGCCGCGAGATACTCACCGGGGCACAACAGCACCTCGGGCGCGCCATGCCCAATGGTCATCGCGACCGGGATCGAGTTCGTGATCACTGTACAATTCGTGCCGCGAAAGGCCAAAGCCCGCGCGAGTTGAATTGTGGTGGACCCGGAATCGATCATCACGGTTTCACCGTCCTGCACCAATTCCGCCGCCTTGAGACCGATGCGTTCGCGCTCTTCGATATGAGCGTTGGTGCGCTCATCCAGACCCGGATAGTGCCCTTGTGCCGGGGCGGACGCGCCGCCATGCGCGCGCGAGATCAAACCATCGTCGCTGAGCGCATCGACGTCGCGGCGCACCGTCTCGGTTGATACATTAAAGCGGCGGGCCAATTCGCTGATGCGCACATGCGGACGCAACTTTAACTCGAGTAGGATTTGACGACGTCGAGCAGATTTCTTGAGCCGGACCGGTCCGGTCTCGGCGCTGAAATCCTGCGTTTCCGTATTTGACATGTGTCGCCCCGACTCGATTGTCGCTCCATTTTTGTGGTCTTTACTGCATTTTGCAAATAATTTTGTTGCATAAGCCTCACTTGAGTGATCAGACTTTTACAAACGCCAAATCAGGGAAGGCGCACACGTTATTATGCTTCGGCATTCTGCTGGTACGGACATTCGAGAATGATCCTTCTCGCCGCACAACTTGCAGCGGCGGTTGCTTTGCTGTTGTGGTCAACACGGCTGATCCGGACCGGTGTCGAACGCGCCTTCATGCCCGAGCTGAAAACCGGTCTGAAACGACTGTCGGGGAACTCCGCTTCCGCAGCCCTTGGTGGTAGTTTTGCCGCAATGGTTATGCAAAGCGCGACCGCGGTCGCCCTGATCAGCGCAGGCTTTGCCGTGGCCGGTATGCTCGCCCCCCACACCGCATTAGCGTTATTGCTCGGCGCTGAGTTAGGCTCGGCCCTGATGGCCCGAGTGTTGATCCTGCCGGTTGATGCAGTTCTTCCCTTCGTCCTGCTGATCGGGGTTACGGCGTTCCTGAAGGCACATTCCCGCAAGACCAAGCAGGTCGGTCGCATCATCATCGGGCTTGCGCTTGTGTTTATCTCACTTGGTATGATCCGCGAAGCGACAGCTCCGATTGGCGACAACGCAATCATCCAAAGCATCGCGGCCTATTTCCGGGACGATCTGGTGAGCGCTTATGTACTTGGGGCGATCCTGACGTGGGCAATGCATTCAAGCCTCGCGGCAGTGCTGACCTTTGCCACCTTCGCCGCAACCGGCCTGATCGCTGCGCCGGTCGCTGCTGCGCTGGTGATTGGCGCAAATCTCGGTGGCGCGGCCATTCCTTTCACGCTGCTGTGGACAGCCGAGCGCCCCGCCCGGTTGATTGCTCTGGCGAACCTCGTGGCGCGAGGCAGCATGACCTTGGTCTTTCTCACCATCCTTATAAGTCGATCTGTCGATCTGGGATGGCTGGGCACTGGTGTTGCGCAGCAGGTCGTCTCACTCCACATTCTCCTGAACGGAATTCTGCTTTTAATCGCCCTGCCGTTGGTTGCACCGATCACCCGGATCGCTGGTGCGGCACTGCCGCGACACAGTACGCAAGAGACGACCTCGCTGAGCGCGCTTGATCCAGACGCATTGGACCATCCCCCCCTCGCCCTCGCCTGTGCGCAGCGCGAATTGCTGCGGATGTCCGAAACTGTGCAATCCATCCTGATGTCGGTGATGCATCTTTTCCGCAACTGGGACCCGGAACAGGCGCGCATGATTGAACGCCGCGAGGACGAAATTGACCGCATGCATTTCGAGACCAAGATTTATGTCTCACGGCTGCGCGAAAGCGACATTCATCCCGACCAAGACAAGAAAACGCTCGAAATCGTGGCAATGGCCAACAGCCTTGAGGAAGCCGCAGACCGCATAGCAGTCAACCTTGTTGGTCTGGCCAAAAAAATGTCGGACGAGGCAATCACCTTTTCCGACGAAGGCCTTGCGGATATCGCGCATTTCCACGACCAGATCGTGACAAACGGCCAACTGGCATTAAGCGTGCTGACCACCGGCGACGCTGAAGCTGCGCGACAGCTTGTGGCAGAAAAGGATCGCATTCGCTTTGAAGAACAAAAGCTGCAGGAACGCCATCTCAAGCGGCTGCAGCGCGGCGCGACCGCCAGCATCGAAACGACGAATATTCATCAAGAAACACTGCGTGTCCTAAAGCAGATCAACGCCGCACTCACCTACGTGGCCTACCCCATCGCCGAAGAAACCGGAGACTTGCTGGAAAGCCGCCTCGCTCGCCCCCGCAGTGTCGGAGGCTCAGCATGAGCAAATCGGCGACTAGACCAGTGATTGATCAGATTGCGGCGCTTCCCGTGCATTGGGACAAGAATGGAAAACTGCGCGTTCTGATGGTCACGTCGCGCGACCATGGACGTTGGGTTATGCCCAAGGGGTGGCAGATGGACGGCAAGAAACCCTGGCGCGCGGCCGAGATCGAAGCCCTGGAAGAAGCTGGAGCGATCGGCTTTATCTCGGACACACCGATTGGCCACTACCACTACGACAAACGCTTTGACGACGGCAAGAAATCACGCTGCCGCGTGACGCTCTATCCGATGGTCGTCGAAAAGCTGAAACGCCGATGGAAAGAGCGAAAGCAACGCAAGCGGCATTGGTTCTCGCCCAAGAAGGCCGCGAAACTGGTCGAAGAAATGGAACTGGCGGCGCTTCTGCGCGAGGTCGCCGACAAGAGGAAAACGATAGCGATTATCGAGGACATGCGAAAAACCGCATAATTTCGAGCAAGCACAATAACCGGGAAAACCGGACAAGCTGAACTCAATGGGAGGAAACGTAATGAAGAAATTGACCACAACGGCCCTCGGGACGGCGATCGCGCTGGCCGCGTCGGTGTCTGCGGCACAGGCTGACAAACTCACCCTGTATTGCTCGGCGCAGGAAGACTGGTGCCAGCTCATGGCGCGCAGCTTTGAGGACGCAACCGGAATCGACGTGAACATGACGCGCAAATCCTCGGGCGAAACATTTGCCCAGATCCGCGCCGAAGCATCCAACCCCAAAGGCGATGTCTGGTGGGGCGGCACCGGCGACCCGCACCTTCAGGCGGCCGAAGAAGGCCTGACGATGGAATACGTCTCGCCCATGCGCGACCAACTTCATGATTGGGCGATCTCTCAGGCCGAGAGCGCTGGCAACCGGACCATCGGGATCTATTCGGGCGCGCTGGGATATGGCTACAACACCGATCTGCTCGCGGCGAATAACCTGCCGGAACCATCCTGCTGGAAAGACCTGCTGAAACCCGAGTACAAAGGTCACGTTCAGATGGCGAACCCGAATTCCTCCGGCACCGCCTACACCACGCTGGCGTCCATGGTACAGATCTTCGGCGAAGACGAAGGCTTTGAGTTCATGAAGGGCCTTCACTCTAACATCAATCAATACACCAAGTCTGGCTCTGCACCGATCAAGGCAGCAGGGCGCGGTGAGAACACCATCGGCATCGTTTTCATGCATGACGCCGTAGCACAGGCCGTGTCCGGTTTCCCGGTCAAGGTCGTCGCACCGTGCGAAGGCACCGGCTACGAGATCGGTTCCATGTCGATTATCGACGGTGCCCGCAACGAGGACGAAGCCAAGAAGTTTTACGACTGGGCGCTAAGCGCTGAGGCACAAAACCTTGCACTTCAGGTCAACGCGTTCCAGGTTCCGTCCAACAAAGGCGCACAAACCTCGGACAGCGCGCCTGACATGTCGACGATCAAGCTGATCAACTACGACTTCAAAAAGTACGGCTCATCGGACGAACGCAAGCGGCTCCTGCAGAAGTGGGACGAAGACGTTTCGACCCTGCCGCAGTAAGTGCGCAACGCAACAGCTGATAAGACCACCCACCCGATACTGATCTTCTGGATCGTCGCCGGGTGGGTCGGCTACTGCCTTCTGCCATGGTACATGGTGGAGGGTGGTCTGTGGTCATTCGAATGGCTGGTCGATGGCTACCCATTTGATGAAGACTATGCCCCTGCGGCCTTTCTGATCGGACAGGGCGAGAAACTGTGGCTAGCGCCGCTTCTCATACCTCTGGCCCTCCCCCTGCTGGTACTGCGGCGATCCAAGTCAGACCCACTATATGCGCAAATCCTGATACTGTCGGGCACATTGGGTTTTGGCTGGTTGATCGCGCAGGGCTTTTCGATTGGCATTCGTGGTTTCAACTACGATTGGCTGAGTTCCCTATTCGGCGACATCCGCCTGCGCCAGTTCGGCATGGGCTACGGTGCGATGATCTGCGCCTCGGCATTCCTGTTCCTGTTGACCCAGGGCATCGCCGCACGCGGTGCGATCAATGGCGATGTATTTGTGGTCAGCGCCATTGGCGGAGTGATCACCATCGTCACCGCCTTCGTCTTCTTCCCCATCGCAAAGATGCTCTTTGCCGCCTTCGTGACCGAGGATGGCGCCTACTCCATGTCGGTCTTTTTTGCGAAGTTCTTTGACGACCGGCTCTGGGGCCTCGGGTGTCTATGGGGCGCGCGCTGTGGTGCCGCCTGGAACTCGCTTTTCCTCGCCATCATGGTCGGGTTCATCACGACTGCTCTTGGTCTCGCCTTTGCCCTGGTCGTCACGCGCTCTGGCTTCCGCTACAAGCGGGCGCTGCGTGCCCTGACAGTGCTCCCGATCATCACGCCTCCCTTCGTGATTGGCCTCGCGTTGATCCTGCTGTTTGGTCTGTCCGGAACCGTCACCCAGTTCTTTGCAGAGCTGTTCGGCCTGCAGCCCACACGTTGGCTTTACGGCCTACCCGGCGTGCTGATCGCACAGACTCTTGCCTTCACCCCTATCGCCTTTCTGGTGCTGATCGGTGTGGTCGAAGGCGTGTCCCCGTCAATGGAGGAAGCTGCGCAAACCCTGCGGGCCAACCGCTGGCAAACATTCAAGACCGTATCCCTGCCGCTGATGCGCCCCGGTCTTGCCAATGCCTTCCTGCTGGGCTTCATCGAAAGCATGGCCGATTTCGGCAATCCGCTGGTGCTCGGCGGCAATTTCGACGTGCTCTCGACCGAGATTTTCTTTGCCATCGTGGGCGCGCAATACGATCAGGGTCGCGCCGCAGTGCTGGCAATCGTTCTGCTGTTCTTCACACTATCAGCTTTTTACGCGCAACGCGTCTGGTTGGGGAAGAAAAGCTACACCACCGTCACCGGTAAAGGCGATTCAGGTGTCCATCCCCTTATGCCCAACGGTCTGGCCATTCCGGTGATGATCGTGGCGCTTGGCTGGGCACTCTTTACCGCCGCCGTTTACGCGATGATCATTTACGGCAGCGTGGTGGAGCTTTGGGGCGTCAACAATTCGCTCACCTTCAAGCACTATGTTACTGCCTTCTCGCTCCGTTTCGAAGAAGAAGGCATCCGCTGGACCGGGGCCGCTTGGGACAGTTTCTGGACCACAATCACCATTGCCGCGATTGCTGCCCCACTCACAGCCGCCGTCGGTCTGGTGACGGCCTATCTGCTGACCCGCCAGAGTTTCGCCGGCAAAAACGCCTTTGAGTTCGGCACGATGCTGTCCTTTGCCATCCCCGGCACCGTGATTGGCGTGAGCTACATCCTCGCCTTCAACGTCCCACCCATTGAGATCACCGGAACCGGTGTGATCCTCGTGATCAGCTTCATCTTCCGCAACATGCCGGTGGGTGTACGAGCAGGGATTGCATCAATGTCCCAACTCGACCGGAGCCTCGACGAGTCCTCGCTCACTCTGGGTGCGAACTCGTGGCAGACCTTCCGACGGATCATCCTGCCGCTGCTGCGGCCGGCGATCCTTGCCGCACTGGTCTACAGTTTCGTACGCGCGATGACCGCAATTTCGGCAGTAATTTTCCTTGTCTCTGCCGAATACGACATGGCAACCAGCTACATCATCGGACGGGTCGAGAATAACGATTACGGTCTCGCAATCGCTTATTCCACCACGCTGATCTTCGTCATGCTTGCCGCCGTCGGGCTGCTGCAATTGCTGGTGGGCCAAGTTCAGATCGGGCGGCGGATGAGCCAGTCGCAGACCACGTCTCAGAAGGAGTCGACATGACGATCAAATCCAAAGCCGCACCGGTTCGCTTTGACGGCGTCTCAAAGGTTTTTGGCAAGGATGTGCGTGCCGTCGACAACATCGACCTCCAAGTCGAAGCGGGCAAACTGGTGACCCTGCTCGGTCCCTCAGGCTGCGGCAAGACGACAACGCTACGCATGATCGCGGGTCTTGAGATGGCGACGTCGGGCAGGATTCTGATCGGCGACCGCGATGTAACCAAACTGCCCGCGACGGACCGCGACGTGTCGATGGTGTTTCAGTCCTACGCGCTTTTTCCGCACATGACAGTCTTGGAGAACGTCATGTACGGTCTGACCTTTTCCGGGTTCGCCAAGGACGAGGCCCGCAGCCGTGCGCTGACAGGTTTGGACCTTGTTGGCCTCAAAGGTTTCGACAGCCGCCTGCCTTCTGAGCTGTCCGGCGGACAGCAACAGCGTGTGGCCGTCGCCCGGGCATTGGTTCTTGAACCGCAAGTGTTGCTGTTCGACGAACCGCTCTCCAATCTCGATGCCAAGCTGCGCCGTCAGGTGCGCGAAGACATCCGTGCGATCCAGAAAGACCTTGGCCTGACGGTGGTCTATGTGACCCACGATCAGGAAGAGGCACTGGCCGTGTCGGACGAAATCGTCGTGATGCGCAACGCCGCCATCGCCCAGATGGGCACACCGAGGCAGCTGTACGATGCGCCAAACGACAGGTTCGTCGCCGACTTCATTGGCGAGGCAAACCTGCTGTCCTGCGAAATTGTCTCGGTCGACGGCGACATGGCAACCATCGAAATCGAAGGCTATCGCCACACGCTCCCCGCGCGCGGCTTACCAACCGGCCCCGCCACCATCGCGGTCCGCCCGTCGCGCCTCTTGATCGACGGGCATGACGGCGTGCCTGCCACTGTTGAAAAAGCAACGTATGTCGGCGTCCGCATGGAGTACACACTTACGGGTGCATTTGGTCAGGTCTTCGCGGTGCACGACGATGTCGACAACCCACTTGCCCCCGGCACAGAGCTACATATGGGGTTTGCTGCCAAGGGGCCGGTTCTTTTGCCAGACTGAAGCCGCGCCGACCACGTGCCGTCGGATGCTGCCTAAAAGGCTCAGCCATTCCAGGCGCGATCTGCAATGTCTACAAGCGCGTCGAAAACATCGGGTGTCCCGACCACAACGCGCCCGCCATTCAGGATCATCGCGTTTGCATCCTGCGTTTCCACGCCGCCGCCCGCTTCTTCGACCATGAGCTGACCCGCAAGACAGTCCCAGGCGTTCATATGTTCTTCCATGTATCCAAGCAGTCGTCCCGCGGCGACATAGGCGATGGACAGGGCACCACTGGCATTGCGGTGGTACATCGCGCCGCTATCGATAAGATCAGCGATCACCGGGATCACATTTGTCGCCTCAACACGGTTTGAATAACCCACCGCAACAGTACCGCTGGCCAAAGGCGTACCAGAGGCGACCTGCATCCTGACCTCGTTCAAATACGCTCCGGTACCGCGCAGCGCCGCGTAGGTTTCCATGATATTCGGATCGTGGATAACACCAACTTCTGTGCGCCCATCGACCACTCCCGCCAGGACAATTGTCCACGACGGGATTCCGTTGACGAAATTCGTTGTTCCGTCGATGGGGTCGATAACCCAATCGAACCCGCTGGTTCCCGGCGTGGGATCATGCTCCTCACCATAAATGCCATCTTCGGGCCATGCATCTGCCAAACGTTCACGGATCAGAAGCTCCACATTGCGATCTGCCTCGCTGACCCAATCCTGCGCCCCTTTTTGATCGACGGCGAGGTTGGACCGATCACGAAAATACGACAAAGCCGTTTCGCCCGCTTCTTTGCAAAGGGTGATTGCAAACTGTTGCCTGTCTTCAAATGACTGCATTTGTGGTCTTTCTTCCTGATCAGCATCAAGCGGTGCCGGACCTGCGTCATGCGCCGCTCTTTAATCATACAGTAAACACTCTGTTACGGAATAAAAGGACAGAATACCAAGCACTTGCTCGGCCAGTCGTGGCCAAAGGAAAAGGAAGTCGCACCATAGGGGTCGGCGCAGCAAACAGACACCGCCAGGCTTTCGCATCTGAAACGCTTTGCACCAGGCATCCATGCGGAAAAACCAGAGCGGACGGGCCAAGAGGTATCCACCACAGGCCCATCCGACTGGTCGATCAAAACTTCATGCACGGATAGCGTATGCAGCGGGTCTCAGAGGTCCAGTTGCATATGCGGCACCCCGTCCGACGTACGCTCTTTCGAATAGCCATCAGGCCCGACATCCACGCGGATCCGCTTGCGCAGGTTGGAAAAGCTTTCGAACGTCACGACATCCACAGCCTCGTCGAGATCGAGAACCAGCTTGAACCAACCCTGCTGTAACCGATCCGCAGAGAGGACGGTCGCGGCAAAGGGATGGGAAAGGTAGCGGCCTGTCACCCGGCCGCCCGTGGTCCATCCCTGCGGTGTGCAGTCGCGACTAGCCGCATACAATCCGTTCCAGTCACGAAAACCCAAGCGATGTGCAACCGCTTCAAGCGCCTGAGCGTGGGACAGGGCTGTGCCTGCCTCCGAGGCCTCTGCACGCATCTGCCGAGCCTCTGATTTGGCCTGCGCCAAGGTCGGAAGAACGCGCGTCATTGGTGCGCCTCCCGTTGCAGCTTGGATACGACGCGACGTTCCGTTGGACGCCAGTGCGCTACTGGGCGCGATGGAATTGGGCACACCATGCGTGCGGTCCACAGACCGGGTTGAAATATATGGTTTTGGGACAACATGACCCCGTTCTCCTTATGGCTCTGATCGCAAGATTTGGACGGGGCCCGCATTTCCATCCGGACGACACGCGCCGAGGATGACGAAGATCGAATCTACTGCAGAACTTCACCGTGACGGAATGTCGGCGGGCGGCAGGCGTCTGAGGCCTGACGCCCGCCTAGAGGCGACCGCCCGCCCTGTCAAGCGCCGCGCGCAACCAATGCCTACGCGCCGCAGCGGCGTGACACCTTCGCGGTCAGATCCGCAACCGCGAACCACGCCAGGTTGCCTGATCGTCTGGCAAACCTGCGCGCGCACGCACCGCAGCGGCTTGCAGCAGATTGGCAAAGCTTTGTTGCGTGTCATCCGTGCTCGGGTGTGTTGCAGCTTCGCAAGACCTGCGGTTAGTGTAGCGGCAAGGAGGGTCCATGACCGCGCTGACACCAGATGAGCCCCTGCAGGCGTTTGACGATCAGACGTGGCGCGACGTCGTTGCCGCGATGGACCGGACATATTCCGAGCTGGTGGACTATCAGGAGCGGCTTGAAGCCCAGAACCGTGAACTCGACGAGATGCGACAATTCATGGCTTCGGTGTTGTCCTCAATTTCTGAACTGCTGATTGTCGTAGACAGATCGCTCGCAATAGAACGCACAGGCGGGGCGTTCTCAGCTATTCTGGGCCTTGAGACTGCGCTGGATCCCGGCACGCCGCTAGGCACTCTGTTGGATGCTCAGGCAGACACAGTTCTGCGCGGAGTGATCACCGACGCGATGCGCGACCGCCGCCCTCGCGTTGTTGAGGTGGGGTTTCTCACCCCGGATGGCCCCACCCCCCTTGAGGTAAGCGTCAGTCCCCGGCTTGACCAGAGGGGCCGAAGTCAGGGCGTTGTGTTGGTTGGTCGACCCTTGGGTGAGCTGCGCAATGCCTATCGCGAGCTGGAGGCCAGCCACACCGCTCTGCAAAACGCGCAGGCGCAGCTGGTGCAGCACGAAAAGCTGGCCTCTCTGGGTCGGCTGGTCGCGGGTGTGGCGCATGAGCTCAACAATCCGATCAGCTTTGTCTACGCGAACACCCACGCGCTGGAAAAATACACCCGACGGTTCGAGACCTATTTCGACGCGGTGCAGGCGGGCAAAAGCCGTCCGGAACTGGTCGCCTTGAGGGATGAACTAAAACTTGACCGAACGGTAAAAAATCTGCGCGGCGCCATCGACGGGGCCAAAGACGGCGCCGAACGGGTGCGCGATATCGTCGAAGACTTGCGTCGTCTGAGTGCCGACGGCTCGGGTGAAAAGGTGCGCTTTGACATGGTTCAGACCGCACGAACCGCCGCCGACTGGGTGGTGCGCGGAACCAAGACCCCTGTCCGTATTGCCGTGTACGGTACAGAGCAAGCCAGTGCCATCGGCAATCCCGGTCATGTGCAACAGATCGTTATGAACCTTGTACAAAACGCCATCGACGCGCTGGCTGATACAACCGATCCCCTCGTCACTCTGAACGCTGAAGAGCGCGGCAGCAAAACCGTACTCCAGGTTACGGATAACGGCCCGGGCATTTCCGACGCCGATGCCACCGCCATCTTCGACCCCTTCTTCACAACCAAACCCGTCGGCAAAGGCACCGGGCTGGGCCTGTCCATCTCGCAGAAGATCGCGCAGGAAAACGGCGGCACGCTCACGCTCGCCCGCACCGGCCCGGACGGCAGCTGTTTTGAGCTGTGCCTGCCCGCAGGAGACCCAGAATGAACATCCTCTGGTTGCAATCGGCAGGCTGCGGCGGCTGCACGATGTCTTTGCTGAACGCGGAATCTCCGGGCGTGTTCGACCTTCTCGACAATGCCGGTCTGCGCTTCCTCTGGCACCCGGCCCTGTCGCAGGATACCGGTGGCGAGGTGCGGCGCATTCTGGACGATGTGGAGACCGGGCGCGTGCCGCTCGACATCCTCTGTGTTGAAGGCTCGATCCTGACCGGACCCAAAGGCACAGGGCGGTTTCAGATGCTCTCGGGCACCGGGCGCTCCATGCTGGATTGGGTGCAAAGCCTTGCCCCGTGCGCCGCGCATGTCGTGGCGGTAGGGACCTGCGCGACTTATGGCGGTGTGACCTCGGCTGGCGGCAATCCGGCAGGGGCCATCGGTGTGCAATTTGATGGCCGCAATCCCGGCGGCGCCCTGCCCGAAAGCTTTCGCAGCGGATCAGGCCTTCCGGTGATCAACGTGGCAGGCTGCCCGACCCACCCCGATTGGGTGACAGAAACCCTGATGCTGATTGCGGCGGGCGAGATGCGGGCGGATGCACTGGACGCCCTCCAACGCCCGCTGTTCTATGCCGAGAACCTTGTCCACCACGCCTGCCCGAAGAATGAATTCTACGAATACAAAGCCAGCGCCGAAAAGCCCGGCCAGATGGGCTGCATGATGGAGCATCTGGGCTGTGTCGGAACGCAGGCGGTGGGCGATTGCAACATTCGCGGCTGGAATGGCGGCAGTTCCTGCACCCGCGCGGGCTACGCCTGCATCAACTGCACCGCGCCGGAATTCGAAGAACCCAGCCACCCGTTCAGCGAAACCCCGAAATTCGCAGGCATACCGGTGGGCCTGCCCTCGGACATGCCCAAGGCGTGGTTCATGGCACTGGCGTCTTTGTCCAAGGCGGCGACCCCCAAGCGGTTGTCGGACAACGCCGTGGCGGACCGGATCAAGGTCACGCCGACGCTCAGGATCAAGCAGAAATGACCACACGATCCCTGCTTGTCGGCCCGTTCAACCGCGTTGAGGGCGATCTTGAAATCCGGCTGGAGGTGGCGGACGGCCATGTGACGGCGGCTTATGCCAACTCTCCTATGTTCCGGGGCTTCGAGGTGATGATGCTGGGCAAGGACCCGATGGATGCCCTCACCATCACGCCGCGCATCTGTGGGATCTGCTCGATCAGCCAATCGGCGGCAGCCTCGGCTGCGCTTGGCGATCTGGCCGGTCGGGCGCAATTGCCGCAAGGGGCGCTGGCGACCGCGATCATGCATGGAATTGAAAACGTCTGCGATCACTTGACCCATTTCAACCTGTTCTTCTGCGCGGATTTCGCCCGCCCGGCTTATGCTGGGCGTTCTTGGCACGAAAGGGCCGTGGCGCGGTTCACTGCGATGGAAGGCTCTGCCGCGCGGGCCTGTGTGGCGGCACGAGCTGAGATCCTGCACATTGTCGGATTGCTCGGGGGCAAGTGGCCCCACACGCTGGCGATCCAGCCCGGTGGCGTGACCCGCGCGCCGACCTTGCGCGACCGCATCCGCATGGGCAGCACGCTGGCGTCCTTCCGCCGTTATCTGGAAACCACGCTTTTCGGTGCACCTGTCGAAGCCTTTGCCGAGGTTGAGACCGCCGAGGCGCTGATCGGCTGGGACAAAGGCGATGCCGGTCTCTTCATGGAGATCGCCGCCGATCTGGGTCTCGGCGAGATGGGGTTCGGTCCCGGACGCTACCTGTCCTTCGGCGCCTACCTGCTGCCCGCAGGCCGCGCTTTTGCACAAGGCGTCTGGCAGGACGGCGCGCTGTCGCCGGTGGACACCGGCGCGATCCGCGAAGACCTGAGCCATGCCTGGATGCATGGCGACACCGCGCACCCGTCCGAAGGCGAAACGCACCCTGACGAAGACATGCAGGCCCCCGCCTATAGCTGGTGCAAGGCACCGCGCCTTGGTGGGCAGAGCATGGAGACCGGGGCCTTTGCGCGGCAGGTGGTGGACGGGCACCCGGCGGCGCGTGCGCTGGCGCAGCAGAGATCTAACGTACGCGCTCGCGTTGCGGGGCGGCTTTTGGAGATCGCGCGCACGCAAATCCTGCTGGAACGCTGGGTGGCGGCGCTACAACCCGAAGCGCGGTTTATCGAGGATGTGTCCCTGCCCGCTCACGGCTCTGGCGAAGGGCTGGTCGAAGCGGCGCGCGGGGCGTTGGGGCATTGGATCAGCGTCGAGAACGGACGGATCAGCGGCTACCAGATCATCGCGCCGACGACATGGAACTTCAGCCCGCGCGACGCGGCAGGATTGCCGGGCCCGGTCGAGGCAGCATTGGTCGGCGCTGAGGTGAGCGAAACGGAGGACACACCGCTGACCGTGCAGCACATCGTGCGCAGCTTTGATCCTTGCATGGTGTGCACGGTGCACTGATGGACGGTCTGCGCATCCGCGTGCGCGGACAGGTTCAGGGGGTCGGCTTCCGGCCCTTCATCTGGCAGCTGGCGCGGCGGTTCGGGATCACGGGTGAGGTTCTGAATGACCCAGAGGGCGTGTTGATCCACGCGGGCGGGGCTGATCTCGATGCCTTCGTTGCGGCCATCACAAACGATGCGCCGCCCTTGGCGCGCGTCGATGCGGTAGAAACGGCACCGCACGTCTTTGATAACACACCGACCTTGTTCGAAATCACCGCCAGCCAGGGCAGCGGCGCGGAAACGCGGGTGACGCCCGATGCCGCTACCTGCCCTGACTGCCTTGCCGACATTCGTGGCAGCGACCCCCGTCGCGCGGGATATGCGTTTACCAATTGCACCCATTGCGGGCCACGGTTCACCATCCTGCACGGCCTGCCCTATGACCGCGCAAAGACGACGATGGGCGTGTTCGAGATGTGCGCCGACTGCGCCGCCGAATATGCCAACCCAGCCGACCGCCGCTTTCACGCGCAGCCCGTCGCCTGTGCGGTTTGCGGCCCACAACTCTGGTTGGACCATGGTCAGGATGTTATCGCGCGAGCGGCGGAGCGGCTGTTGGCGGGCGAGATCCTCGCCATCAAGGGGCTGGGCGGGTTTCACCTGTGTTGCGACGCGACCAACGCAGAGGCGATTGCAACGCTCCGCACCCGCAAGCACCGGCCCACCAAACCGCTGGCGCTGATGGGGCGGTGGGAGGAGATCGAGGCACACGCCACCCCGTCGCCAGTGGAGCGAGCGGCGGTGTCCGCAAGCGCCGCGCCCATTGTTCTGCTGGCCCACCGCCGCACCCTGCCCGACGCGCTGGCGCCCGGACAGGACCGGCTGGGCTGGATGTTGCCGTACACGCCGTTACACCACCTGCTGCTTGACACAGTGCAGCGCCCGTTGGTGATGACCTCGGGCAACCTGTCCGGCGAGCCGCAGGTGATCGGCAATTACGAGGCGGTGGAAAAGCTGGGCGGGTTTGCCGATGGTATCCTGTCCCACAACCGCGACATCGCGCGACGGCTGGATGACAGCGTCACGCAGGTCACGCGATACGGCCCGATGATCCTGCGCCGGGCTCGAGGGATGGTGCCGGACACGCTCCCCTTGCCGCCGGGGTTCGAAGACACCCATCAGGTCGTCGCCTTCGGCGCGCATCTGAAATCCGCGATCTGCCTTGTGAAGAACGGCCTGGCGCTGCTGTCGCATCATCTGGGCGATCTGGACGATCCGCTGACATGGGACGAGTTCGTGAAGGCGGATGCGGATTACGCGGCTCTGTTCGATCATCACCCCGAGGTCTTCGCCTGTGACCTGCATCCCGGCTACCGATCGTCGCAACACGCGGCGGCGCGGGCGGGCGGTGCCTTGGTCGAGGTGCAGCACCACCATGCCCATCTGGCGGCCTGTCTGGCTGAGAACGGCTGGCCGCTGGATGGCGGTGCCGTTGCCGGGATCATTCTGGACGGTCTGGGCCTTGGGTCCGATGGCACGATCTGGGGCGGTGAGGTCTTGCTGGGCGATTACACCGGATTCACCCGTGCCACATACCTGAAGCCCGTCCCGCTGCCGGGAGGCGATATGGCCAGCCGCGAGCCGTGGCGCAACCTGTTGGCGCGGCTGGATCAGGCGGGCTTGTCCGATGTGGCGGACACGATGCTGACGGACGCGCCGCGCGACGTGTTGCGGCAGGCGATGGACAAGGGTGTGAACGCACCGCTGTCCTCGTCCGCAGGGCGGTTGTTCGATGCGTTTGCAGGCCTTCTGGGGTTTGCAGGCGCGCAGAGTTTCGAAGGCGAGGCTGCGATGCAGTTGGAGGCGATGGCCCTGCGTGCGGGGTCTGATGCCAACGATCCTTACCCGTTTACAGACACCGATGGCGTGATTGACCCTGCGCCCATGTGGACCGCGGCGCTGGCTGATCTTCGAAAAGGAGCCCCGAGAGACAGGATCGCCTTGCGATTTCATGCCGGGCTGGCTCAGGCGTTTGCCTCTCGCGCCCGGCATCTGGTACAGGACGGCACGGCCAAGGCAGTGGCTCTGTCTGGTGGCTGTTTCCAGAATGCGCTTCTGCTTGATCTGACGATCAAGGCCTTGGGCGACACCCCTGTCCTGCTGCACACCAAGGTGCCTGCAAATGATGGTGGGTTGGCGTTGGGCCAAGCGCTGATCGCCGCCGCTGTCGACTCCGCCAACCGGTAAGAGCGCAACCAGCCGTGTTGCCAAACGGTTATCATCCAGCCGACAGCAGCACCGAGAGCCTTCTGATAATCCACGCCAACCATTTGATGTAATTATACAAAAACAGATTCCCTGTGCCTCCGCACTTTTTCGCACCCTTCCGCTCCGGTCCGCGCCATCAAGAAGATGGACCTTTTTCACTGACGGCCCCGTGCCGTCGGATTTACCGCGGAGGAGACCGGTTTGGCCGATATAGAAACCTTCTACGATGTCATGCGCAGTCAGGGGATCACCCGGCGCAGCTTCATGAAATACTGCGCGCTCACCGCAAGCGCGCTGGGGCTTGGCCCCGCTTTTGTCCCGAAGATTGCCAATGCGATGGAAACCAAACCGCGCACCCCGGTGATCTGGGTGCACGGCCTGGAATGCACCTGCTGTTCGGAATCATTCATCCGTTCGGCGCACCCGCTCGCCAAGGACGTGGTGCTGTCGATGATCAGCCTTGATTACGACGACACGCTGATGGCCGCGGCCGGTCACGCGGCGGAAGCCGCGATGATGGACACGATCGAGAAGTACAAAGGCAATTATATCCTGGCCGTCGAAGGCAATCCGCCGCTCAACGAAGACGGGATGTTCTGCATCTCGGGCGGTAAGCCCTTTGTCGAAAAGCTCAAGATGGCGGCCAAGGACGCCAAGGCGATCATCAGCTGGGGCGCGTGCGCGTCCTATGGCTGTGTTCAGGCGGCCAAGCCGAACCCGACACAGGCCACCCCCGTTCACAAGGTCATCACCGACAAGCCGATCATAAAAGTGCCGGGCTGCCCGCCCATCGCAGAAGTGATGACCGGGGTGATCACCTACATGCTGACGTTTGACCGCCTGCCGGAACTCGACCGGCAGGGCCGGCCGGCGATGTTTTACGGTCAACGTATCCATGACAAGTGCTATCGCCGGCCACATTTCGATGCGGGCCAGTTCGTAGAAGCCTGGGACGACGACGGCGCGCGCAAGGGATATTGCCTCTACAAGATGGGCTGCAAGGGTCCGACCACCTACAATGCCTGTTCCACCGTGCGCTGGAACGAAGGCGTCAGCTTCCCGATCCAGTCGGGGCATGGCTGCATCGGCTGCTCGGAAGATGGGTTCTGGGATCAGGGCACGTTCTATGACCGCGTGACCGACCTCACGCAGTTCGGCGTGGAGAAAAACGCCGACCAGATCGGCATGGCCGCCGCAGGGGTCGTTGGTGGCGGGGTCGCCCTGCATGCCGCCGTCTCGGCTCTGAAATCGGCACAAAGCAAAGCCCAGACAACACCAACACCGACAAATGAGGAGGCCTGAGCATGGTTGTCCAAACGCCAAACGGTTTCAACCTTGACGACACAGGTCAGCGCATCGTGGTCGACCCGGTCACCCGGATCGAAGGCCACATGCGTTGCGAAGTAAATGTCGACGATTACGGCTTTATCCGCAACGCGGTCAGCACCGGCACGATGTGGCGCGGTCTGGAGGTGATCCTCAAGGGACGCGATCCACGCGATGCCTGGGCCTTTACCGAGCGCATCTGCGGCGTCTGCACCGGTACCCACGCGCTGACATCCGTGCGGGCGGTCGAGGATGCTCTGGGGATCGAGATCCCCGACAACGCCAACTCGATCCGCAACATCATGCAGCTCAACCTGCAGATCCACGATCACGTCGTGCATTTCTACCACCTGCACGCGCTGGATTGGGTCAACCCGGTCAATGCCTTGCGGGCCGATCCGAAAGCGACAAGCGAGTTGCAGCAGGCGGTCAGCCCAAGCCATCCGATGTCGTCCCCCGGCTATTTCAGGGACGTGCAGAACCGGCTCAAGCAGTTTGTCGAAAGCGGACAGTTGGGTCTTTTCAAGAACGGGTATTGGGACAATCCGGCCTATAAATTGCCACCCGAAGCCGATCTGATGGCAACGACGCACTACTTGGAAGCGCTCGATCTTCAGAAAGAAATCGTGAAGGTTCACACCATTTTCGGCGGCAAGAACCCGCATCCAAACTGGCTCGTGGGCGGCGTGCCCTGCCCGATCAACGTGCATTCCACGGGGGCTGTCGGCGCGATTAATATGGAGCGGCTGAACATGGTCAGCTCCATCATCGACAAGTGCATCGAGTTCAACAAGAACGTCTATCTGCCCGACGTGATCGCCATTGGCGGGTTCTACAAGAACTGGCTCTATGGTGGTGGTCTGTCATCGCAGGCGTGCCTTGCCTATGGCGACATTCCCGAAGATCCCAATGATTTCTCGCCCGAGCAGCTTCATCTGCCGCGCGGCGCGATCATCAACGGCGATCTCAGCACCGTGCATGACGTCGATGTCCGCGACCCTGAGCAGATTCAGGAATTCGTTGACCATTCGTGGTACGAATACGGCGAGCCGGGCAAGGGTCTGCATCCGTGGGACGGCGTGACCGAAGCCAAGTTCGAGCTGGGGCCGAACCTCAAAGGCACCCGGACCAACATCAAACAGATCGATGAGGGTGCGAAATATTCGTGGATCAAGGCGCCGCGCTGGCGCGGTCACGCAATGGAGGTGGGTCCTCTGGCGCGTTACATCGTTGGCTATGCCAAGGGGCACGAGGACATCACCGAGCAGGTCACTGGACTGTTGCGGACGATGGACCTCCCGACCGAGGCGTTGTTCTCGACGCTGGGTCGCACGGCGGCGCGGGCGCTCGAAAGCGAATATTGCGGGCGTCTGCAAAAGTACTTCTTCGACAAGCTTGTGACCAACATCAAGAACGGCGACGAAAGCACCGCGAACGTGGCGAAATGGGACCCGAGCACATGGCCGAAAGAGGCCAAGGGCGTGGGCATGACCGAAGCGCCGCGCGGAGCCTTGGGCCACTGGGTCAAGGTCAAGGACGGGCGTATCGAGAACTACCAATGCGTTGTGCCGACCACCTGGAACGGGTCACCGCGTGACAGCCAGGGCAATATCGGTGCGTTTGAGGCCAGCCTTATGAACACCAAGATGGAACGCCCGGAAGAACCGGTCGAGATTTTGCGCACGCTGCATAGTTTTGATCCGTGCCTTGCCTGTTCCACCCACGTCATGTCGCCGGATGGTGACGAACTGACAACCGTCAAAGTCCGTTAAGGGAGGACCGATCCATGAAAACGCTATTCACATTCGCTGTCCTTCTGCCCGGAGCCGCCTTTGCGCATGGGGGCCACGCGCCCCTGCCTGATGTCGCCCACGGCATGACCCATGCAGCCCCGCTACTGGGGGTCGCAATGATCGCGGTGGCGGCTGTCCTTGCCCTGCGGAGCCGGTGGCTCCCATGAAGACCGAAGTGACAGACAATTCTGCTGAGATGGAGCGCAAGATGGAGTTCTACTCCGTCGCGCCCCTGACCGGCGACGCCACGGATGCGGACAGGGCGACGATCACCCGAAACACGTCGGTCTATGTCTACGAGGCGCCTGTGCGGCTCTGGCACTGGATCAACGCTGCGGCGATCCTTGTTCTCTGTGTCACGGGCTATTTCATCGGCTCACCCCCGCCCTCGATCGAGATGGCGGAGGCCACGGACCAGTTTCTGTTCGGCTACATCCGCTTTGCCCATTTTGCCGCCGCCATGATCATGACGGTCGGGTTCTTCGGGCGCATCTATTGGGCGTTCGTTGGCAATCACCACGCCAAGCAGATGTTCAAGCTGCCGCTCTGGAGTGGCAAGTGGTGGTCAGAAGTGTTGGACGAGATCAAGTGGTATGCCTTCCTGAAAAAGAACCCGCGCAAATATGTGGGCCACAACCCGCTGGCCCAGATCGCGATGTTCTTCTTCATGACCGTGGGCATGACCTTCATGATCGTGACGGGCTTTGCGCTTTATTCCGAAGGCGTGGGGCGCGATGGCATCCTTGATACGGTGTTCGGGCCGCTTCTCGACCTCGTGGGTGGGTCGCACATGATGCACCAGATCCACCACTTGGGCATGTGGGCGATCGTCATCTTCGTGATGATCCACATCTATGCGGCAGTGCGCGAAGATATCATGTCTCGGCAGTCGATGGTGTCGACGATGATCTCGGGCACACGCACGTTCAAGGACGACGATCCAAACTGACGTCTGTTGATTGGACACAGTGGAAAAGCGGGCGCGAGTCGTCCGCTTTTTTGTTTATGGAACACGGGATTTCACATATCCATAAAAGTGGATATTTTCTTTTCACAATCGACTGCGGCAAAATTCAGCATACCAAAGAATACAGCACAATTTCATATGGTTAGAAAAATACACCAGATGCACACTTTTTGAACCCGATGTCCAAATCGGTAAGTTAGGCTCGCTTTCAGCCACGGATGGAAAGGCACTTTCCGGTCCGGAAAAGGGAGGAACGCATGGCAGATCAGGTGCTGATCATGGGCATTGGCAACGTGCTTTGGGCCGACGAAGGCTTTGGCGTCCGCTGCATCGAACATCTTGCGGCACATTGGGAACTACCGGAGGGTGTGACGTTGCTCGATGGTGGAACGCAGGGTCTTTACCTGCTTCCCTTCCTCGAAGAAGCTGACACACTCATCGTCTTTGATGCGGTGGATTACGGGCTGGAGCCCGGCACGCTCAAGATCGTCGAGGATGACGAGGTGCCGCGCTTTATGGGGGCCAAGAAAATGTCCCTGCACCAAACCGGTTTTCAGGACGTGATCGCAACCGCGCAACTGATGGGCTATTGCCCGACCCGCCTCCTGCTGATCGGGTGCCAGCCCGAAGAATTGGAGGATTATGGCGGCGGATTGCGGGATAGTGTCAAAGCGCAGATCGCACCGGCGGTCCGCGTCGCGCTGTCTCACCTCGCACAGATGGGTCATGTCGCCAAACCAGGCCGCACGCAGAGTGACCTGTTGGCTGATCCGTCGATCATGCACAGCGCTTACGAGGACGGTCGCCCTTCCGAAGATGACGCCTGCCGCATCGGCGATGCGCGGTTCTTTCCGGCGGCGGAGTAAACCATGTGCGTTGGTATTCCCATGCAGATCACATCCGTCACAGGTATCGCCGGAACTGTCAGCGAAAGCGCCGAGCTTATCGACCTGTCGCTTACGCCCGATGCACAAGCCGGTGACTGGGTTCTGACCTTTCTGGGCGCGGCCCGCGAAGTGATTTCGACGGAGGATGCACAGAAAATCTCTGCCGCGTTGGACGGTTTGCGCGCCATCATGGCGGGCGATGATCTTGGCAACGCCTTCGCCGATCTGGACGCCGCCACACCGCAATTGCCACCGCATCTGCAGGCCGCGCTTGATGCGGGCCAGAGCACTCGATGACACAAGAACAACAAGGACCGGACATGACGCACCCTCTTGTCACCCGATTGATAGACGACTTCGGCTACCCCGCGCTGCAAACGATGGCGGATGTCGCCAGTTTTACCGAAGTCCCCGGCACGCATGTGATTTTTGTGCCCGGCGATGCACGGCGGAACCTTGAGACGCCTGATGTGGCTGTGATCCTCCCCGAGCTGCGTCAGGCGTTTCAAGGCCGGTTTGATTGCGCTGTCGCAACGGATGCAGTCGAAACCGAACTGCGCGAAAGCACAGGAATTTTCAAAACGCCCAGCCTGATTTTCTTCCGCGATGGCGCGTGCATCGGCGGCATCCCCAAAGTACGCGACTGGTCTGAATACGTGGAACGCATCACGCATTTCCTCTCCTTGCCTGTTGCCGCTGAATAAGAGGACAAGACCATGACAAACCCTTTCATGCTGCCCCCCACAGGTTTTGGCCCCGGCTCGCAACCGCTGGATCAACAGGACGAGGCGTTGGAATACATGCCGCTGCCGCAGGACATGCGGACCTATTCGCCGCGCATTCCGGAAATCGAAGACTTGGGGGACGCAGACGTCTCGCGAGCACTGGCCCTTCTGGAACAGGTTGCCGAAGCCGCTAAAAACGTCAGCGCAACAGGCGGCACGCGTCAATTCGATCTGACCGGACTGGATTCGGCAAACCGCGCACTGATTGCGGAGACAATGGGCAGCGGCGAAGTCTCTGCCAAAGTGCGCCGCATACCCGCCATTGCCGTGCAGGAAAGTGTCTTTGCAGGTATCTGGACCCTCAAATCCGCAAACGCCGACGTGATCGAAGTGGGCGCGATTCCGACCTGCATCACCGACGCGCCGTTTACCCCGGTGCGACAGGCGCTTGGCAAAGACACGCCTCTTGCCGCCGGTGTGGTCAACGCACCGCCCTTGCAGATTGAACTGGCTGACAAATCCGCAGCTTTTTCGCCAGAGGCCGAGTTGCACGTCATCAATCTGTCGCTGCTGCCCCATACCGAGGAAGACCTTGTCTGGCTCGATCAGGCTGTCGGCGAAGGCGCGGTGACAATCCTATCGCGCGGCTATGGCAATTGCCGCGTCACAGCGACGGCCATGCCGCATGTCTGGCGGGTGCAGTTCTTCAACTCGCAGGACACGCTGATCCTCGACACGTTCGAGGTTACGACTATTCCCGAAGTTGCCTGCGCTGCCCCCGAAGACCTGAGCGACAGCGCCAACCGTCTGTTCAATGTGCTGGAGGCGATCCGATGAGCGGGTTTGAAGGCAGTTTTCTGGGCGCGGAAGACAAGATCAGCGCGCAAGCGATCATGGAATGCAAGATCTGCTGGACGCCTTATGATCCGGCGGACGGCGACGATTACCGACAGGTCGAAGCCGGGACACCGTTTCTGGCTCTGCCCGAGGATTGGTCTTGCCCCAATTGCGGTGCACCCAAAGAGCAATTCATGGTACTGGAAGACCCCGGCGCCGAGGACATGGTCGAGGCCGCGCGCCTAGACGCGCTGACTGCCAAGCTTGTGGCCGAATTTCGTGAGATCTGGCACGCCAAGATGCGCGACGTGCCAATGGTGAACAAGCTTCTGTCGGTCGAGTCCGTGGGCTTCCGGGTGATCGATGGCCGACCCCTGGGCGTGCTGATTTCGCCGTGGTTCATGAACCTGATCCAACTTCCTGCCGAAGACGAGGATTGGTCGGGCCTTGTGCCCGGTGCGAAAGAGCTGATCAGCTTCCCATCCGGTGAGTATGAGTTCATCCACAACACCCGCGACATGATCGGAGGTTACAAGGCCTGTTCCCTGTTTTCACCGATGGGCGATTTTTCGACCCAGATGCAGGCGCAGGAGGTCGCGCGCGCTGTGATGGTGGCACTGTTTGACGAGGGCAATCGTGCAGAAACCGACCGTGCTGCCGACATCCGCGCTGAGCGTGAGGCGGCCCTTCAGCCTGCTGAGGACGACGTGCCGATCCTGACCGATGTGCCGACACGCCGCACTGTGATCTCCGGCGGAATGGCGGACACACGCTGAGCTATGAACCAGCCCGTCGCATATCCCCTGCGCGCCAAGCCAGTGTCAGCCCTGCCCGTGGCACGGATGGTGCTGGGTAAGCCGGTGGAGGAGGTCGCGGACCTGCTGCCGCGCCTGTTCAACCTGTGCCGTGTGGCGCAGGGGGTAGCGGTGCGGGCGGCTTTGGGGCTGAAGTTGGAACCCGGCTGGCAAGAGGCGTTGCGGCAGGAAATCCTGCGCGAGCAGGTGGCGAAGCTCTGCCTGAAATGGCCTGCGCTGATGTCCCGGCCTGCGGTGACACTGCCGCGCGACTGGATAACGGGGTCGGACGCGGCACGTCGGGTGCTGTTTGGCGATCATGCAAAGATGCCGCGCCATATTGAAGATCTACGCGACTTCCTCGCGCAGGATACCGGTATTGCGCCAACCCTGCGCGCCATCATTGATCTTTTCGGCCCCGGCGAGGGATGCCGCGCCACCTTGCCCCATACCGCACCTGACAGCGTTTTCAGCGTTGGCATTCAGGAAAACTCCGTTGCCACCCGCCGTGCCAACCATCCGGTCCTGCATCACGTTGCCGCCACGCACGGGCGCGGGCCGTTCTGGTCGGCGCTGGCCGTGGCCTATGAACTGGACGCCTTGCTGTTGGGCGAACAACCGCAGCTCTGCCGGTTTACCGACGGCGCAGTTGTCGAGGCGGCGCGCGGGCTTTACGGAATCACGGCAACGGTCAAACAAGGCCGTGTGACGTCATTCACGCGGATCACACCAACCGATCATCTCACGTCAGACGGCGGCGCGCTGGACCAGTCTTTAGCCAGCCTGCCCGCAGAGCGCGCGCAGGCGTTGGCACCGTTACTCTTGTCAATTCTCGATCCGTGTTATCCAGTTTCCGTGGAACCTGTCCTGCAAAGGGAGCCGGAGCATGCATGAGATGTCTCTTTGCGAAGGCATGCGCAGCGTGATCGAAGATCAGGCCCGCCATCACAATGTCGCGCGCATCACCCGCGTACGGGTCGAGATCGGCCGCTTTGCCGGTGTCGAGACCAAGGCGCTGCATTTTGCATTCGATGTGGTGATGCGCGGATCAGTGGCCGACGGTGCGGAGCTGGTCACGCTCGACCTGCCCGGACGGGCGCTGTGCTATGATTGTATGAAAGAGGTGGAGATTGACGCCCGCCTCGACCCCTGCCCGCTTTGCGGTGGCGGAAAACTGATGCCGCAGGGCGGCGACGAAATGCGGATCAAGGATTTGGAGGTGGCATAATGTGTACTGTTTGCGGATGTTCGGACGGCGAGACCAAGGTGCATGGACACAGCCATGATCACCACCACCATGATCATGACCACGGTCATCACCGCCACCATCATTACCACGATCACCATCACTATGGCCACGGCCCCGCAGGCACCGAAGTGCCGGGCATGTCGCAGGAGCGGCTGATCGAGATCGAGACCGACATCCTGTCAAAGAACGACCGCTATGCGCAAGCCAACCGCGCGGTTCTGACGGCGCAAGGCGTGTTGGCACTGAATCTGGTGTCTTCGCCCGGTTCGGGGAAGACCACGCTCTTGTGCAAGACCATCGAAGCCCTTGGGAATCAGCCGCTGGCGGTCATTGAAGGTGACCAGCAGACCCAGAACGACGCCGACCGCATCCGCGCAACCGGGGCGCGGGCGGTGCAGGTGAATACAGGCAAGGGCTGCCATCTGGACGGTCACATGGTGGGCCACGCGATGGAGCATCTGGCGCTTGAGGCCGGGTCGATCCTGTTCATCGAAAACGTCGGTAACCTTGTCTGCCCCGCCGCCTTTGACCTTGGAGAAGACGCCAAGGTCGCGATCCTGTCGGTGACGGAGGGCGAAGACAAGCCGTTGAAATACCCGGATATGTTCACCGCTGCGCGGCTGGCAATCCTGAACAAGATCGACCTCGCCCCGCATTGCGATGTGAATCTCGACCTCTACGAGACCAACCTGCGACGGGTGAATCCGGGGATCGAGATCCTGCACCTTTCGGCCCGCACCGGCGAAGGCATGGCAGAGTGGCTCGCGTGGCTGCGGACCCATCTGGCCGAGAAAGCGATCCAAGAGGCAGCGCAATGACCAGCCTGCCCACCCTTCTGCTGGTGGATGACGAAGAGCATTCGCTGGCCGCCATGCGCATGGCGCTGGAGGACGATTTCGACTGTCTGACGGCGACCAATGCAGATGACGCGATGCGGCTGCTGGAAGAAAACTTCGTTCAGGCGATCTTTTGCGACCAGCGCATGCCCGGCAAGACCGGGGTCGAATTCCTCGCCGATGTGCGGGAACGCTGGCCCGATACGGTGCGGATCATCATCACCGGCTACACCGAAACCAACGACATGATCGCGGCAATCAATGACGCCGGGATCTACCAGTTCCTGACCAAGCCCTGGCACCCCGATCAGCTTGTCATGGCGGCCAAGAACGCGGCGCAGTTGTTCCAGCTTGCGCGCGACCATGACCGGATGTCACTTGAGATGCGGTTCATGGGCAAGACAGCGGAAACCAAGGTCGAGGCACGGCGTCGAACCTTGCGCGAAGGCTTCGGGTTCGAGCGCATCCTGCGCGCACCCAACTCTCCGATGAACGCAACGATCGAAGTGGCCCGGCAGGTGGCGAGTTTCGACGTTCCCGTTCTTCTGACGGGTGAGGCTGGCACCGGCAAAGATGTGATGGCGCGAGCGATGCACTATGCATCTTTGCGGTCTGACCAGTCGTTCTACGAACTGAACTGTGCCGGTCTGCCGGATGAGGTGCTCAAGCTGGAATTGCTGGGCGCGAAGAAAGGCGCGCTATCCGGCCAGCCAAACACCAAGATCGGACTATTGCAGAAGGCGACACGTGGAACGCTGTTCCTGAACGGGGTCGATACGCTCAGCCCACAAATGCAGCTTGTGCTGCTGCGCGTGGCGACCGAGGGCTGCTTTGAACCGATCGGCGGTTTGGAGACAATGACCACGAACACGCGACTGATCACCGGCAGCCACAGCGATCTGTCTGTCGCTGTGGCGGATGGCGACTTCCGCTCTGACCTCTACTATGCGCTTGCGACAACAGAGCTTTGTTTGCCACCCCTGCGGGCAAGGATGGAGGATCTCGACATCCTGTCGCGCCACATCCTTGGCGATCTTGCCAGCGAACATTCGAAGCCCGTCGAAGGACTGTCAAAGCTCGCGCTGGAGTTTCTGGGCAATTACGACTGGCCCGGAAATCTGCCCGAGTTGACGAACGAACTGACCCGCATGCTGATCCTGAGTCAGGAGCCGCGCCTTGGGCCAGAACTGATCTCGCGCCACATCCTGCAAGCAGACCCGTCGGTATCAGCACGCCCCGATCCGCGCGAAACCGATTTGTTGGTATCGGAAGGCACGCTCAAGGACCGGATCGAGGCCATCGAGGCCCGCATCCTGCGCGAAACGCTGACCCGTCTGAAATGGAACAAGAGCCGAGCGGCGGACGAGCTGGGCCTGAGCCGCGTCGGCCTGCGCTCCAAGCTTGACCGTTACGGCGTGCATCAACCGGGCAAGACCACCGCCCCCGAAGAGGAGGATTGAGCCATGTGTCTGGGAATACCGGGACAAATCGTCGAGATCACTGACGCAGACCGCCTGATGGCGATGGCGGACATCTCTGGCGTCCGCCGCGAAGTGTCAGTGGCTTGCGTGGCCACACCCGACCTGAGCGATCTGTTGGGCAAATGGGCGCTGATCCATGTGGGTTTTGCGATGAGCGTGATCGACGCGGACGAGGCGGAAAAGACATTGGAGGCGTTGCGTGGTCTGGGCGAAGCGCAGGAAACGCTGGAGGCAATGGCCGAAGGGACCGCGGCAGTAATAGGGCACACCTCCGGTGTGACGGAGGTCGCACAATGAGATATGTCGAAGAATTCCGCGATCCGGTTGCTGCGAAAGCCGTCCTGACCGCGATTGAAGCGGTGGTTGAAGAGATTGGCGCAACTGCAGAAGATCCGGTGCACATCATGGAAATTTGTGGCGGGCACACGCACGCGATTTTCCGCTACGGGCTGGACCGGCTGACACCCAAAGGCATCGAGTTCATCCACGGCCCGGGCTGTCCGGTCTGCGTGCTACCAATGAGCCGGATCGACGAGTGTGTCGAAATCGCCGAACGGCCCGAGGTGATCTTCTGCACCTTCGGTGATGCGATGCGGGTGCCCGGCACACGCAAATCGCTGTTGCAGGCCAAGGCCGATGGTGCGGACATCCGCATGGTCTATTCGCCGCTGGATGCGCTGGAAATTGCGCGGCGTAATGCTGAGCGGGAGGTGGTCTTCTTCGGTCTTGGGTTCGAGACCACGACACCGTCCACCGCTCTGTCGATCCAGCAAGCTGCACGCGAAAGTCTGAGCAACTTCAGCGTATTCTGTAACCACATCACCGTTCCACCTCCGATCAAGGCCTTGCTGGATGATCCGCATATGGTGCTGGATGGCTTTGTCGGCCCCGGCCATGTGTCGATGGTGATCGGCACCCATCCGTACGATTTTATCGCTGAAACGTACGGCAAGCCCATCGTCGTCGCTGGCTTCGAACCGTTGGACCTGTTGCAATCAGTCTTGATGGTGCTGCGCCAGATCCGCGACGGGCGCGCCGAGGTCGAGAACCAGTATGCGCGGGTGGTGCCGGAGCATGGCAACCCGGCTTCTCTAGCTGCGATTGAGGACGTTTACGAGCCTCGCCCCACCTTCGAATGGCGCGGTCTGGGCGAGATCGACGCGAGCGGGCTGCGCATTCGTGCGACGTATGCCGCCTTCGATGCCGAGGAGAAATTCGCTGTCGGCTACGGCGCGGGACCGCGCATCGTGCCGGAACCGGAAGGATGCGCCTGTGGTCAGGTGATGACCGGGCGGATCAAACCTACGGGCTGCCCGCAATACGGCACCGGCTGCACCCCCGAGATGCCGCTTGGCGCGCTAATGGTCAGTTCCGAAGGGGCCTGCGCAGCCTATTACCAATACGGTGCGACCGATGATACGCTGGAGGCGGCGGAATGAACATGACCACACCGATCAAACCCGCCCGCCTGCGTGGCGACCGAGTGACCATGGCGCATGGTGGCGGCGGCAAGGCGATGCGCGATCTTATCGAAGAAATCTTTACCGATGTATTCCTGCCGCCGGGATCAGAGGATCAGGCGCGGCTGACTTCGGACGCACTGCGCGAACCGGGTGCGCAACTGGCCTTCACCACGGACAGCTTTGTTGTGTCCCCACCTGAATTTCCCGGCGGCGACATCGGCAAAATCGCGGTCTGCGGCACGGTGAACGATCTGGCTGTTGGCGGGGCAAAACCGCTTTGGCTGTCGGCGGCGTTTATCATCGAGGAAGGCTGCGAATTTGCGCTTCTGCGCCGGATCGTGGCGTCGATGCAAGCTGAGGCCGACAAGGCAGGCGTGCGGATCGTCACCGGCGATACGAAGGTCGTGGAGCGGGGTTCGGCGGACAAGGTCTTTGTCACGACTGCAGGCGTCGGGGTCATTCCTGCGCGGCGCGACATGCGGGCCGAGAACATCCGCCCAGGTGACGTGGCACTGGTCAACGGTGTGCTGGGCGATCACGGCGCGACCATCCTTGCTGCACGCGGCGACATGGCGCTGACCACCGACATCCAGTCCGATTGCCAAAGCCTGAACGCGCTGATCGAAGCCGTGCTTCAGGCCGCACCCAACACACGCGCCGCCCGCGATGCAACGCGCGGCGGGGTTGCGTCGGCTCTGAACGAGATGGCGGACGCCGCTGGTGTGCAGATCGAAATCGACGAGACCACGCTGCCCCTGCGCCCCGAGGTCAAAGGCGTGTGCGAGGTGCTTGGACTGGACCCGCTCTACCTTGCCAATGAGGGCATATTGGTGCTGTTCGTTCCGGCAGACGAGGCGGGCGCCGCGCTGGCGGCGATGAAAAGCGTCGACGCCGGGCGCAATGCGACGGCCATTGGACGCGCGACATCCGGTGTTGCGGGCCGGGTGACGATGTCCACGTTGTTTGGAGGTCAGAGACTGGTTGATACGCTGGTTGGAGAACAGTTGCCGCGTATTTGCTGATAGCTTCGTCAGGTCGCGGCGCGCTCGTCGCCCTCGGACCAGCCCGAGATCAGGTTCTCGCGCATGAGCCGCTGCTCAAGCGTGCCTCGGGCAATAGAGATTTGATCGAGATAGGCTTGCTTGGTCTCCAGATAAGATCGGCACGTGGCGACAGCCTGTTCCGGGGACACCGCGGCAAAGCGCAGCTTGTCCTTGGCCCGCAGCTGAGCAAGCCGGTCAATGTCACAGGAAATCACCGTGGCGATTTTCGGGTAGCCGCCGGTTGTCTGGTGATCTGACAAGAGAACGGTTGGCACCCCGTCGCCGGACACCTGCACAGAGCCTCGGGCAATCGGTTCGGAAGGAATGGACAAAGCGGCTTTCAGGTCCAGCTCTGGGCCGTCCAATCGCATACCCATGCGGTCAAAGGCATCCGTGACGGCATAGGGCGACGAAAGAAACCGCTCAACGGCGCCTTCTGCGAAATACCGATCCTGCGGGCCGGTCACGACGCGGATTGGTCCGTCCGGTATGAATTCCGGTTGGGGAATATCTCCCAGGCGATCCTCTCGCAGTGCCGTATTTTTGACCTCAATACTGTGTCCGGACAGAACCGCTCCGCCCCCAAATCCAGCGGGCGCGTGGGTGGCATGACTGCCAAGCCAGGGCTGGGCGACGATATCACCGGCAAAAGCCAGATAGGCCCAGCTTCCAGCGCGCCCGGCGCGAATGGTCAACCGCTCGCCCTCTGACACGGCGAGAACGGTCCACGACGCGCGCTTTTGCCCGCCGTGTTCGACAACAAAATCGCCGCCAGTCACGGCAACGGTCACGGCGCCCGACGTACAATTCAGAATGACGCCACCAAGGGAAACCTCGATTGCCGTGCCACCGGTTGGATTGCCCAAAGCGGCATGTGCCGCGTCAAAGGCCAAACGGTCCATCGGTCCGGAGGCGGCCACACCGTATCGCATATTCCCAGGGCGTCCCGCGTCCTGCAGGGTGACCAAAGGACCCGCGAATGAGACGGAGAACTTTGCCTCAGACATGATGTGTCCCGTCCTTCATCCGCTCATAGGTGGCGCGGTTGATCCTGCTGAATGTGACCTTGTCGCCGACATCAAAAAGGAAAGGCGCATCCGGATCACCAGTCAGAATACGGGTTGGCGATTGACCGATGATCGACCACCCCGTGGGCATCGTCAGCGTTGTCACAAGACATTGCGGCCCGGCAATGATCACGCTGCCCGCCGGGACATCGCGTACAGGTTTGGTTTTGCGAGGTACCTGGATCTCGTTCGCAACGCCAGAAAGATACGCATATCCGGGGGCAAACCCATACATCAGAACGCGGTAATCCCCAGAGAGGTGCGCATTGATCACGGCATCGACTGACAAGCCCGTTGCAGACGCGACCGCATCCAAATCAGGGCCAAGCTCTGTATCATAGCAGACCAGAACCTCGCGCTCGTGGCCAGAGACAGAATTCACCTCAAGGGCGTCAAGCAACGCTTTGAGATGCATGATCACCACGGCATGGTCGGTTGCCATGACGTCAAAACTGACCAGCAAATTGACCAATGCGGGCACAGCTTCAACAAAACCTTGGGGCGGATTTTTCGCAAGCGCCTGATCCAGAGCGATCACCTGCGCATGTGCTTCGTCACTGATCGTGTCAGCAAAGCTGACAAGAACAGCATGATCGGCAATTGCGTCGAATTTTGGCGCATGTCCTGGCATCAGGGCTCCACAAACGCCTTTATGGTGACCCCGTGCGCCGTCAGACGGTCGCGGACTTCCGAGGCCATCGCCACCGCATGTGCGCTATCGCCATGCACACAGATGGAATCTGCCTCAAGCGGGATCGGGTCGCCGTCAACCACCGGCATCAATCCTGTCTCCAGATACGAAATCAACCGCTCGGCTGCACTGGCTGCGTCTTCGATCATTGCCCCTGCTTGCCCGCGCGGCACCAATTGTCCGGAAGACAAGTAGCCCCGGTCTGCGAATATCTCGGAAAAGACAGGGTGTCCTGCAGCGCGGGCGGCCTGTTCGGATTGCGTTCCGGAAATGGCTAGAAGCGGGAGTTCCGGATCCATTTTGTTGATCGCCGCTACGATGGCATCCGCCACAAGGCGGTCGCGGGCCGCCAGATTGGCCAGCGCACCATGCGTCTTGACATAAGTCACGCGCGCCCCGGCCAGAGCCGCAACCCCGATCAACGCACCGATCTGTGACGCACACATCCGTCCAATTTCTTCCGGCTCCATCGGAATGACGCGTCGCCCAAAACCAAGCGGATCTGCGAAGCCTGGATGCGCGCCAACGGAAACGCCTTGCTCGCGCGCCAAGATAAGCGTTTTGTACATGGTTTCAGGATCACTGGCGTGGCCGCCGCAGGCGATATTGGCAGAAGTGACAATGGACAGAACCTGAGCATCGTCGCCCATAGCCCAGGTGCCAAAGCCTTCGCCAAGGTCGGAGTTCAGATCAATATAGGACATCTCTAGTTCAACGCATCCGGCAGAAAGAGCGCAAGGCTCGGGAAAGCTATAAGCAGAAAGGCCATCGCAAGCATGGTCAGGCAATATGGCAGCGCGCCCAGCATGACCTCGTTCAGATTGCCCGATTTGCGCGCACCTTGCACCACATAAAGGTTCAAGCCAACAGGTGGGGTGATCAGCGCCATCTCAATCAGAACAATCATTAGGATACCAAACCATATCACATCATAGCCCTGCGCGACGACAAGCGGCACGATGATCGGGATCGTCACAACCATGAGCGACAGAGTTTCGATAAAGAACCCCAGCACGATGTAGAGGACCACAACTACAAGGATCGTCTTGAGCGGTGTCAGGCCAAGGCCTGTCATGAACTCGGTCAATTCCCGTCCCAAACCGGCGGAGGCCAGCGTGAAGTTCAGAAATGAAGCGCCGATCACGATCAGCATGATCATAGAGGTTATCTTGACCGTGCCCAGCAGGCTTTCCGTGATCATGTTCCAGCTCACGCCGCCAAATACCAAAGCGATCACCAAAGCGCCAGCGACCCCGACAGACGCCGCCTCGGTCGGCGTGGCCCAACCCCGATAGATCGAACCGACAATCAGACCAAACAGGATGATAATTGGAATCAGGTCAATCAGGGCGCGCAGCATCTTCGCGAATGGAAATAAGCGGCGCACACCGCCCATATCAGGGCGGATCAGGCAGATGATGGCCGTGACTGCCATAAAGGACAGTGCAAGGAGCACGCCGGGCACCAGGCCCGCAAGAAAGAGCTGCGGTATCGAGGATTGGGTCAGAAAGCCATAGACAATCAAATTGATAGACGGCGGGATCATGATGCCGAGCGTGCCACCCGCCGCAATCGCGCCTGAAAACAGTTTGGGATCATAGCCCAGCTTTTCGGCCTGCGGCATTGCGACGGTGGCCACTGTTGCGGCTGTCGCCACGGATGACCCTGATGTCGCGGAAAACATCGTAGCCGTTGCCACATTGGCATGCACAAGCCCGCCAGGAAGCCAGGACACCCAACGATCCAAGGCGGCATAGGTCCGCGTGGCAACACCACTCCTGACGAGGATTTCACCCAGCAGAACGAAGAACGGAATGGCAATCAGCGTGGCCGAATTGGACGACGACCAGACCATGTTACCCAGACCGCGCGTCAGCGGAAATCCGGAAAAGAATGTATCAATGCCAAAGCCAAGCAGGAACAGAACGATCCCGACCGGAATGGACAGCGCCAGAAGGCCGAGCAGCCCGACAGACACGAAGGCAATCATTGCAGGCTATCCTGTTCAGCAAAGGCACCGACAAAGGCTTCGGTTTCTTCATGGCGCTGCTTGAGAAGCAGGCTCAGCGCCGCGAGCGTCGTCAGTGCCGACATCACCGCAAACCAGACCCAGCCGGCAAACCACGGCGCCTGCACCAGGACCAGCGGCGTCTCAAGCGGCGTGTTTGCGCGTGACCCGTTGGTGATCGAGCGCTCGAGAACCGGCCATGCCTTGATTGCAATGGTGATCACAACGCCGGTCATGACGACCATGGAGAAGACATCGAAGAGGGATCGCGCAAAGCTGCCCGTGCGACTACGCAACAGGTCAATGCGCACATGTCCCAGTTCCAGCAATGTGTACGACATCCCCCAAGAGGTCGCGAGCGCCATTGCGTAACCCGCGATCTCTTCTGTTCCGCCAAGGGACGTTCCGATCTGGCGCATGATGATGTCGATCAGCACGAAGGCCGCGCAGACCAGCAAGCCGAGGCCGACCACAAGAGCCACGCCTTTGTTGATGGCCCGCAGGCGTTGGATCAACGTCAGTTCCATGATCGGTCCGTCCCTTGTCTGCGTCTTCAGTTGATCGTCACACCAACGACCTGTCCAACACTCTCATTCCAGCGCTTGGCCCAATCGCCGCCAGCCCGTTCCGCCCATTCCGGCAACACTTCGCTGGTCAGGATATCCCGTGCCCGCTCAAAATCAGCGTCGCTCACCTCGACAAGTGTCATCGAGCGCGACTCACCGGCCGGGCATTCGCCATTGCCGGTCAGGCAGGCGATATCATTGACCAGAGCGTCCTGTGCGCTGGCCCAGGCCGGATCTTCGAAACCGCTCTTGATTTCGGACGTGATCAACGCTTGCGTGTCCGCACTAAGGCTGTTCCATTTGTCGAGATTCATCGCCGTCACAACCGAGTCCCAGCCGCCAAGGGGAATGGGCAGCAGGTGTGTGGAGACTTCCCACCAACCCGCGCTGTAGCCGGACCCGGCACCTGTCACAGCACAATCTACCACGCCGTTCTGCAGCGCGCCCGGAACCTCTGCGAACGAGACGTTGACGCCTTCCGCGCCCAGCGCATCCAGCAGCTTGGCCGTCATCCGGCCAGAGGCGCGGACCTTTAGGCCTTCGAGATCGGCGAGATTGCTGATTTCGGCGTTACAAAACACCACCTGCGGCGGGTATGGCGCAATGGCAAGAACGTGCGAATTGAACCGGTCGTGATAGATATCCAACACCATCGGGCGGGCCGCATCGACCATCGCGCGCGCTTCATCGGCGGTCAGCGCGATCAGCGGAACATCAAGGCCTTCCAGTTCCGGTGCGTCGGCAACAGCATAGTCGGCAACGGTCATTGCCACATCATACACACCCTGCCCCAGAAGCGGATAGATATCGCCCAGACCAAGGCTCATCTGATTATGCGTGGTCAGTTCCACATTGATCGACCCATCAGATGCCGCAGGTAGGGTCTCGCTCCAGAACGGTGCTTCATACTGATTGTGAAGCGGCAAGCTTGACCAGCTACCCACCACGGACAGGTCTTCAGCAAAGGCGGGTGTGGCCAGCGCGGTACTTGCCGCAAGCAGGGTCAGTGTCTTTTTCATGGGTTAGTCTCCTCGTTGGATCGGAATATTTCTTTTGAGAATGGGCGTTTCTGCATCCTCCGCGACATCCGCGATGAGCATGTGGCCTGGCGAATGGGTGATGCAGATCGGCAGCCCTGCATCAAGCAGAACGTTTTGCGGCGTGACGCCACAAGCCCAGTAGACGGGAACTTCACCCGGATAGATGTCCACGGCCTCGCCCCAATCGGGCTGCGCCAAATCAGCGATACCGATGTCAGCCGGGTCACCAAATGCAATCGGCGCGCCGTGCGCCTGCGGGTAACGCGCACAGATTGCCCGAGTCTCGTCCACCTGAGCTTCGGGGATCGGGCGCATCGTCACCACCATGTGTCCCGCAAACGTTCCGGCAGGCTCAAGGTCAATTGTGGTCCGGAACATCGGTACATTGCGACCGGTCTCGATATGGCGCACCGGAATGCCAGCCCGCAAAAGCGCATTTTCAAACGTGAACGAGCATCCCAAGGCCACCGCCACCAGATCGTCGGACCAGACGCCACTGATGTCAGTTACCTCGTCATCCAAAGTGCCGTTTCGGAAGATCCTGTATTTTGAGACATCGGTGCGAATGTCAATATCCCGGCCCAGCGTCGGCAATGCCGGATTGCCTGTATCCCCCACTCCGACCACCGGACAGGGTTTCGGATTGCGTTGACAGAACCGCAGGAAATCCAGCGTAAATGCTTCCGGCAGAATGGCAAGATTGCATTGCAGATGACCGGCTGCCAAACCTGCGGTATGACCATCGTACGATCCGGTTCTAATAGCGGCCCGAACCTCGGACGCCGAGGCAGATGTCAGCGTGGAATGTGATACTCTGGTCTGTGACATGCGAGCGATCCCCAAAACTCACTGCAGCATCACATGGTCAGATCATTTCACGCAAATTATCATTTTATATCATCTGCGATAAAAATAATTGATCACTTTGGGTGCGTCGCATCCCACAACCGTGCGACCTGACTGGCCATTTCTGCACTGTTTTCAACAAGAAAGCTGCGCGGCTCAGAGAGATAGGACGCGGTGAACGCCAACGACTTGGGGCGAAAGCCGGGATCAAATTCGACGATCTTGCCCGCCTCCAGAAAATCATTCGCGAGAGCCCTTGGATACGGGCCCACTGCGATTCCCGCCGCAATCATCTTGAGGCTGGCCGACAATGAAGCCGATGAATAGACCCGCAGTTTCGGACCGATCCGACGCGACAGTTCAGACATCAATTCGCGATAAGGCCGCGTCTTGCTGGAATAGGAAATCACCGGAATTTTCCGCAGGTCTGTCTGATCATTGGAGGTCGAGCGATACCAATGCAGATCAAACAGCGGTAGCTCCACGTTTTCGACCGAGAACTCCGAAATCGGCCCCATAAGAAGTGCCAAATCCAACTTGCGTTCTAGCAACGCGGACCGAAGGTTCAGCGAGATATCGACCGTCAAATCCACATTGACGCGCGGATAATGCTCGCTGAACGCCTTGAGGAACTCCGGCAACCAGGATTGCGCAATTGTCTCCGAAGCGCCGACCCGGAACAGGCCCTCCGTCTCGGATGGATTGGCTACGCGCTGCTTGATCTCTTCTTCCACAAACAACATCTGCTCGGCGTAAGACAGCAAGAGTGTGCCGTGCTTGGTCAGAACCAACTCTCCTGGGCCGCGCTCAAAGAGTTGCACGCGCAATTCATCCTCGAGATTGGAAATGCGGGTCGATACGGCGGGCTGAGACAAATGCAGCCGTTCTGCGGCCTTGCGAAAGCCACCCAATCGGGCGACCCAAAGAAAGGTTCTAATCTGGTCGAACGTCATACTGCATTCATATCCTGAATGCCGGTAAAGACATAGCGATAGAATTTTCTGATCGTTACCTTGCTGAAGTACCCCAAGACTACCGACGGGTCTGAAGATACTCCAGCATGACCTCTGCGCTTGACACATCAAGCGGCACACCCGGCGGATTGTCTTTGAATCCCGGCTCAGCAAAAAGCTTTGTGATCACGCCGTCCTCGACCAACATCGAATAGCGCCAACTGCGCATCCCCATACCCTGGGCCGCGCGATCCACCAGCATCCCCATCTTGCGCGTGAACTCTCCGTTCCCATCCGGTAGCATGAATACGTCTTTGATGCCTTTGGATTGCGCCCACTGGAACATCACAAAGGCATCATTGACCGCGAGACAAACAACGGAATCCACCCCCTGCGCAACGATATCCGCGTAAAGTCGCTCGTACCCCGGAAGGTGGCTGTCAGAACAGGCCGGCGTAAATGCGCCCGGCAGCGCAAAAAGAACCACGGTCTTGCCCGCGAAAACATCGTCACGCGACAGCGTTTTCCATTCAAACGGATTGTCGCCGCCCAACGTCTCGTTGCGCACGCGGGTGTGGAAAGTGGCCTCTGGCACGGTCTGCGGGACCATATCTGTCTCCTGTGATAGCCAGTCTTGTCTGCACATGTCTATCAGTGGGTTTTGCGGGTAGCGAGATGCAATGCCCGCCCAACCGCCTGTGACGCGAACTCCGCACTTCTGAACGGGCACAAAAAGCCGCAGAGACTGCACCGGTGCTTTTGCGCCATAGGACAACGGCGCGGTTGTCGCCGTCCCGAAATGACGCGATGGTGCAATCACCGACGATCTTTGACGTACAGACGAGGCCCGCCATGACCCTGATCCGAGAAGACGACCTCATCGCTTCCATTGCCGAGGCGCTGCAGTACATCTCGTTTTTCCATCCGCCAGACTTTATCCGCGCCATGTCGGCGGCGTGGGAGCGCGAAGAGAACCCTGGCGCGAAGCAGGCAATGGCGCAAATCCTCGTCAACAGCCGCATGTGCGCCATCGGGCGCCGCCCAATTTGTCAGGACACTGGCGCGGCCAACATCCACATAAAGTATGGCGTCGAAGCGAAAACCGATTTCAAACGGTCGCTACAGGACATCTGCGATGAAGGCACCCGTCAGGGATATCTGCGCGACAGCAACCCGCTGCGCGCCTCCGTGGTCGTGGATCCGTTCGGTAAACGCAAGAACTCAGGCGACAACACGCCGTGCATGCTCACGGTCGAAATGGTCGCCGGTGACACGATTGAAGTCGAGGTTGCGGCGAAAGGCGGCGGCTCGGAGAACAAGTCTAAATTCACCACCCTGAATCCCTCGGGATCCGTGGCGGATTGGGTTGTGCAAACAGTCGAGACCCTTGGCGCGGGCTGGTGCCCGCCGGGTATTTTGGGCATCGGTGTCGGTGGCAATGCGGACAAGGCGATGGCGTTGGCAAAGGCTGCACTTTCCGAGCCCATCGACCTGCACGAATTGCAGCGTCGCGGACCATCGAACACTCAGGAAGAATTGCGGCTCGAGATCACCGAGCGAGTGAACGCACTCGGCATTGGCGCGCAGGGTCTGGGCGGTGTCACAACCGTGCTTGATGTCAAGATCAAGAGCTTCCCGACCCATGCGGCCTCATTACCGGTTGGGCTGATCCCCAACTGCGCGGCGACGCGACATGTTCACTTCACGCTTGACGGCTCGGGTCCGGCACAATTCACTCCTCCGGATTTGACGGACTACCCGGAGATCCTGCTGGATCAGGCCAGCGCCCATGCGCGCAAGATTGACCTGAACAACCTGTCCGATGAGGTTCTGGCGTCGCTGGAACCGGGACAGACCCTGTTGCTTTCCGGCACGTTGTACACTGGACGCGACGCCGCTCATAAGCGCATGATCGACATGCTGGACAAGGGCGAGCAACTGCCTGTCGATCTGAAAGGGCGCGCAATTTACTATGTCGGTCCGGTGGACGCCGTGGGCGACGAGGCCATCGGCCCTGCAGGCCCAACGACATCGACCCGCATGGACAAATTCACCGACCGCATTTTGTCAGATACCGGTCTCAAGCTGATGATTGGCAAAGCAGAGCGTGGTCCTGTCGCCTTGGAAGCGATTGCCAAACACAAGGCGGCGTACCTGATTGCTGTGGGTGGGGCAGCCTATCTGGTCTCGAAAGCCATCAAACAGGCCGAACCGGTTGCGTTCCAAGACCTTGGCATGGAAGCAATCTACAAGCTTGAAGTCGAAGATATGCCGGTCACTGTTGCTGTCGACACCAATGGTACGTCGATCCACAACATTGGTCCTGCGGCATGGAAACGGGTGCCCGTTCTAGCCTGACACCCGTCGAGAAACGGAAAAATGACAAAGCGCGGCATCCAAGAAAGGTGCCGCGCTCTTCATTTTACGAACCACGCCGCGCGGAAAACATTGGGCCTCCGGTCCAGCGTGGGAAGCCATATCCATTGACCATGACGACATCGATGTCATTTGCCGAGCGCGCTATGCCTTCCTCAATCAATGCCTCTGCTTCGTTGCGCAAGGCCACCAAGATCCGCGAGATGATGTCATCTTGGGTCAACATCATCGCTTCGCCCCCGCGCTCCTCGTCAATAACCTTGCTAACATGCTCCGACGGCTGAGCTCTGCCATCCACGTAGTCATACCATCCACCACCTGTCTTGCGTCCAAAGCGGCCCGCCTCGCAAAGACGATCCGAGATCCGGCTGTCATTGCCCGCCAGCTTGCCTTCGGCGCGGCGCCGTTTGCGCATCGCCCAGGCGATATCAAGACCCGCCAGATCCTGCATTTCGAAAATACCCATCGGGAACCCGAAGTCCCGCATCGCAGCGTCCACCTCTGAAGGGAAAGCACCATCAAGCAGCAATCGATCCGCCTCACTGCGGTAGGACGACATGATCCGGTTGCCGATAAAGCCATCGCAGACACCCGAGAACACACCAATCTTTCCCAGCGACTTTGACAGTCGGGCCGCGGTTGCGACGACGTCATCAGCTACCCGATCAGGCAATACGATCTCCAGGAGTTTCATGATATGCGCAGGTGAAAAGAAGTGCAGACCGATGGCCCGCGACGGGTCCTTCAGGCAGGCGGCGATTTCGTTGACATCAAGGTATGACGTATTGGTGGCAAGGATCGCGTCAGGTCTCGTCGCCGCATCGAGCGCGGCAAAAACATTTTTCTTGACGCTCATGTCCTCAAATACGGCTTCGATCACCAGATCGGCCTCCGCCAACGCGTCATAGGTCGTCGCACTTTGCAATCGAGCCAATGCACCAGCGTGGTCGTGCAGCAATCCGCGTTTAGCGCTGCCCTGCAATGTCGTACGGACGCGCTCGGCGCCAGCCTCGGCACTGGCGTCATCGCGTTCGATCAGGGTCACGGCGAACCCGCGCATCAGGCACAACGAGGCAATCCCCGCACCCATAGTGCCCCCGCCCACCACGCCAATGTGCGTCAGCGCACGAGGTTCGGCTTTACAGCGGGGATCGGCGAGCGTCGCGCGTTCGGCGAAGAAGATATGGCGCAAGCCGCGCGCCTGATCACTGGCTTTCAGTGACAGGAAGGTGGCGCGCTCTTCCGCAAGTGCGTCAGCGGACGGCAGGGTCAGACCCCGTTCCAGAGTCTCGATGGCAACGGAAACAGAACGCTGCCCCCGGGCCTTGCGCCGCAAATCAGACGCAGTCTTGTCAAATGCCTCAGGGTCGGTTTTCCCCACTACGGGAAGCCCAAGCGTGCGGCGCGGCGCGCTGCAGGACGCCGCAAAAGCAAGCGCCGCATCACGCAGGTCGCCTTCCGCCAGCGCGTCCAGCAGTCCTGCCTCAAGAGCAACCTGCGCGGAAATCGGTTTTCCGCCCGCCACCATCGCAACTGCGAGGTCCGCCGACACGAGACGCGGCAGCCGGACCGTTCCGCCAGCCCCCGGCACAAGACCCAAAGTCACCTCGGGCAAACCCATCCGCGCTTTCGGGTCGGCAATCCGATAGTGACACCCCATCGCGATTTCCAATCCACCCCCCAATGCCGTCCCGTGAACTGCCGCCACCCAAGGTGTTTCGGCGGCTTCGATTGCCGCAATGACATCCGGCAAGTTCGGATCAACCGGCGGCATGTCGAATTCTTTGACATCAGCTCCGGCAACAAAGGTGCGTCCGGCACAGGCCAGCACGACGGCACGAATGTCGGCGGCGTTCTCAGTCTGGGCCACCGCGTCCATCAAACCTTGCCGCACGGCATGCGCCACTGCGTTCACCGGAGGATTGTCGATTGTGACGACGGCAATCGCACCGTGCCGCTGCAAAGTGACGGTCATTCTGAAAGGTCCACCTGTCTTGTTGGTCTCAGCGCTTTGGACGGACCGTACCGGAACACGCGCCGAAACCAACCCGGTATCCGCTGCCCTGCGCATGGCCGCGCAAGGTAAGCGTATCACCGTCCTCGACAAATGTCCGTGTTTCGCCAGTAGCCAGAGTGATCGGTTCCTTGCCGCCCCAGCTTAGCTCCAGCAACGATCCCCGGTTCTCTTGCTCAGGCCCGGAGATGGTGCCTGACCCGAGCAGGTCCCCCACCCGCATCGGGCAGCCGGAACTGGTGTGATGGGCCAGTTGCTGAGCGGCCGAATAGTACATCTCGCGGTAGTTGGTCCGGGCGATGACGGTCTCGGTTCCGCCGTCAGGCGTCAACCCCACCTCCAATGCAATGTCGTAAAGCATTGGCCCCGGCTCAATGAGGTAGTCCAGCAGCGGCCTCTCCCGCGCCGGGGTGCTGATGCGGAACGGCTCCAACGCATCGGCTGATATGATCCAAGGGCTGATCGTCGTCGCGGTGGCCTTGGACTGGAAAGGCCCAAGCGGCTGGTATTCCCACGCCTGAATGTCCCGCGCCGACCAGTCGTTCAGGATCACGTAGCCGAAGATATTGTCAAACGCCTCAGCCACACTGATCG
>JAUIIR010000023.1 GCA_030431485.1 Alphaproteobacteria bacterium
GGCTCATAACCTGAAGGTCGTAGGTTCAAATCCTACCCCCGCAACCAATCTCAATGCTTCAGTTTGCATTTTGAAGGCTTCTGCAGCCGCTCAGAAAACCATTTGTTTGATGTGTTTCATTGCTATATGTCTTGTTCCTGACTAACGCTGTCGGGTATTAGGTGCGAGCAGCAAAATCACGACATGGTGCCATGACGGACACTGCTCTAACACCAAAGCAACGAACGCACTCCCTTGTGCGCCTGGTGCCATGGCTTATTGGCGGCCTCGCGGCGGCGATATGCATTTTGCCGCACGTCAGTGTTGTGGTGGCCGCTTTCATGGGATCGACCGAGACTTTGCAATCTTTGGCTGAGACAGTGCTGGCGCGGTACACTCAGGCAACATTGATATTGTTGGTTACCGTTGTTGTCTTTAGCACTTTGATTGGCACGGTTGCGGCTTGGTTGGTCACAACAACGGATTTCACAGGACGCCGCGTTCTGGAGATCTCGTTGGTCCTGCCTCTCGCGTTCCCAGCCTATGTTCTCGCCTACGCCTATACACATGTGTTGGATCACCCCGGCATTGTTCAAACTACATTAAGAGCTGTCACTGGATGGGGACCACGAGACTATTGGTTTCCAGAGATACGGTCGTTGGGCGGGGCGGCGGCAATGTTGACCCTCGTGCTGTACCCCTATGTGTACTTACTGGCCCGTGCCGCGTTTGCGTCGCAGAGCGCGACAACTTTCTATGCGGCGCAGTCGCTAGGTCAGACGCGATGGGGTGCGTTTTGGCGGGTTTCTCTTCCAATGGCACGGCCTGCGATTGCATCGGGTGCAATGCTGATTGGTATGGAAACCATCGCAGATTTCGGCACCGTCTCTTATTTTGGCGTCCAAACCTTTGCAGTGGGCATCTATTCGAGCTGGTTCACTTTTGCGGATCGGGCTGCCGCCGCCCAATTGTCCTTAGGACTTTTAGCATTTGCTCTTCTTCTTGCCATCATTGAACGTATCAATCGCGGCGAGGCGCGATATGCCTATGGCCGAAAATTCGAACAAATGCCGCGCCTTACTTTGACCGGCGCGCGAAATGCAGCGGCGATGTTTGCTTGTTTTCTACCTGCATTCCTTGGCTGTATTTTGCCAGTGCTGATGTTGTCGGAAATGGCCATGGGCTCTGAACAAAGTCTGTTCAGTCCGCGATATCTGCAATTTGCCCAGAACTCTGTGACACTTGGGATTTGCGCTGCACTTCTTACTGTATCGGTCGCTTTGCTGTTTGGTAGTTTGGCCCGCAACCGAGACTCTTGGTTCGCGACGGCGATCCTCTATATCGGGCGGCTCGGGTACGCGGTCCCGGGCGGTGTCATTGCCGTTGGTCTGCTCGTACCGTTCGCCTTTTTCGACAATACCCTTGATGCGTACATGCGTGAGACATTTGGAATTTCGACGGGGTTGCTGTTTACCGGATCGATTTGGCTGCTGGTTTTCGCGTACATGATCCGTTTTCTTGCGGCTGCGATTGGCGCTTATGAGGGCGGGGTTGCAGTGATCAATCCAAATATGGATGCGGCGGCGCGCGTCTTGGGGCAAAGCGAGTGGGGCTTGTTGCGGCGGGTTCATTTTCCTTTGCTGCGGCCAAGCCTATTCACAGCTCTTTTGATTGTGTTTGTCGATGTGATGAAGGAACTGCCGGCAACGCTCATAATGCGGCCGTTCAATTTTGACACTTTGGCGGTTCAGGCGCATCGACTCGCAGCTGACGAGCGGCTGGCTGGTGCAGCTGTGCCCAGTCTTGTGATTGTTGCGATCGGGACGCTGCCCGTCATTCTTCTGTGTCGTCGAATTCGGAACGAACAAGGACATAAAAAAGAGGGCGTCTGAGCGCCCTCTTTTCGGTTCGCGATCTGGTTCGGGCTTATTTCCAGCCGACCTCGTTGAAGATTTTCTGAGCAGCCGGAACGTTCTTTGCGACCTCGGACAAATCCACATCATCCGGTCGGAACATGCCGAGAGCCGCCACAGACGGTGACAACGCGACGCCGGGGACTGCAGGGTATTCGTCATTGCCCGCCGAAAAATATTGCTGCGCCTGATCAGACGACAAATATTCCAAAAACTTGATCGCGTTTTCTCGGTTTGGCGCATGCGCGGCCACACCACCGCCCGAGAGATTCATATGCGCGCCTTCGGCGTTTTGCGCAGGGAACACCCAGCCGATGTCGGCGCGATCTTCTTCAGACAGTCCTTCCACTTCGGTGCGAAGGGCGCGGGCAAAGTAGTAGGTGTTCGAGATCGAGATATCACATTCGCCGGAAACCAGACCGCGAAGTTGGTCGGTATCTCCACCTTGAGGAGCGCGCGCGAAGTTGTCTACAACACCTTGGGCCCAGGCCTTTGCAGCCTCTTCACCGTGGTTTTCGATAACGGCGCTTAACAGTGTCTGAGAATAGACATTTGTCGAAGAGCGATGGCAAACCATGCCTTTGTATTGGGGGTCAGCCAGGGAAACATAGTCAAGTGGTGGGGTTTCAACATCATTCTTGTCATAGAAGATAATCCGGGCACGTTGGCTGAAGCCGAACCACTGGTTCTCATTATCCTGTAAGCTACCTGGAATTCGCCTTTCCAGAATCTCGCTGTTTACTGATTGAAGCACACCTGCGGCCTTGGCGCGTTCAAGTCGTGACGTGTCGACTGTCAGCAGAATATCCGCCGGTGAGTTTGCACCTTCGGCCTGCATGCGGGCGATCAATTCATCCGCGTTGCCTTCGATCCGGTTGATTGTAATGCCCGTTGCCTCGGTGAAATCCGAGTACAGTCGTTCGTCTGTGTCGTAGTGCCGTGACGAGTATAGGTTCACTTCCCCTTGCGCCATCGCGACGGTGCTAAGGGCAGTGCTGATTAGGATTGCTGCTGTCGAGGTTGTGCAAACGATCCGCATGAAACTCTCCGTTTTGCGATTAACTTACTAAAAAAGTCAGATACACGATTCCGAGCGGCGATCAACACTTTCCGAGTAAAATTGTCAGAAATATTCGATTGTAGAACGAACACGCTGCCACCTAACAAATAGGATAAGTGACGTAAGCCTTGTTCAGAAGCCGTCAGTCGTGTCCAGCAAACCGACGAGCGGCATCAGGAACGCTCCACTTTCTGGGTCAGAGGCAGACACGTGCATTTCGTCGACCAAACGGGACGCGGTTTCAAACGAGGATAAGCTACCGTCGAAGGCTAACATGACGTCGGTTGCCGCCTGAACATTCGACATTCCCAATTCAATCGCAAAGCGCACGCCCAAGTTTGTCTTGTGCTCAAGATACTGCTGGTCTTCTTCTTGGCGGGCAACGAGATCGGCATCGCTTTTCGCAGGCAGATCGGCTTTCACTCCATCAAGGAGTTCAAGAATAAAGTTTGCTCTACTGACTGCACCGCGGTCCAGCGCGTCATTCCAGAACATAAGACCGTCCACGTCGGGCGCTCTTCCGAGCACATTGACATAGACATCGCTGATGAAATGAAGAGTGCTTAGGCTTGATGGGTAGCGTTCGACCGTTTCGTCCTGTTCGACAAAGAGGGCAGCAATGTCCTCGCGCGTTGTGCCATGAACAAAGGCTGAGCTCCAAAACCCGAGACCCAGAGCATCCGGGGCGCGATTGAAGTAGGCAATATAAAGCTCTACAAATGCTTCAAGAGCATCTTGGTTGAGCTGCTTATGCGCGCCGAAAATTCGGAGGTCCATAGCTTCGCCGAAGACCAGATCACCGCTGTCGAACTCGATCAATTCGACATTCTCAAGATGAATTGTTCCCAGACCATTGGGCCGTCTGTCCGTGACCCGGACCCCATCACTCCACAAAGCGACGCTGTAGGAAGATTGGTCACCAGAAAAGTGGACCGTATCGATACCGTCTCGACCGTTGATGTGAGTATAGTCTGAACTCGCAATGAGACCATCGTCGTTCAGGACCGTCCCTTCAAGAACAGCCGATGCTGGCGTGCCTTCCTGTTCGCCCTCCTCGGAGTTTGAAGACTCATCTCTGGCATTGATATGCGATACAGGTTCGCCGAGCTCGAAATGATCAACCGTCAATGGCGTGCCGAATTGCGAGTCGTGGTACAGGTCAATGATCGTCCCGTCGTCCAGTCTGACCCGCGACACGTTGCTGAAAGGTTTGGTCACGGCCTGCAAAATATCTTCGATCGTCTGAAAGTCGCTGTCGATCAATCGAAGCGTATCGGCGCTCAGATCAAAATCCGCAATCCTATTGGTACCGTCACCGCGTGCAATGACAAATGTGTCTGCCCCCGCATGCCCAAAATAGACATCGGTGCCGGGACCACCGCGCAATTCGTCATCGCCGGGACCACCGTCGAGATTGTCATCTCCGCTTTCCCCCGAAAGTGTATCATTTCCGTTTTGACCAAAGAGATCATCGTCGCCAGAATTTCCGTTCAAGACGTCAGGCCCGTCAGCGCCTTGAAGCGAGTCGTCGCCTCCGAGACCTGAAATTATGTCGCCAAGGTTGGTCCCAAAAACGCGTTCGCTGGCCGCGGTGGTGATGGGATGTCCAGCGCCTTGCTTTTCGAAACCTGCGATTTCGTAGCCAATATCGGCCAACATCGCTTTATCGTATTCGCTGATAACGACACGCGTGCCTCCAATGAGAACCGGATCGAGCGCGACGATATCACCAGCGAAGCCGTCTTCGACATGGGCGTGGTCGTCATCGATTGGGATTGGTGCGCCGTTGTTGATCGCCATCGAATTGGGGCCAGTGAAGCCGCCATCAATCAGCCAGCGTTCGAAGGCACTTGATGTTCCGAGCCCCAAGACATGGCCTATCTCATGAATGGCGACAGATAGGAAATCATGTAGGCTCGGAGTCGGGTCGTTGAGGCTGAAGGACCAATCAACACCGGATGCGAAGGTGATGGACCCAGCCCAAGGTTCGAAATCTGTGACGGAACCATTGCCTCGAAAGTCAGAACTGATGCGTGCGGCATAAACGTCGCCTTTGGCGTTGCTGCCGTCAGGGCCGCCTACTGCAAGGGTTGATGACGGTAGGTCTCTGGCACCAACAAAAATGACAATATCGTCGATTGGGCGTTCAAGATTGACTGTCTCAACTGCGAGGGTCGTTGGATTGCGCACAGTGAAGGTCGTGCCAATTGGTACATCCGCGAAAGTGTCTTGGATTATGGTCGACCAGTGATGGGCACCTGTTTCCAGAGCGATGCGACGCTCGGGATCATCAAAGAAACCTCCACTGTCAAAGCGGTAGTCGAATTCGATCTTCAAGGACACCTGCGAAAGCCTCGTGGAGATGGCAGTTAGGTCGGGCCCACCGCTCATATTATGCGTGCTGGCCCATGTTCAGGCTCAGACTGATTTTGAACTGCGTCGATTTCTTGATTGTAATGCGGCGATGCGCTTGAAACAAAGCGCGAATTTACTCAAAATATTCGCATCAACAGCGCCGATAGCGGCATCTGCAGACTGCAGCGCCGAAGCGTTGAGGTTTATCAGCGTCCAAACATAAGCGGTATTTTGGTGTGGAAGCACTGAGTCTGCGCTTCGGCTCGCGCGGCTCTTTGGCTTCGAAGCTGGCCCAGTGTTGGGCCAGTCTCATTTTTCTAGAGCATGTCACTTGTGCTGAACGTTGGCAGAGTTTGATCGGCCAAGACGACCAAGTACTTGATGCCCCGTCCGGTTTACCCCAACACGGATTTGACAGCGCTCAAAGTGCCATCAACCACTTGATCCGCTTCGGCCCGGCTGAGGCAGAAGGGTGGAGCAAATCCGAGGATGTCGCCCTGCGGCATAGCGCGGGCAATGACCTTGTCCTGTTCGAGTAGTTTGGACGAAATCTGCGGACCGATTTTGTCAGCCGGATCAAAGAAAACCCGGTTTGCCTTGTCCTTCACAAATTCCACGGCACAGATCATTCCGTCGCCGCGCACTTCTCCGACATTCGTATGATCAGCTAGTGCTTCCGTCATCGCGTTGTTCAGATACGCGCCGACATCTCCAGCATTTGCAATGAGGTTCAGGTCATCCAGCAGTTTCAGATTTGCGACACCTGCAGCAGCGCCGATTGGGTGCGCCGAATAGGTCCAGCCGTGGCCAATCGGTCCGTTTTCATCGGTGCCTCGCTCCAGAACGCTCCAGACTTTGTCTGAAACGATGGAGCCGGACAGAGGAGCATAGGCCGATGTCAGACCTTTGGCGATGGTAATGATATCTGGCTTGATTCCGTAGTGCTCGGACCCAAACATGGTTCCAAGCCGACCAAAGCCAGTAACCACCTCATCTGCAATCAGCAGGATATCATGCTTTTGCAACACCTCCTGGATTGCCGCCCAGTAGCCTGTGGGCGGCGGAACAATACCGCCGGTGCCGAGCATGGGCTCGCCAATAAACGCCCCAATGGTGTCAGCTCCTTCGCGAGCAATCAACGCTTCGAGATCGGCCACACACTGAGCAACAAATTGCTCTTCCGTCTGGTCCAGGTTCTCACGACGGTAATAGTAGGGCGCCGTGGTGTGGATCACCTGTTCAACTGGCAGATCGAATTTCTTGTGAAAGAGCTCCAGCCCGGTAAGCGAGCCTGTGACCAGACCAGAACCGTGATAGCCCCGCCAGCGCGAGATAATCTTTTTCTTCTTCGGGCGACCAAGAATGTTGTTGTAGTACCAGACCAGTTTTACGTTGGTCTCATTGGCGTCCGAGCCACCCAAGCCGAAATATACCTTGGACATATGGTCGGGCGCGCGGTCGAGGATCATCTTTGAAAGTGTGATCGATGCTTCGGTGCCGTGACCGACATATGAGTGATAATAGGCAAGCTCGTGCGCCTGCTCTGCTATTGCCTCGGCGATCTCTTTGCGGCCGTATCCCACGTTGACACAGTAGAGACCTGCAAAGGCATCAAGCAGCTTGTTGCCGTCTCGGTCTTCAATGAACACCCCAGATGCTGTCTTGATGACCCGGTTCGGGCTTTCACCGCGCGCGTGCTGTGCAAGATGGGTGGACGGGTGGAAGAAATTTTCTCGATCCCATTGATCAAGTTGGTCATTCCGCAGCATGTCGTTTTCCAGTCATTAAAGGTGGCAAATCGTTGTGCACATCAGGCGATGATTTCAGATGATGTCAAGAAATCACATGCTGATTCTGTGCGCCGTTCGACAGCTTTCCTGCCGAGTTGTGTACATCCTACGTGAAATTTGGCTGAGGACCAACCATGCCCAAGGGAAATGCCCCGTTTAGTCAAAATGAATATGACCGCCGCATCGCGTTGACGCGGACCGCGATGAGTGAGGCAGGGCTTGACGCTTTGTTCGTCACAGACCCGTCAAATCAAGCGTGGCTCACTGGATATGACGGATGGTCTTTCTACGTTCATCAAGGTGTCTTGCTTCGGATGGAAGGTGAACCGATCTGGTGGGGTCGTTTCATGGATTCGATGGGCGCATTGCGTACATGCTGGATGTCTGAGGACAACATCTTCGGCTACGCTGACAGCTACGTACAGTCGACTGTCCGACACCCGATGCAGGAGCTTGCCGGACGTCTGAAAGAGATGGGCCTCGGCGCTGCGACCATCGGTGTCGAGATGGAGAATTATTATTATTCCGCCAAGGCGCATGAGGTTTTTGTCACCGAATTGCCGGATGCAACCTTCGCGGATGCGACTGCCTTGGTGAACTGGCAGCGACTGATCAAATCCCAAGAAGAAATTGCCTTCATCCGCAAAGCGGCGCGGATATCAGAGCGCGTGGTCGAAACTGCCATCGACCGTGCAGCGCCGGGTGTTCGCAAGAATGACGTGGTTGCCGATATCATGCATGCCGGGATCACCGGAGTGGACGACATCTGGGGGGACTACCCAGCCATCGTCCCCTTGACCCCTTCGGGTCTCGATGCGACTGCGGCTCACCTGACATGGAACGGTGATCCAATGCGTGAGGGTGAAGCGACGTTTTTTGAACTGTCAGGATGCTATCGCCGATACCACGCGCCACTGTGCCGGACCGTATTTCTGGGCACGCCGCCAAAGGAAATGCTCGATGCAGAAGCCGCGCAGATCGAAGGAATTGAGGCAGCGCTGAACGCTGCAAAAGCAGGCAATCGCACATGTGATATCGCGCAGGCGCTTGTCGACGTCTTGCAGAAGCATGGTATTTTCCGCGAAGGTCGATGCGGGTATCCGATTGGACTGAGTTATCCGCCGGATTGGGGCGAGCGCACGGCGTCGATCCGCATTGAAGACGAAACCATTCTCCAACCCGGCATGACCTTCCACTTTATGCCTGCACTTTGGATGGATACGTGGGGTCTGGAGACCACCGAAACCATACTCATTACTGAAAGCGGCCCGGCTGAGGTTCTGTGCAACGTGGAGCGCAAGCTTTTCATCAAGGACTAGTCGATTGGAAAACCTGCAGCGCACAACTGAAATCCTGGCAGACTTGATTGCATTTCCAACAATCTCGGCGGACAGCAATTTCGATATGATCCTGCACATGGCAGGTCTGCTTGAGGACGCTGGCGCGCGGTGCGAAGTGATGTCTTCGCCTTGTGGGACGAAGGCAAATCTATTCGGAACTTTGGGACCAGATAGGGATGGTGGCATTCTGCTCTCCGGTCATAGCGATGTGGTGCCGGTTGCGGATCAAGCCTGGACACGTGATCCGTTTTTTATGGACGCTGATGATGGCCTACTGTACGGGCGCGGTACCTGCGACATGAAAGGTTTCATCGCTGCGACGTTGGCAATGGCGCCATATTTCGCAGAACTTGTGCAGGACAGACCGGTGCACTTTGCGTTTACCTATGATGAGGAAGTTGGCTGCCTCGGCGCTCGTCAACTGGCCAATACGCTGGCAGAACGTGGTTTGATTCCCGGTGTTGCTATTATCGGTGAACCGACCGAAATGCGCATCATTGATGGACACAAGGGCTGCAACGAATACACGACACATTTCAATGGTCTGGCCGGACATGGATCTCTACCGGATCATGGCGTCAACGCTGTTGAGTATGCGGTTCGCTACGTGAATCATCTGCTCGGGCTCAAGGATGTCTTGCGCGCACGTGCCCCAAAGAATTCTCCTTTTGATCCGCCTTGGACGACTGTTAATGTTGGGGCTTTGATCGGTGGGGTCGCGCACAATGTGATTGCGCCGTCGGCGCATGTCGACTGGGAGATGCGCCCGGTTCAACCGGGCGATGCAGAGTTCGTAAAGGAAAGTTTGCAGCGCTATTGCGAAACGGAGCTTCTTCCCAAGATGCGGGAAGTTCATCCCGGCGCATATATCACAACCGATGTGATCGGCGAGGTCATTGGCCTTATTCCAACGGAAGAAAACGAAGCGCGGCGCATAGTATCCGAGCTGACTGGTGCCAATAGCAGTGACGTCGTCGCATTTGGTACAGAGGCTGGTCTGTTTCAGGCGCTTGGCACGGATGTTGTCGTCTGTGGACCGGGATCAATTGAGCAGGCGCACAAAGCGGACGAGTTTATCTCGGTCGAGCAGTTGGCGCAGTGTTTGGGAATGCTCGAACGGCTTGGAGAAAGGTTGCATGGCTGATGGCACGGGCGATCCAGGACTAACGGTGAAGGATCGTCATGCTGCGATGCATGCGGCCCTGCGGCAACGCATTTGCCTCTTGGATTATCCACCCGGCATGCAGCTTTCCGAAATCGCCTTGGCTAATGAATTCGGTACGAGCCGAACTCCAATGCGTCGCGTTTTGGCGCGTCTTGAAGAAGAGGGGCTTGTGCAATCGGTGCATGGGGTCGGCACGATCGTGACTGATGCCAATATCACCGAATTGGAGCAGGCTTATCGGCTGCGTGTAGAATTGACTGCGTTGACGGGAGTACTGGACCCGGTAATGCCGGATGCACTGTTTCTTGAACGTTTGAAGGACTTGATTGACCGAGCCGGGCAGATGGTTGCCTCGGGAACGCCCAAGAGTTTCACGCAACTTGATATGGACGTGTTTCAGGCCTTGCTTGAACTGACAGAAAATGCACCGCTTCGGCATGTGTTGGAACGCTTGTACTACCAGACAAAGCGTCTTTGGCTTGTCCGGGCGATCAAAGCAGAATTGGACCTTGAAGAGGAATACAGGGTCTTCCTGCATGAACTCGAAGCTATCCACATTGCTTTGAAATCGGGTGATTTGACTGCCGTTGCACAAATTCAACGGGCGCACATTTCGATGAGTTTCAATCGTCTTTTGCATCATCGGAACTAAACGCGGCCCGTGCGGAAACAGAGCTATAAAGTCGCCTACGACCGTCGATGCCTGATTGCGAATAGCGGAAGAAGAACACCTAGAATGGTTAGACGAAACACGTGGTGAGCTGCGACCAGCGCCGGTTCCAGCCCGGTTTCGATTGACAGTGCTGCCATGACTTCAACCCCGCCCGGCGCAAACGCCAGAAACAATGCGGCGGGCGGCAAGCCGATCAAAACGGCGGCAATATAAGCGCCCCCCGCTGCAATCAGACAGCCTGCGACAGTACTCAAAAGGCCCGCGAGGAACGCGCTTTTGAGCAAGGATCGATCGACACCGCCAAAACGTGAGCCAATCAGTGATCCCATACACACGAAGGCCATGATGGTCATCCAGGCGGGTGCAGCACCAGTCACCAACCCTGTCCCGTGAGTCACGGCTGATACAGTCATTGCGCCAATAAGAAGTGGTGCGGGTACAGATAATTTTTGCAACCCCAAACCAACGGCAAGCGAGAAGATCAAAAGCAGGCCAAGGTCGAAAATCGGGCTTGTTCCTTGACTTGCAAAGGTTGCTGTACCGGTTACCCCCCATAGAGAGATCAGGACCGGAACCATCAGAGTGAGCAAGAAGACCCGTACGGTCTGAACCAGAACCACCTGTGGGACATCTGCCTTGAGATCAGTTGCCAGTCCCAAGACAAAGGTCAGGTGTCCTGGCGCCGCAGACAGGAACGCCGTGACAGCGCGATGTCCGAACAAGTGTCTTAACGCAAATGGCACAACGATCATTATCGCTATTAGGGTTAATGTCAGAATCATTAGCGAGATCGGCCAAGTCAGGGCTGCGGATATCACATCCGGCGTCACCGTGCTCCCGATCTGTGCGCCAATCACCAGAAACATGATTTGGCATAGGCGCAGTGGGATTTCTGTCCGCCACCCAAGAAGTGTGACAAGTGCGACGGTTGTCGCTGGGCCGGTGACGGTTGCAGCCGGAAATCCGATAATATGGAAAAGCACCGCACCGATCGCGCCGATCAGAACGGTTGGAATGACAGGCGGAAGCCTTCGGTTAAATTCCCTCATAAGTCCATCTGTAGGCAGGCGGTGTCGGACCCTTGTTCCGTCCTCCTTGTTCCATTTGTTCCCAAGCATGCGCAAGGATGCCGACTGACCGGGAGAGACCAAAAAAGCCGCGTGCCAAGGGGGCAGGGCACCCAAGTTCCGCGTATATGACGGCTGTTGCGCCATCAATGTTCATGGGAACCGGTTTGCTATGTTCTTCAGTCAGCCGGTTCTCAATCGCGCGCCCGATTTCTGCGAACTTACCCGTGACTGCGCCTGCGTCGGCCGCCTCGTCCACCAAAGCAAGCAGGCGTGGGGCACGGGGATCGACAGGTTTGTGAAACCTATGGCCAAACCCCGGAATGAATTTTCCGTTCAAGGCCCGCCATTTGTCGAGACACTCGACAAGATTCCGCAGGCCTGCGCTATCAATTTCGCGATACAGGCCGACTGCCTGTTCCCCTGCGCCGCCGTGGACGTCGCCCAACATGTTGAGACCAGTCGCCATTGCGGATTGTAAGCCGATGCCGCATGTCGATGCCATACGAGCGGCGGCAATGGATGGCGCTTGTGGGCCGTGATCGACAGCCGAGACCAAAGCGGCCTCAAAAAGGTCAGCACGAGGTCCCGAGATGTCCTCTCCCAGTACCATCAACCAGATCATTTTCGCGAAGCTCGTGCTTCCGATCAGGTCTTGAACCGGTTGCCCGCGGAGATGAATTCGGCCCGGTTCCATGTCGATGATCTTTGTGCGCCACCAATCCGCGACATCGTTGTCAGTCGTCAAATAACGCCCTCCTCGCGCAGCGTTTCAATGTAAGCCTGACTGTAGCCCAGCCGTGCCAGAATCGGGGCTGAGTCTCGACCCAATTCGGGTGGCGGCGTTGTAACCGTCGGTCGCTTCCCATCAAGAAGAACTCCGACAGTCGCAATGTCCACATTTCGGTTGGCTCCTGGAACGTTCTTGAAGCTGCTGATAAAATCCCGTCCAGAGACCTGCGGATGTCTTAGTGCTTCCGGAACAGTAAGGACAGCTCCTGCCGGGACGCCGATTGTGTTGAGTTCATCGGCCCAATCTTGCGCCCTTCTTGTGGTCAGGACTGTCTCGAGTTCCGCCTTCAGGCGAAACCTGTTGGTTTTGCGATCTTCACGCGTCTGGAAGGCTTTTTCGGTAAGAAGGTCCTCACGCCCAATGTGATGGGCCAAGGCAATCCATTGCTCATCCTTGTTGGCCGCAATATTGATCAAGCCATCTGCGCATTGGAACGCGCCGGACGGGGCCGAGGTTGGGTTTTCATTGCCTTGCGGAGTTGGGGTAACGCCGCCAACCAAATGGTTCGACACCACCCATCCCATCGTGGCCAGAACGGACTCAAGCATAGACACATCAATAAAGGTTCCGCGTGGTTCGGCGTTTAGCGCGGAACAGATTGCCATTGCTGCCGTCAAGCCGCCAACGGTGTCGGCGAGTGGATACCCTACACGCAGCGGCGCGCTATCCGGATTACCGGTAATCGACATCACGCCGGACAGTCCCTGCACAATCTGATCATAGGCTGGGCTCGTCGCCAAGGGCCCGGTCTGTCCAAACCCCGAAATCGCGCAATAAATCAAATTTGGGTTGACTGCCTTCAGAACCTCATACCCGATCCCAAGCCTGTCCATCACACCCGGTCGATAGTTTTCCACCAATACGTCCGCGTCTCGCACCAGCTTTTTGAGGATATCTGCGCCGCGTGTATCTTTCAGATTGAGGGTCAGTGAACTTTTGCCTGCATTCTGAGCCAAAAAGCTGATGCCCATGCCTTTGGCAGACAGGTCCGGATCGGACCCGAGATTTCTGGCCAGGTCTCCTTTGCCGACAGCTTCTACTTTGATCACCTCGGCGCCTAGATGCGCCAATTGATGGCAGGCGAAGGGGCCGGCCAACACATTGGTAAGATCAAGAACCCGGACCCCGCTAAGGGGTCCGGGTGTAATTTCAGTCGCCATCGGCCACGCCTTCAGCCCGTTTGCGCGCGCGGTAGCCTCGGTAGCTCGGCAAAACAACGAGAATAACTGCCAACGCCAGAAGCCCCATCGTCATCGGACGTTCAAGGATGAAGTCGAAGCCGCGATAAAGCTGCATCGCCCGGGCAAAGTTGTTTTCGAGCATTGTGCCAAGGATGAACCCGATCAGGAGCGGTGCCAGCGGGAAATCTGCAAATCGCAGGATCGTCGCAACCACGCCAAAACCAACCAAAATCAGCAGTTCGGTTGAATTGTTTTGACCGAGGTAGCTACCCATCAGAGTGAAGAACAGAATGAATGGGATCAGGAATGTGCGCGGGATCGTCAGGATCTTGGCGATATAGGGGATCAACGGCAAGTTGAGGATCAACAAAACAAGGTTGCCCAGATACATTGAGATGATGACGGCCCAGAACACTTCTGGTGTATCTGTCATCAACCGAGGACCGGGGGTCACATTCAAGGCCAAGAGCGCTCCAAGAAGAATAGCTGTTGTCCCTGACCCAGGTATCCCCAAGGTCAACAAAGGCACGAAAGAACCTGTGCAGGCTGCGTTGTTTGCCGTTTCAGGGGCTGCCAAACCTTTGATTGAGCCTTTGCCAAACTCTTCCTGTTCAGCGCCTTTGGCAATGTTTCGCTCTACCGCGTAGCCCAAGAACGATGCGATGGTTGCGCCAGCGCCGGGGAGAACTCCGATGAAGAAGCCTTGGAGCGATTGTCTTCCGACAACCGGAGCTATGGTGCGCGCTTCGCTGCGTGTGATCCGCATGCCAGTGATCTTGCCGCTGTCATCGCTTGATCCGCTTGCTGCGCGAGCGGGGTTCATTACAAGAAACAACGCTTCGGGCAGCGCAAACATCGCCATCGCCAATGTGATGAAGGAAAAGCCTGACTGAAGGTCCATCATTCCGAATGTGAAGCGCGGCATGTTGGACAGTGCTCCTTCGCCTACGGTTCCAAGCATCAAGCCAAGGATGGTCATCATCAGCGCTTTGGCCACCTGGCCGGTTCCCGCGAAGGCAGCGATTGCCGAAAGGCCGACGACCATCAAGGCGAAGTACTCTGCTGAATGGAACAGCAAGGCAACCGTTGAGAGCGCTGGGGCAAAGATCATCAAAAGGATTGCACCTATGGTCCCACCGGCAAAGCTGGCAATGGCGGCGATGGTCAGCGCTTTGCCAGCTTGTCCTTTGCGGGCCATTGGGTATCCGTCGAAGCTGGTCGCAACGGTGCCTGCAACCCCCGGTGCATTGAGCAGGATCGACGACGTTGAGCCGCCGAAAATCGCTCCATAATAGACGCCGGACAATAGGATCAACGCAGCGGTTGGGTCGCCAATACCAATGGCGACCGGGATCATAATCGCAATGATCGACATGGGCCCAAGCCCGGGCAGCATTCCGATCAACGTGCCAATGACACAACCCATCACAACCATGATCAGGTTGAACGGTGTCACCGCTGCCGTCAGGCCGACGAGAATTCCTTCGAGCATCTCACGCCCCCCTTACATAAAGATGCCGGGCCAAGGGCGCAGGAAGATTCCGAGCACCTCTTGTACTAGATACCAGATCGACCCAGCCGCAACGGCAGTCACGGGGATCAGAATGTGGAAGCGGCGTTCTCCGAGAATAACCGCTCCGACGACAAGAAATGCGATGGTCGAGCCGACGAAACCCAAAGGCCTTAGCGTGAGCGCATATGCAACCATCAAACCGAGCAACGCCAATGCTTGTCCAATGTGATAGTCACCCAGACGATTAAGGTCGATAGCACCATCCTTGGCAGCGTCGGACTCGGCTTTTGGCTTTGATGTCAACAACACGACAAGACCGACGACTATGCCGAGTATGGTCAGGATTTTGGGGAAGGTTGATGGCCAAACTGGATTGCGCCTGAGAATTGGCGGCAATTGGTCGTCCATTGTGAAAAAGGCCGCATATCCATAGACGCAACACAAAGCGACAAAGGCCAATGCGATCCAGCGATCAAGCGCCATCTCTCAACCCTCCACGACGTAATTGAAGTTTGTATGTGGCGGATGCCTTTTGGTTGTTTGGCCCAACCGGACATCCGCCATTGATTTGATGTGATCCTACAGGATCACAGCAGTGCCTCAGAGGAAACCGAGTTCGCGCATCAGATCGCCGATTTGCTTTTCCTGACTTTCGAGGAAGGTTTTGAACTCGTCGCCCGGACGGAAGATGTTAACCAGGCCCATGCGTGCTCGGACTTCTTCCCACTCAGGAGTTTCCATCATGGCAGCCAGCATGTCCTGATATTCGGTCAGCTTGTCGTCCGGCAGGCCCGGAGCTGCAAAGAAACCGCGCCAGTTCACGAACTGAGCGTCGATGCCTTGCTCGGCAAAGGTCGGAGCGTCTTCAAATGCAGGAACGCGTTCGGGTGCTGTCACGCCCAAAATGCGGACTTCGCCCTGTTCTGCAAGGGCAACAGCTTCGGAGAAGCCGGTTGAGAGCGCGTCAATCTCGCCGGACAGGAGTCCGGCCATCGCCTCGCCGCCTGCATCATAGCCAATATAGTTGAATGCAGTTGGGTCCTCACCCGCTGCCTGCATCACGATGGCCGCCACAAGGTGGTCCATACCGCCAGGGACCGAACCGCCACCAATGGCGAAATCGGCTGCATTCTCACGGTACATCGCAAGCGCGTCATCCATCGAATTTATCGGGCTGTCTGCGGATACGACCAGCGCTGCGTAGTCACCGACGGTACCTGCAACCAATGTTAGATCGCGGAAGCTTTGTGAGATTTCGCCTGTCAGTGCACGGATGACGATCGGCGTCGAGTTGACCATCAGCGTGCCGTGGCTGCTTGCGGCGTTTTCGATCAGGTTGCCGATGGCAACACCGCCACCGCCGCCCGACATGTTTTCAAATGTCGCCGTTCCCACGAGCCCGGAATTGACGAGCGCTTCGCCAGTGCCGCGTGCTGTGCCGTCCCATCCGCCACCTGCGCCACCAGGAATCAGAAAATGCACGGATTCCATTTTTTGATGTCCACCGGCAAAAGCAACGCCAGACATGGCAACGGTTGCAGTGGCCGCAGCGATAAGCGTACGGCGTGACCACTCAAGAGTGTTCATTGGTTATCCTCCCATTTGACAGGCGGTCCTCTCCCGCCCATGTTCGTACTTCACCACACAAAGCTGACAGAAGCCTGACACGGTGCCACGAGGGAGGAACGGGGTGCGCTATCTTTTGGTGGAGGACAATTTGGAGTTGGCAGACGCTATTGTCGGTAGGTTGGCTTTGGATGGCCATGCTGTCGACCATGCGGCCAGACTCGCAGACGCGGAAGATTGTCTTTCCGCGGCACAATATGACCTCATCCTATTGGATGTGATGTTGCCTGATGGTGACGGACGGGATTTCCTTGCGCGCAGCAGATCGCATCTCGTAACCCCAGTGATCGTGTTGACCGCACGGTCGCAAGTGTCCGACCGGGTTGGGGCGTTGGATCAAGGAGCGGACGACTACATCACCAAGCCGTTCGACTTTTCAGAGCTCGAAGCGCGTTGCCGCGCCGTTCTGCGTCGTCGCGGCGGTGAGGCGCGGAACGAGATCCATCTGGGCGACGCTGTATTTGATCCTCTTTCGGGAACTTTGAGGCACGGGAGCGAGACTATAGATTTGCGCAATCGTGAAATTCGTCTTCTTGAGGTTTTCGCCCGGCATAAGGGACAAATCCTTTCCAAGGGTCAGTTGATGGATCGACTTTTTTCATATGACGCGGAAGTGACGGAAAACGCGATTGAGGTCTATGTCGGGCGTTTGCGGCGTCGGATCGACGGCATGGGCTTGCGGATCGAGACTGTTCGAGGTCTTGGATATCGGATGGAGACCGGCCAAGCGTGACAAGTACGGGGTCAATCGGGCGCAGGCTGACACTGCTTCTGGCGGGTGTGGCGGCTTTGCTATCTGTTTTGAGTTGGTGGATGGTCACGGGACTCGCGCAGCAGGCGGCTGAACGGACGCAGGACAACGTTTTGGCGGCGTCGGTGACGACCATTGCGGAAACCCTTCGGAGCGAGCAAGGCGAGGTTCGGCTTGAGCTGCCCTATTCTGCCTTTTCAATGCTTGGTGCAATCAGCGAAGATCGCGTGTTCTATCGCGTCGCGAAAGGTACGACTTTGCTGACGGGGTACGAGGACCTGCCGGTTCCAACAGCTTCGCTCCCGTCAGGTGGTCGCGTGGTTTTTGATACCGGGCAATACAGCGGAGAAGAAATCCGTATGGCAACGGTCTCGCGCCTTGTTCTGGCGGGGACCGAACCCGTTCCTATCACGGTTACCGTGGCCCAAACGCGCGGAGGAATTGCATCTATTTCTGCCGACCTGTCGCAACAGGCAGCCTACCTTGCAATCGCGTTTTTTCTTGTAGCGGTCTCGCTTTCGGCATTTGCTGCTCGAACCTCTCTTCGACCCTTGAACGAGATTGCTGCCGCAGTGTCTCGCAGAGGCCCGTCTGATCTGCGTCCTCTACGCCGATCCGCTCCAACCGAGCTTGCTCCTTTGATGACGTCGCTCAACCGCCTCATGGAGCGACTTGGGCAATCAATTCGAAGCGCAGAGGATTTTATTGCAGAGGCCGCACATCGCATCCGTACCCCCTTGGCCACCGTGCGCGCACAGGCGGAAATTGCGCTGCGGTCTGTCGAAGATGACGACCAGAAGCAGCGATTGCGTCAAATGATCCGCGCAATTGATGAAAGTTCCAGGTCGGCTGGGCAATTGCTGGACCATGCCACTGTCATCTACCGCACTGATGATCTCGTGCGCACGCCAGTTTTGCTGTCTGATCTGGTCGGGAGAACTGTCGCCGGTCTGGAACCCACCGCCGCCATGAAGGACATCCATCTCAGCGTTGAGATGGTCAAAGCCAAGGTCGAGGTCGATCCTGTCCTGATGGACAATGCACTTCGAAACGTTCTGGACAACGCCATCAAGTATTCACCACCAGAGACCACGGTGACGATTGCCGTATCTGAGCAGGGAGGCGAGGTAAGGATTGCGATTAAAGACCAAGGCGGCGGCCTAGGAGATGGGCCCATCGACATGCTCACAAAGAGGTTTCAACGTGGCGCCAATACACAAGGAATTGTTGGCTCTGGACTTGGCCTGACAATCGCCAAAGATGTGCTGGTTGCGCATGGCGGTCGGCTTGAACTTGAGAGTTTGCAGGGAGAGAAAGGCACATGCGCCACACTTGTTTTGCCGTCCTCTTGATCTGCATCTCGACACTCGTTTCAGCGTTACAGGTGGAGGACCATCGCCTCTTTTCTGGAACTGGAGCGGAGACACTCAGAGTTATTTCCACGGCGGACTTAGAAGTCTTTGAACCGTATCTCAGCGCGTTTCAATCCCAACGTCCCGGCTTATCGATTGACTATACCGTCGTGTCTTCAAGCGAATTGCACCGAGCAATAAAGGAAGGAGCGATTTTTGACCTCGCACTGTCATCTGCAATGGATTTGCAATTTCAGTTGGCCAACGATGGTTTCGCTCAAAGCCACCAATCCGAAGCAACAGCTGCGTTGCCTGACTGGGCGCGGTGGCGTGATTTGATTTTCGCCTTTACTGCCGAGCCTGCGGTCGTGGTTCTCTCGACAGAACGGTTCCGGGGATTGAGCCTTCCCACGACCCGACAAGAGCTGATCACCGTCCTCCGAGAGTACCCAGAGCGGTTTGATGGGGCCGTTGGCACCTATGATGTGCGGGACAGTGGACTCGGCTATCTTTTTGCCACGCAGGAAGCACGTTCAACGGATGCCTACTGGCGGCTTTCCGAAGTGATGGGCCGTTTGAACCCGCAACTTTATTGTTGCTCCGGCCAGATGATCGACGACGTTGCCGATGGTAGGCTTGCGCTCGCATACAATGTTCTTGGTAGTTACGCTGCAGAGAGATTGGCACGCAATTCGAAAGGGCGCGTACAAATCTTGGGTATGCAGGATTTCACAAATGTCATTCTGCGGACCGCGATCATTCCGACAACTGCTCAGGAGAAGGACGCGGCGGGGGATTTGATCGACATGCTGGTGAGGTTGGGCCAGCGGGATGCTCCAGATGATTGGCCTCTTCCTCCGCTGGGCCAATCGGGACGCGACAACCTTGCTGGATTTGGACCAATTCGTTTGGGGCCAGCGCTGATGGTGTATCTTGATCCGTTGAACCGGCGCACTTTCCTTGCAGAATGGGAGAACGCCCTTGAGCAAAGACCATAACGCGGAGGAACGCTTTTTGCCCGATAGCTGAGCCCGAACTGCCCGCTGAACATGCATGTGTCAGCAATTCATCTTCCTATGTGGCGACCTGCGGCGAAAAAATTGAAAACCACCCAAAGCCGTGGTTCTGTAACACATGGCCCAAGATACTTTGAATAAAGAAAAAACGCCTGCTCTCAGCCGCGCTCTGGCCGCCAAAGTGAGCGAGATCTATCCGGATTTGGATGCTGATATTCTTGCTTCCCAAGTGATCAGCGCTTTCTGGCCTGACGGTACACAACGTCGGAAGCGAGGCCGACGGCCCGGCAATGCCCTTTGGTCGCAACGCGATGCACTCCTGATCACATATGGAAATTCCATAGTCGACGGCGTGCACAAACCGCTCGATCTTCTGAACGATTTTCTTCGCCGGTATCTCAAAGGCGTGGTTGATGGTGTGCACATCCTGCCATTCTTTCCATTCACATCCGACGACGGATTTGCTGTAACGGACTATCTGGCGGTGAACCCACAATTGGGCGACTGGCCTGACATAAATCGCATCGCAAGCGAGTTTAAGCTGATGTCGGATTTGGTTCTGAACCACGTCTCAAGCCAAGGGACATGGTTCAACGCATATCGGCAGGGTCAGCCACCCTACGATGCCTTTTTCTTCGAAGCTGATCCGTCTGATGATCTAAGCATGGTGGTCCGTCCAAGAACCACACCGCTCCTGCAAAAGGTGGATACCAAAGATGGGTCGCGCCATGTTTGGTGCACCTTCAGTCATGATCAGATTGACCTCGATTTTCGCAATCCAGATGTCTTGCTCGAATTTTTGCGGATCATTCGGACACACATTGACAACGGAGTGCAGATCATACGGCTCGACGCTGTGGCGTTTCTTTGGAAGGAGGTAGGCTCACCGTCCATTCATCTGCCGCAGACTCATGCGATCGTTAAACTGATCCGTCTTCTGTGCGACTATGCCCTAGAACCTATTGTGCTGTTGACTGAGACGAACGTCCCGAAAGCTGAAAACCTGAGTTACTTTGGAAAACGTGATGAAGCCCATGTCATCTACAATTTCCCTTTGCCGCCTCTCATCCTGCATGCCCTACTTTCGGGAAGCGCGGAAAATCTTGACAAATGGCAAAGGTCCATGCCGCCTGCGCCTCTTGGCTGCGCTTACCTGAACTTTACCGCAAGCCATGACGGCATCGGGATGCGCCCGGCTGAAGGCCTCCTGTCCCCCGAGGATCAAGAGGCGATGATCAAGTCAGTCAAAGCCGTAGGTGGCTTGGTCTCAATGCGTGCTCTGCCAGATGGTGGTGAGGCGCCCTACGAATTGAACACAACCTATTTTGCAGCGCTGGGCCGGACTTTTGAAGGACCTGACGAGCATCATATTGAACGATTTCTCTGTTCGCAGACCATTGTCATGTCTCTTGAAGGAATACCGGCGTTCTATATCCACTCGATGCTGGCAACTCCGAACGACACGGTAGCGGTCGAGCGGCGAGGCATGAACCGGGCCATCAATCGCCATCGCTGGGACTACGATACTCTTCAGGCATATCTTGCTGATCAAACTACTGTTCATGCGTGCGTTATGCAGGGCTTGAAGCAGCGTTTGAAGGTTCGGCAAGTGCAACCTGCCTTCCATCCCAATGCGACGCAATTCACGGTCAACACAGGCGACACACGCGTGTTTGGTATCTGGCGGCAGAGTTTGGATCGGCACCAGTCCATCTTTGCGCTGCACAATGTCAGCAAAGAAGTCGTTACGCTTCCCGTGAGCACCTTGAATATCATCGCAGATGAGGAATGGCGTGATCTGTTGTCAGGAGATGCGATCCTGGACGAAGATATCGTATTGGCACCGTATCAGTGTCGCTGGATCAGCAACGCATGTCATTGATATTCTTGTGAGTCTGCCTGGGCAGCCGATTGCATGTCCCGTAGAAATTCGGGGTCTGCGGCGTGCACGCGGTTCCAAGTGGCGATGAATGGAGTTTCATGTGGATTGTCGAGAAAGGTCTGACCCGCCCGCATGATGTTTTCAGCAAACAATTCGATTGAGGCCTCTTCAGAGTGCCGGTCGACCGAAAGACCATTCATTTGTGCATCGCTGTAATATGCATCCAAGAGATCGAGTGCACTTCGGTAATAAGTGGCCTTGAGCGTGCGGAAGACATTGGTCGTGAAGATCGTGCCGTCAGCTGCCAGCTTGCGGAAGATTGCTTTGCAGATATCGGTCGACATACGGTTCAGGCCGGTTGCTGCATCTTCTGGGCTGAGCGCTTGATGCTTGTGGTCATAGGCATCGGCAATCTCGACCTGGCACACTGCTTTGGGTGCGAGATTGCGCCAGGCTTCAGAGAGCACGCCAATCTCCAAGCCCCAGTCCGACGGTATTCTAAGGTCAGGGAGAATATTGGTACGCATCGCAAATTCACCTGACAGAGGATAGCGAAAGCTGCGCAGGTAATCGAGGTAGTCACGATCACCTACAACCCGTTTGAGTGCAATCAGCAGCGGGCTCACCAAAAGCCGCGTGACTCGGCCATTCAATTTTTCCGCGCCAATCCGTGCGTAATATCCTTTGGCCACCTGGTAGGGAAAGGTGGGGTTCGCGACGGGGTAAATCAGCCGAGCGAGCAGTTCGTTGGTGTATGTGAGGATATCGCAATCGTGGATTGCCATGACGGCGCTGTCCTGGCAGCCAATAAGATAGCCGATGGATGTCCAGACATTCTTGCCCTTACCTTGCTCCGCGGGCGAAAGTCCCATCTGTTCCAGACGATTTCCCAAGGCCAACATCCTCGGACTGTCATTCCAGATGACGATGTGGTTCTGGTTCAAACCCTCAAAAAACTGTTTTGCATGCCGAAACTGATCTTCATTGGCGCGGTCCAAGCCCACAATCACCCTGTGAAGATAGGTGACCCGCGAAAGCTCAGAGAGGATGTTCGGCATGGCATCCGTTTCCAGCTCCGAATAGAGGCATGGCAAAATCAGCGACATTTTTCGGGTTTGCGCAAACGTCTCCAGCTCGTAGGTCATTTCCTGAAGGGAACGTGTCCTTAGGTTGTGCAGGGTGGCGATGTTTCCGTTCTGATGAAAATCAACCATTTAGCGTTCGTCCTTCTGCAAAACCAAGTTCGTCTAGGATACCGTGCACCGCATGATTCCATCCAGCAGGTCCTAGAGCTTGCGTCCGCATAATTCGGCCGTCTTTCTCACCACTGAGCAACGGCGGTACGGCGCGATGGGGGTTGGCTACGATCACACCCAGATCCGCTTTTTCCAGCATTGCGAAATCATTGGGCGCGTCTCCCAAGGCTAGAGTAATTTCTGCGCGCAACGTTTTAATTACGGTGTCCATCGCGTCTGCTTTGGTCCGCCCGAAGGATACGGTCAAAAACCTGCCGCCCTGCTGAGCCATGAGGCTTTCTCTGGCCAGCGCTGATGTAAACTCTGCCAAAGTTTTGTCGGTGCCAGACCAAAGGCCGGGCTCAGAGTACCTGCGCGCTTTGGCGCGCTGGGCGTCGGCGTTCGGTAAGCCAGTGAGCGTTGATATCTCTTCGACTGTCAGATCTCCGAAGCCTTGAAACGATTGCCTGAGTCTGGCTGGCAGCCTATCCAAAGCTTTGCGCAGGTCTGAATAGATCTCGGGGGGATGTACATCAGATAATCCAATAACACCGGCACCATTTTCAACAATGGCTGGCCAATCCCCTAGCCCCATATCGTCTTGTAGGACTTTCATTTCACATGCGGTCTTGCTGCTCGTAAGAACGACCGGGACACGAAGAGCTGCCAGCCGTCTCAGAGCTGACTCAGCCGGTTTCCAAAGGTACGTCTCATGATCCAAAAGCGTGCCGTCGAGGTCTGAAAAAACAACGAGCTTTGGAGGATTCTTCATAGTTTGATTGTCTGTCGCTCATGCAACGGGCTCAAGCCGAAAACGTTGAAACATGGTAAGCAAATTCAATCGACGCAATTCTATGCACACTGTGGGGCATCAAAACGAGCGCGGCGACCGGTAGTCGCAGTCGACGACAGAGCCATGTCTATAGGTTGCGAAACCGCAAGGGGTTGCTGGGAGTGGTCTGTATTCCACAATCTGCGACGATGCTGCCGATTTTGCTGCCCGCGTTGGCGTGACGCTCAATAGGCCGGGTGTGCTGCTCCCTTTCTTGTAATCTGAAATCTAACTTGATCCCGGCTATGCCAGCGCCAAGAACTGCAACAGCGACAGGTGCTGACGTGGTTTTTGACATCAGACGGTGGCTTCACGTTTCAAACCGGCGAGTTGCTGCAGAACAACCGGAGCCATAACGAGCAAAGCGACCAAATCGGACTCCATGCTCGGTGCAACCAAAAGCAGTCCCCCGATTGCCATCAGCAGCCGCCACAGCCCGCGAAGTGGCGCGAGGAAAAATGCTGACACCGCTGTTGCAATCGCAAACACACCCAGAGCGCAGGTTGATGTGACCTGAATGAAGCTTGTAAGTGTGAAATGCTCCTCTAACACGATCAGCATCGTTGGCGCGTAAACGAATACCATTGGCACCATGAGCTTACCCAACCCGAGTGTGAACGCGTTCAAGCCTGTCCGGAATGGGTTGGAGCCTGCGATGCCGGCGGCGGCATACGCGGACGCACAAACCGGCGGAGTAATCTCGGAAATCACGCCGTAGTAAAGTACGAACATGTGGGTTGCCAACGGCGGTACTCCAAGTTGGCTCAGAGCGGGCGTGGCGACTGCAACCAACATGATATAGAGCGCAGTCGTTGGAAGGCCTGCGCCCATCAGAATACAGGCCATTGCGATAAGCAAGAGTGACACAAATTGCTGGATTGAGGATTGGTCAAACATCGCAAGTGATGTCCAGTCCAATAACGGCGCAAGGCCACTGGCGATATCTGCAGCACCGCCGGTTACCATGAAGCCCAGCCTGAAACCCACGCCAGTGGTGTTGATCACACCAACCACGATACCCACTGCGGCTGATGCGGCACCAACCGCCAGGGCGTATTGGACGCCAACGTGAAAACTATCGAACAGGTCGCGAAAGTTCTGTCGTTCATTGCGGTGGAGTGTGCCAACAAGTGTCAGGCCTGCCAGGATACCAGCGATGGTTGGGCTGTAGCCTTCTCCGGAATACGGTGAGGCCTTCCAGAATATGAACCCGAGGAATGCAAGGGGCACAATGAGCGTAGCCGGTTTGTTGAAGGCGCAGAATCCCACAATGATGCATAGGATCAATCCAACAAAAGCAGCCATGTTAGGCGAGTAGCCCGAGAACAGAACGATCAGCAGGGCAATGAGGGGAATGATGGTGAACCAGCCATCCTTCCAGACTTGCACAACTTTCGGGAGCTCTTCCTTTGGGTAGGCGTGCAATCCAAGCTTTTTTGCAGTGAAATGAACAATCGACAGCACGCCGATATAGTGCATCAATGCAGGCACAATCGCGGCGATGACGATTGTGGTGTAGGGCACCTCCAGGTATTCCGCCATCAAGAAGGATGCGGCGCCCATAATTGGTGGTGTGATTTGCCCTCCGGCCGAAGAGGCAGCCTCAACGCCGCCGGCAAAATGGCCTGGATACCCCATCTTCTTCATGTTCGGGATTGTAAGGGACCCGGTTGACACGGTGTTTGCGATCGAGCTGCCCGAGATGGTTCCGAAAAAGGCTGAGGACACGACCGACACTTTTGCCGGACCGCCTGTATAACGCCCGGCCAAGATCATGGCGTTGTCGACAAAGAACTGTCCAAGACCCATTCGTTGGGCGACCACACCAAACAGGACGAAGTGGAACACGACAGTCGACACGACCCAAAGCGTTACGCCAAAGATACCTTCGGACGGGAAATACATGTTGTTGACGAACTGGTGCCAATCCACGCCCGGATGTTTGAGGATCTGCGCAGGCATATATGGCCCGAAGAGGGCATAAGACATGAATACAAGAATGATCAGCGGGAGAACAAAACCGATGGTGCGGCGCGCTATTTCCAGGGTTGTGAGGATCAAGACGGTGCCGAAGAAAACATCCAGTGAAGATGGGTTGCCCTGACGCAAAGCTTGTTCATCCAGCTCGAACCCAAAACCAGAAAAGCCCCTCCAACTCACCCACAAGAAAAGCGACGCGGCAATGGCCAGCCCTGCCAGAACCCAGTCATAAAGCGGTACGTTTCCCGGCGCCCACCAGCGTCCACCTTGGAAAACCAGGCTTTGAGATGTCTTGACCAAAGGGAAGCCGACAAAAATGAAGAGGAACAGCCCAGCGAGATGGATGCCCATATGCACGTGATCAACTGGTGTGCCAAAGCCTGCTGTCCAGAGGTGATAGAGTGCGAAGACAATCGTTGCCCAATAAATCAGCCGTGTAAGTGCCGGGCCGTTGTCCCGCGTGTTCAGCGCTGAATCATACTTCTTCTCAAGTTCCTCAAGCGCGACATTGTCGAGATGTGATTGCAGTGGCATCGGCTGGCGCGTCCTTGCGAAAACGTGTTTTCAGTTGCGGCGGTTCGCTCCGCATATAAAAACGGCGGCACATTTGTTCGCATGTGCCGCCGCTAGCAGATTTGATTACTTCAGAAGTCCAACTTCGCGATAAAAGCGTTCTGCGCCCGGGTGAAGCGGAACCCCGATACCCTCGACGCCGTCGAGTGCGGTTTCCATAGTGATGACCTTGCCTTTCGGGTGGCCGTTATCGAGCAGCTTGCGTGCTGTGTTTGACCACATGGCTTTTGTCACTCCGTAGATCAGCTCTTCGTCAACGTTGGCGTTGGTGACAAAAATCCCGCTGACGGCAACGGTGTTCACATCATATGTCACGCCTGGATATGTGCCTGCTGGAATAGTCGAGGGAATGTAGTAGGGAACTGTCGCATTGGCCTGCGCCACTTCTTCATCAGTGAAGTTGTAAAGCTCCATGCCCTTCGTGTTATCAAGCTGGATCATGGCCGCCACCGGTGTACCGGCTGCATAGAAGTATGCATCCAACTGGCCATCGGCCAAGCGTTCGGCCGACTGCGAGTTGTTCAGTTCGGCTTCGTCGATATTGTCTCGGTTTACGCCGTGATCACCAATAATCAGTTCCACGGCGATCTGCGTGCCAGAACCAGCCTGCGCAATGCCAACTCGCTTGCCCTTAAGGTCTGCCAGTCCGTTCAGAGACCCGCCTTTCGGAAGTACAAGATGCAGGTCTTCCGGGAAGAGATTTGCAATCACCCGCAGGTCCGGTTTGGCGTTGCCTTCGTATTTGCCAATGCCGTGATAGGCAAAGTGAAGGGTTGCGGCGCCAGAAAGCCCTGCTTCCATCTGGCCGGCTTGAATAGCGTTTACATTGTGCGCGCTTGCATTGGTCGATTGCGCGATTGCAACAAGACCTGGCACGCCACAATTCCCACCCTCTTCACAAGCACGGCTGCCCGGTGGGTTTGAAATTGCGTTCGCGATAATACCGCCAATTGGGAAGTAGGTGCCGCCCGCACCTCCGGTGCCGATCCGGAAGAATGTCATGTCCTGAGCTATTGCTGCTCCGGCCAACATGGTGCAGGCCAATGCGGCCCCGGTGATTTTTCCTACAAAGTTCATGCGTACTGTCTCCCTGTTGTACTGCGCCCGTTTGAGCAGACGTCTTCAACGCAAATTCACGGTTCAAAATTGGAACGGAAATTGGATAAAAACAAACTCGAAATTGTATGTTATCTATAGAAAATTTTTATGGATTGGGGGCGGTATGAACCTGCAGCAACTGGCGGTCTTTCGCGAGGTGATGAAAACCGGCTCGGTCAGTCAGGCCGCACGCAATCTGCATCGAACCCAGCCTGCAGTCAGTGCTTCGCTCAAGGCGCTGGAAGAAAGTTTGAACATCAAGTTGTTCTTCAGGGAGGGTCGCAGTCTCGTTCCGGTTCCAGAGGCCCACTACCTGCTGTCTGAAGCATCTGAGGTCCTAGATCGCCTGAGCGCCGCAGAACAGAATCTGACAGCGCTTCGCGACCGCCGAACCGGGCGGCTGCGCATCGTGGCAATGCCGGGGCCATCTTCTTACTTGCTGCCCGAGTTTATCAGTCGCTTCATCGAGGACCGCCCGGATGTTCGTGTTACGGTGGCAACGCGCAGTTCGTTGCAAGTGCGCAATCTGATTGCATCGCAAGGGTTTGATGTTGGATTCTGTGACTCTGAGGTTCTGGCAGAGCCTGATCGGCTGCTCCTCAACGAGGGCCTCTCTTGCGATTGTCTATGTGCCGTGTCGTGTGATCATCCGCTGGCAAAGAAGCCAGTCATAACCGCCAAGGACCTTGATGGTTATCCTATGGGCGCGCTGCAGTCGACACACTCCACTTTTGCAAATACTCAAGCCGCGTTTTCCGTCGCGGAGTCGGAATTCAATCTGCGCATAGATACACAGTATTTTCTACCGCTCTTCCCGTATGTCGAAGCTCAGCAGATTTGCGCAGTGGTCGATATCCTGAGCGCGATTTCATACTTACGAAGTCACGGCGACGCCGCTCGCATCACCTTTCGTCCATTCGAACCTGTGGTTCCGTTTGGCTATTCCATCCTGACACCACACCAAAGGCCTCTCTCTCGCTTGGCAGACGAGTTTGTGACTCAATGGAAAATCTGGCTTACCGACAGCATCAAGAACACCGATTTTTCATCTTGATTGAACCGCGTTTTCGTAGCGGATCAATACGTTTTCGACGGCATGCAGCAATGCGTCTCTCGCTGTGCAAGACGTGCTGTCCGGTGTCACAGATGGCAAGTACTGGCTGGCAAGCGGTGCCGGGATCTCTTGATTGTCCAATCGTTCAAGGAGTTCGGCAACCGCTGCGGTGGCAGTGTCTGTTGGCCAGTAATAACGTATTCGGTCTGACAGACTAAAATGGCGTTGTAGCCACTTTTGGGTTTCTGTTCCGAAGTAGTAATTCACCCAATTATCAGGCGACACATGCATCACATCTTCCATCGCTCGCATCAGGCGGTTGCGAGGAGGTGACTGTTCCAGGACGTCCGCCACTGCATCCAGCCCATAGAGTGCTTCCCGAAGGGCAAATGTCAGCCACGGCCCGACTTTTAGGATCGCAAACCCGCCGCAAACTAGCGCTGTAAGGTTCGCTTCAGTTTGGTAGTCGGTCGAATGTGCTTCGAAAACCAAGCCTGGCATTTGTTTTAGACGTTTCGTCAGGGCTGTAGCCTTAACGGGCTCAAACTGGATGACATCGCTGTGGCCGAATTCGACGCCGGGCTGGACAACCAAGCCAATAACACGTTCGAAAACATCATCGATCCCGCGCTGTGCGAACGCTTCGCGATGGATGGCGTAGGTCTGCTCGACAGCCTCGGGCGTCGTGATCTTTAGGTCATGGCCGTCCAAGGCTTCGGTTGCGCCGCCCGGTACCGGGACCTCGGTGCCGATTATATAGACAGGTGACGGATTGCCCGGAGCATGTGTTTCGGCAATTTCGGCCAGTCGCGCCGCGCGGGATGCGGTTTCTTCGTCGCTTAAAGCGACAGGCTCTCCGTTGCAGCCCATTGATGTGTCCAAATGCAGCTTGGTGAACCCAGCAGCGGCGAATGCGGCGATCATGTCGTCCGCTTTTTTCATAGCGTCCTCGGCTTTGAGGTTTTTCCAGGGGTTCGGGCCGAGGTGGTCACCTCCCAAAATGATTTCGACGCTCTCGCAGTCCGAGCTTCGAGCGATTTGCTCCACGAAGTCGCGGAAGCCTTGAGGCGTCATACCTGTGTACCCGCCATCCTGATTGACCTGATTGCAGGTAGCTTCGATCAATGCGGGTCGGCCGTAGCGCTTGGCGATCCGCAAGGCTGCCTCAATTACGATGGGGTGCGCAGAACAAACAGAGGTAATACCCTGCGGGGCGCCTGCATGAAAGGCGTCGGGTATGGCGAGCAAAGGGTTGCGCATCAGGTAAGCTCTCCGTGATGTTTAAGGAATGAGTCTATGTCGTCAGCGTTACTGGTGCCTTCCATCGGGCCGCGTTTGCCGACTGCTAGGGCCCCGGCTGCACATGCGCGGAGTAGCGCGGTGGTAGGGTCTGTGCCTCTGAGCCAGTAGGTCGTGAAAGCTCCGCCAAAGCAGTCGCCTGCGCCAGTTGGATCAATCTCGTCTACTGGAAATGCCCGAGCAGTGACCGATTGTTTCACGTCGTGATACGTGGCCCCCTTCGACCCATTCTTGTGGACGACAGCGGAAACACCTTTGCCGAACAATTCTGCCAGCGCATCGTCTGTGCTCGATGCGTAAGTCAGCAAAGTTAATTCGTCACCACTGGGCAAGAAAAGGTCTGTTTGGCCGAGCAATTTATGCATTGCCTGGCGCATTCCATCCTTTTCCAGCATCTCTTTGCGAAGGTTGGGGTCGAATGAAACGCTCCCTCCGCGCCGTTTGATGGACTGCACTGCGTGAAGGTTGAGTTCAGTGAATGTGGTCGAGGACAACGAAGAACCCATGACATGCAAGTGATCCGCGCTGTCAAACAACGTCTGTGCGGCCTCTGTCATGGCCACTTGCCCGCAGGCAGCATGTTCAATGTTGAAGATGAAGTCGCGGGACCCGTCTTCGCGATAGCGCACGAATGCCGTTCCGGTCGGCCGGGCGGGGTCTTCGGAAATCGCGGAGATGTCGACACCGTCAGACTTCAAACGTGATACGTTCAGCCGTCCGAAATCATCGTAGCCTACTGTTGAAACAATGCCGCAAGGTTGTCCGAGCTTGGCGACCTGATCGATAAAGATCGCGGGTGCGCCGGAGGGAAATGGTCCGGTAAGCGAAAGCGGGTTCAAGAACCCTTCCCCAATTTGGTCGGCCATGATCTCGACCAGGATCTCGCCGATAACAACGATTTTCTTCATGGAACTCCTAGCGCTGATAGTTGCCGACGTGAAAGCGTCTGGTGTTGTGACGTGAGCACCCAGCCCTTGACGGGTGCCACTCTGCAGCCATAAGGTCAACATAAATTTCCGCGCGTAAAGTTATTTCTCAGTGCGCGGAGCTTCTTTGGAAGCATTTGCCTGTCTATAGTCTGGGTGGTGCTTAGGTATATCTGCGCGGGAAGCTCAATGGATGGCAGCAAAATAAAGAACATGGACGAGTTCGCGGCGGTCGCGGGGATTTCGCGTCCAACGATTTCGAAATACTTCCATGACCCCAGCAGTGTGAAACAATCGACCCGTGCGCGCATTGAGGAGGCGCTGGAGAAGCACGATTACCGTCCGAATATCTTTGCGATGAACCAAAATCGCAAGCTGACCCGGACGGTGGGTATCGTCATGCCTTACCTAGCTGATCCGATTTTTGGCGAGATCGCCCGCACTATCGAGCGGCGCTGTATTGATGCCGGATACCGAACCGCACTCTTCAGCTCTCATGGCGAGCGCTCGGGCGAGATAGAGGCACTGGAAAGCTTGCGTGCATTGCGTCCGTCAGGGGTGATGCTGGCGCCCTTGGGTCGGTTCTCTGATCGTGATTTCATTTCCGGGTTTTGCGAAGAGTTTCCGACGGTCATTTTTGATCGTGACATTGAGGGTGTCGGGGAGGCCTTTGTCGGTTCGGATAATGCAAGTTTTGTTAGTCAGAGCGTCGAATATCTGACTCGCATCGGGGATCCCCCATGCTTTTTCGAGATGAAGAATCCTGCGAACCCGAATTCAATTGCGCGCCGTCAGGGTTACATGCGGTCAATGCGGGAGCGTGGGTTTGAGCCAATGGTTGTCCAGGTGGATGGTGAGGGCTGGGAGTTTGAGCGAATCGGTTACGATGGTGGGCTTGGCGTCATTGAGAATCGGAGTCTTCCAACCAACACTGTTCTCTGTAGCAATGACCGTCTGGCGATCGGCTTCCTTGCTGCCTGCTATGAGAAAGGTCTGCGTGTCGGACGGGGCAGTGGATGCGCCCTGCGTGTTGCCGGGCACGATAACCACCCGCACGCGCGCTTTACCTGCCCATCACTGACGACGGTAGCGCATGAATATGAAGCAATCTCAGAAACTGGCGTATCGACACTGTTTGATTTGATCGAGCAGGGCGGCAGGTTTGAGGGGCGACGCGTTGAGCGCCTGCCAACGCGGTTGATCATGAGGGACTCGGCCTGACGTTGGTTGCGGCCGGAGATAAAATTTATCGCGCGTAAATAAATCTTGCATCGGCCGTTGCCGTGTGTTTACTTCGCCGCTAGGTCAATCAGCCATAGGGAGGAAAACTGATGAACCTGAGGAAAACCTTTGCCTCTGCAACGGCTATGTCGCTCATCATGAGCGCGGGCGCGTTTGCCGAGGAGATCACCATCGCGACCGTTAATAACGCTGACATGATTGTCATGCAGGAGTTGGCACCGCAGTGGGAAGAGGCCACCGGAAATACGATCAATTGGGTTGTTTTGGAAGAGAACGTGCTTCGTCAGCGTACCACCCAGGACATCTCAACCAATGGCGGTTCTTTCGACATCATGTTCATCGGTGCGTACGAAACGCCGATCTGGGGTGCCAACGGCTGGCTTGAGCCGCTGAATGATTTTGGCGATGACGCAGACTACGACCTCAATGATATCTTCCAGCTTGTCCGAAACGGTTTGTCGGACAGCGAAGGTAACCTTTACGCGCTGCCGCTCTACTCCGAGACATCTTTTACGTACTATCGGACCGATGTCTTCGAGGACAAGGGTATTGCCGTGCCGGAAGGTCAACCGACCTATGAAGAATTCGCTGCAATGGCTGCAGCGGCTCACGATCCCGAAAACGGCATCTTCGGCACTTGTCAGCGCGGTAAAGCTGGCTGGGGCGAGAACATGGCATTCGTCGGTCCGCTGGTCAATGCGTTCGGCGGGCGTTGGTTTGATATGGACTGGCAGCCGCAGCTCGATTCGGAAGAGTGGAACAACGCGATCACATATTACGTAGATCTCGTGAGCAACTACGGCCCTCCGGGTGCGTCGTTGAATGGTCACAATGAAAACCGTGCGCTCTTCAAAGACGGCAAATGTGCGACTTGGGTAGATGCCACTTCAGCTGCTACGGATGTAAAGAACCCGGACACCTCGACAGTTGCGGACGTGACCGACTTCTTTAAGGCCCCTAAGCAGGTCACTGACAAAGGCACCGGTTGGTTCTGGTCTTGGGCGCTTGCAATTCCTGCAAGCTCGCAGAGCAAGGACACTGCCAAGGACTTCCTGAAGTGGGCAACCTCGAAGGAGTACTTCGAGCTGGTTGGCGAAACCAAAGGATGGGTGGCTGTACCCAGCGGCACACGTCAGTCGGTCGAAGCAGACCCGCGCCGCCTTGAGGCTGCACCGTTTGCATCAACCATCGTCGACGCCATCCTCTCGGTTGACCCCGCAGATCCGACGCTTGAGCCCGTTCCCTACACGGGTGTTCAGTTCGTCGCGATCCCGGAGTTCCAAGGCATCGGCAATTATGTCGGTCAGCAGATCTCAGCAGCCCTCGCCGGTCAGCAGTCGGTCGAAGAAGCGCTGGCAAACAGCCAAACCTTCGCTGTCCGGGAAATGACCAAGGCCGGTTACATTAAGTAACATCCTCCCGGAGTGGGCTGGCGCCTCGCGAGCCGGCCCATTTCCAGCGCGTGTGTTTCCAGTTTTTTGAGCATTTCAGCAAATGCCCGCTTCTGGCATTTCCTCAAGTGCTATCCGCTATTCGTTTGGGAGGGCGAAGCGAATGTCTACGAAAGCATCCAGATCCGCCGCGCGGCTTATGATATCGCCAGCAGTGGTTTTGCTTCTGATGTGGATGATCGTCCCTCTGGTGATGACAGTCTACTTCTCGTTCCTTCGCTATAATCTTCTTTCGCCTGGAGCGACGCCTTGGGCGGGGTGGGAGAACTACTACTGGTTTATCACTGATCCGAGTTTCAATGACGCCATCTGGAACACGTTGGCTCTTGTCGGTGGAATTCTGGTGATCACCGTTGTCGGCGGGATCGGGTTTGCTCTCTTGCTTGATAGGCCTATGTTCGGCACGGGTGTCATACGTATAATGGTGATCGCTCCGTTCTTTGTGATGCCGACTGTGTCTGCGCTGGTGTGGAAGAATATGTTCTTCAATCCTGTGAACGGGATATTCGGGAACATCGCGACGAGCCTCGGACTGCAGCCCATCGACTTCTTCGCAGAAATCCCGCTGCTATCAATCATCTTCATCGTGTCTTGGATGTGGTTGCCATTTGCCACTCTGATCTTGCTCACCGCATTACAGTCGCTTGATCAGGAGCAGTTGGAAGCAGCCGAGATGGACGGCGCCAGCTGGAGCAGCCGCTTCTGGTACATTATGCTTCCGCACCTGGCGCGGGCGATCACCGTTGTCATCCTGATCCAGACAATCTTTCTTTTGTCCGTCTTTGCAGAAATCCTGGTGACCACAAATGGAGGCCCGGGCACAGCGACCACGAACCTGACCTACCTGATCTATGTTTCGTCGCTCCTGCAATTCGACGTGGGAATGGGCAGCGCTGGTGGTGTTTTCGCAATCATTCTCGCCAACATCGTTGCGATCTTCCTGATGCGGATGATCGGCAAGAACTTGGACGCTTGAGGGGAATTACATGGCACGTGCAGTTTCAACCAAGCAGAAAAGTATCAACACAGCGATTGCGGGAACGCTTGGCTTCTTGATGTTCTTTCCAATTCTTTGGATCCTGATCCTGTCCTTTAAGACAGAAGAAGACGCGATCAGGGCGCCTTTGGAAGTTCTGTTCTCAAGTGGCTGGACGCTCGACAGCTTTGGTGCTGTGCAGGCGCGGTCAGACTATTTCAAGCATTTCTCGAACTCGGTTATTATCTCTGTTGGATCGACGGTTCTTGGTCTTTTGATCGCCATTCCCGCAGCTTGGTCGATGGCATTCGTTCCTTCGCGGCACACCAAGAATATCCTGATGTGGATGCTCTCGACCAAAATGCTGCCGCCGGTTGGCGTGCTTGTGCCGATCTATTTGATTTTCCGTGACACTGGGCTTTTGGACAGCCGGACGGGGCTGACCATTGTTCTGACGCTGATGAACCTGCCGATCATCGTCTGGATGCTGTACACATATTTCAAGGAAATTCCCGGTGAAATCCTTGAAGCAGCGCGTATGGACGGCGCAAGTCTCCGAGAGGAAGTGCTTTACGTTCTGACGCCGATGGCAATCCCGGGAATGGCGTCTACGATGCTTCTGAATATCATTCTGGCATGGAACGAGGCCTTCTGGACGCTGAACCTGACAGCGGCCAAGGCGGCACCTTTGACGGCCTTTATCGCAAGCTACTCAAGCCCAGAGGGCCTGTTTTACGCAAAGCTTTCGGCGGCATCGATCATGGCGATTGCTCCGATCTTGATCATGGGCTGGTTCAGCCAGAAACAACTCGTCCGCGGCCTGACTTTCGGCGCGGTGAAATAAAGGGAACGACCATGGGACGCATCACGCTAGAAAAGGTCACCAAAAGCTTTGGCGAGGTGGAGGTCATTCCACCACTTGATCTCACGATTGAAGATGGTGAGTTCGCAGTGTTTGTTGGACCGTCGGGCTGCGGCAAGTCAACATTGCTTCGGTTGATTGCCGGTCTGGAGGATACAACATCCGGCCATATCCGCATTGATGGCGAGGACGCCACCGATCTGCCCCCAGCCAAGCGAGGGCTGGCCATGGTTTTCCAGTCGTACGCGCTCTATCCGCATATGTCGGTACGCAAGAACATCGCCTTCCCTATGAAGATGGCAAAAGTACCGGAAGATGAACAAAATCGTCGGATTGAGCAGGCGGCAAAGGCACTTAACCTGACCGACTATCTCGACCGTCGCCCTGGTCAACTATCAGGTGGGCAACGCCAGCGGGTTGCCATTGGGCGTGCGATTGTCCGCGAACCTGCTGCGTTCTTGTTTGACGAACCCTTGTCGAATCTGGATGCCGCCTTGCGCGTAGGGATGCGTTTGGAGATTTCCGAGCTGCATAAACGTCTGGCGACCACGATGATTTACGTCACGCATGATCAGGTCGAAGCCATGACAATGGCTGACAAGATCGTTGTGTTGCGGGCTGGGAATATTGAACAGGTTGGCTCGCCTCTCGAACTCTACAAAACGCCCCGCAATACCTTTGTTGCTGGCTTTATCGGATCGCCCAAAATGAACCTATTCGAAGGCGCGGAGGCAGATAAGTTGGGTGCACACACCGCCGGCGTCAGGCCCGAACATATTGAGGTGGGAGACCCTGCAAGTGCCTATTGGAGCGGTACCGTCGGCGTCGCCGAACACCTTGGTTCTGACACATTCTTCCATATCCATGAAACTGGACTGGCGGACACCATTACAGTGCGAGCACCAGGTGATGTGGATTACAAGCACGGCGATCGGATCGGTTTGAACCCACGCATGGATATGATTCACAAATTTGATCAGCAGGGGCTACGCATTCAATGAAGCGGCTAGATGGAAAAGTTGCGATCGTTACAGGCGGAGCGCGCGGTATTGGTCGCTCAATCTGCGAAGCGCTTGCCCGGGAAGGTGCCAACGTCGCTGTTGCGGACTTGTTGGAAAACGACGCTCAGGAAACGGCTAGAGCGTTTGGCGATGCCGGTATGGCGGTCAAAATGGATGTCACCGACCTTGGATCGATCAATAGCGCTGTCACAGAAGTAGCAGAGGCGTGGGGCGGGATAGATATCCTCGTGAACAACGCCGGCATTTTCAATATGGCGTCGCTCGATAAGATCACCATGTCTGACTATCGCCGACAATACGATGTGAATGTTGGAGGGACGATTTTCGTCAGCCAGGTGGTCGCGCCCTTCCTCAAGAAGCGTGGGGGTGGCTCAATTATCAATTTTGCCAGCCAAGCCGGACGACGGGGTGAGGCAAATGTGACGATCTATTGCTCGACAAAGGCTGCCGTTATCTCGATCACGCAATCCTTGGCTTTGGAGTTGGCGGCCGACCATATTCGAGTGAATGGCATCGCGCCCGGCGTGATAAATACGCCTATGTGGGACCACGTTGATGCTCAATTTGCTGAGTATGAGAACAAGCCAAAGGGCCAAAAAAAGCGTGAAGTTGGTGAAGCGGTGCCACTTGGCCGCATGGGCGACCCGATTGACGTTGCAGATCCTGTCGTTTTCCTCGCCTCGGACGAAGCTCGCTACATCACCGCACAAACCCTGAATGTTGACGGCGGAAATTGGATGAGCTGATGAGCAATCTGTTGCAGCTTTCAAATGCCACGCTGAGCCAAGTGCCCGCAGGCGTGCGCGTTCCAAGCTATGATCGAACGCGGCTGTCACCTGGCATCGTTCATATCGGGCTTGGGAATTTTCATCGAGCGCACCAAGCGTGGTATCTACATCGGCTGATGGATCAAGGCTTGGCTCATGACTGGGCAATCGTTGGTGCGGGTGTCCGAGAACCGGATGCTGCGCAACGTGAACGGCTATTGGCTCAGGATTGCTTAACGACACTGATCGAACTTGACCCCGCCGGGATCTCTGCGGAAATCACCGGGTCCATGATCGGGTTTGTCCCGGTATCGAGCGGGAACGCTGCCCTCATCACGCAGATGTCCGATCCTGCCATTCGAATTGTCGCCCTGACGGTTACAGAAGGTGGGTATTTCACGCGACCTGATGGCAGTTTCGATGCAGAAAATGCTGACATAAAGCATGACGCAGCTCATCCGGGCAGTCCCCGTACGGCGTTCGGTGCTATGATCGCTGCACTGAAGCTGCGACGTGAGCAAGGGGCGGAGCCGTTCACGTGCCTTTCCTGCGACAATTTGCAGGGCAACGGTACGGTATTGCGCCAAACACTTGTTTCATTGGCACGCCTGTCCAATCCGGATCTCGCCGATTGGATTGATTGCAACTGTAGCTTTCCGAATTCTATGGTGGATTGCATTGTGCCTGCCACCGGTCCGAAAGAGCTTGGTTTAGTCAAGGATCGCTACGGCATCGACGATAAGGCGCCTGTAACCCATGAAAACTTTCGCCAATGGGTCATAGAAGACGATTTCTGTGCGGGACGACCCGATTGGGACAAAGTTGGTGTGACCTTCTCGGACCGCGTACATGATTATGAAACGATGAAGCTGCGAATTCTCAATGCCGGGCACCAGCTTTTGGCAAACGCTGGTGAGCTTCTGTCGGTAGAAACAATTTCGGGCTGTATGAGATATGATGCAATCCGCAGATTCTTTGCCAAGGTTCAGCGCGAAGAAATTGCTCCGCAGGTCGACCCGGTGCCGGGTATGACCCCAAGCCAATACATCGAATTGATTGATAAACGGTTCTCCAACCCTGAGATTGTCGATACGACGCGCCGGGTGGCGTTTGATGGTTCATCGCGGCATCCGGGTTTCCTACATCCAATGATCCGCGAACGGCTTGCATCTGACGAGAGTATCGACGGTCTGGCATTGGCTGAAGCCGTTTGGGCACGTATGTGCTTGGGAACGCGCGAGGACGGGACCGTGATCGAGCCGAACGACCCCAATTGGAGCGTATTGACCGCAGCGGCCGACGCTGCTCAGTCCGATCCGGCTGCTTGGATCAGGCAGGAAGAAATTTACGGCGATCTGGCGAGCAACACGCGGTTTGCGGAAACCTTTTCACACTGGCTTCGGCTGATCCAAAACAAGGGTACAGAAGCAACCCTTCAGGCCTTTGAGGGCTGATCAAATGCGCGCGATCCGTTTTCCCGAGCAGAACGCCATCGAGGTGACGGAGCTTTCAGACCCTGCAGCCAGTCCAGGTGAAGTTGTAGTGCAGGTGCGAGCTTCTGGCCTTTGCCATACCGACATTGAGGTGCTGAAGGGCAACTATGGGACGGGGGCATATCCGCTCGTGCCCGGGCACGAATACGCAGGTGTCGTCGTGGAGGTTGGCCCCGAGGTCGAGAGTGTGGCCATCGGCGATCGTGTAGCCATAGACCCCAACCTCAATTGCGGCAACTGCGTGAATTGTGGGAAGGGCTGGGTGCACCTGTGCGACGCGCTGGGAGCCTACGGCGTCACCACAAACGGCGGCTTTGCCGAGCTCAGTGCAGTCAATGCGGACGCTGTGCATTCTATCGGTGATTTGCCATTCGAACTTGCTGCTTTAGCCGAACCAATTGGTTGCGTGCTTAACGGAGTCGACATGGCATACGAGCCGCATCAGCGGCATGCGCTGATATTCGGCGCAGGACCAATGGGCCTGCTGTTAGGGCTGGTGCTGCAGGCGCGCGGGATTGGCGAAGTCACTATTGTCGAACCCGCAGATGCGCGGCGCAACCTTGCAACGACCCTCGGGATGTCTGCATTGGCACCCGGGGATATTGACCTGCACGGTATGGCCCAATCGATCGACTATGTGGCCGATGCAACCGGTCGTGCAAATGTTGTTGCTGATGCCTTGGGCTATGTCGCACCAGGTGGAACATTTCACATGTTCGGAGTTTGTCCGCCGAGTGCACGCGTCGAGCTGTCTCCCTTTGACATCTTCCGACGGCAACTCCGTATTGTCGGCTCGCATTCGCTCAATCGAAATATCCCAGAATCTTTGAAGATCGTGCAAGAACTGCAGCCTGAACTGGATCAACTTGTCTCCCATCGTCTGTCGTTGGACGAAATGGCCGATGTGTTCCACGATGGGCTGCCCGCAAACGCCTTGAAGCTGCAGGTGACCCTCTAAGTCGCAAGGTCAGGAAGATCCGATAGCGGTGCTATTGTAAGGCAGCCGGTTCGAGACACAACGCTCTTACATCTCGTCTAGCGTTCCAAGCTCTTATTGCCTGGACGTACTTCGCTTGTTTGCTCAACGAGGTGTTAAATCGTGTCGAAACCTGTGCTGCTAGACACCCTTGGCATGGTTTGGGTTTAGATATTTTAAGCTTGAAGTAATTTCTGACTGCACCTACGCTCATCGTGTTGGTCGAAGTTTTGCTTCGAACACCTGTTCCAATGAGGAGGGCCAGAAATGCGCGTCGCATGTCTCGGAGGGGGTCCGGCGGGATTGTATTTCGCAATCTCTATGAAGCTCCGAGACCCGGCGCATGAAGTTGTCGTCTTTGAGCGAAATCGTGCCAATGATACGTTTGGCTGGGGGGTTGTACTGTCTGACGATGCCTTGGAAAACTTGGAGGTCAATGATCTTGTCAGCGCCCATGCGATCCGCAATCATTTTGCCTATTGGGATGATATTGCGGTGCTTCACGACGGTGCGCGCACTGTATCAAGCGGTCACGGCTTTGCCGGAATCGGACGCAGGCAGATGCTCATCTTGCTGCAGCAAAGAGCGCGGGAATTGAGCGTGGAGATGCGTTTTGAGACGGAGTTCGAAAGCGCAGAGGCGTACCGTGCGGAATATGATCTTGTCGTTGCCACAGATGGGATCAACTCGCGGGTTCGCAATGAATATGCCGAATACTTCCGGCCAGATATTGATGTGCGGAAATGCAAATTCGTTTGGCTGGGCACACGTCAGAAGTTCAACGATGCCTTTACCTTCATTTTCGAAAAGACCGTGCATGGATGGGTCTGGGCCCACGTTTACCAATTTGACGAAAATACAGCGACCTTCATCGTAGAGTGTCAGCAAGACACCTGGGAACGGTGGGGCTTCGATGGCATGTCGAAAGAAACGACTGTCGAGACATGCCGCCAGATTTTTGCAGCGCACCTAGGCGAGCATGATCTGATGTCGAATGCTGCGCATTTGCGTGGCTCTGCGATTTGGATGAATTTCCCGCGTGTGATCTGCGAAACATGGCACCACGAAAATGTTGTGCTTATGGGGGATGCTGCCGCAACTGGGCATTTCTCAATTGGCTCGGGGTCGCGATTGGCATTCGATAGTGCAATTTCACTCGCAACCTATTTGCATTCCGAGCCGACAATGGAAGCGGCGTTTGATCGCTATCAGGAGGAACGGCGACTGGAGGTTCTGCGCCTGCAATCTGCGGCCCGCAACAGGCTTGAATGGTTCGAGGAAGTAGAGCGTTACCTCGACCTTGATCCGGTTCAGTTCAATTACGCCCTGCTGACGCGATCGCAACGTATCTCACATGAAAACCTGCGCATGCGTGACGCGAAATGGTTGGAAAGCGCAGAGCGTTGGTTTCAAACCAGTGCCGGGGTTCGCGAAAGTGCGCCCGTTCGAGCGCCTATGTTTGCGCCTTTTCATTTGCGAGACATGGCTTTGAAAAACCGTATCGTCGTTTCCCCAATGGCACAATACAAAGCCAAAGACGGGTGTCCGACTGATTGGCACCTGGTTCATTATGGAGAGCGCGCAAAGGGCGGCGCCGGGTTGGTCTTCACGGAAATGACATGTGTCTCCGCTGAGGGTCGTATCACCCCGGGGTGTCCCGGACTCTATGCCCCCGAACATGAGGCAGCATGGCGACGACTCACTGAGTTTGTGCATTCTGAAACAGACGCAAAGATATGCTGCCAGATCGGCCATTCCGGCCGAAAGGGGTCCACTCAACTTGGGTGGGAGGAGATGGACGCGTCGCTACCCAGTGACAATTGGGAAATCATGTCGGCTTCTGCCGTACCCTGGTCAGACCAAAACGCCGTTCCTCGGGAAATGACACGCATCGACATGGATATGGTTCGAGATCAGTTTGTTGAGGCGGCAGAGATGGCAGACCGGGCCGGGTTCGATATGATCGAACTGCATGCCGCTCATGGCTACCTTCTGTCGTCATTCATTTCACCGTTGTCCAATCACCGTGGCGACGAGTACGGCGGAAGGCTTGAGAACCGGCTTCGCTTTCCTTTGGAGGTTTTTGAGGCGATGCGGTCCGTCTGGCCTCAGGCAAAGCCAATGTCTGTCTGGATCTCCGCCAATGACTGGGTGGGGGACGATGGTGTGACGCCTGAAGAGGCGGTTGCGATTGCCAAAGCCTTCCAAAAAGCTGGGGCGGATATCATTGATGTCAGCGCAGGTCAGACGAGCATGCATGCTAAGCCGGTCTATGGGCGGATGTTCCAGACACCCTTCTCTGACCGAATTCGCAACGAAGCCGGCGTAGCGACGATGGCGGTGGGGAATATCTACGAAGCCGACCACGCCAATTCCATTCTGATGGCCGGGCGCGCCGATCTTGTTGCCGTTGGGCGCCCACACTTGGCTGATCCCTATTGGACTTTGCACGAAGCGGCGCGCATTGGCGACCGGACAGCCGCAGATTGGCCATTGCCTTATCTGGCCGGCAGAGATCAGGCTTGGCGTTTGGCCGACCGCGAAGCGGAGGTCATTCGCGTATGAGTGTCGCCGAAAAGCACGTCGTCGTGACAGGTGGCGGCACGGGGGTAGGGCGCGCAATCGCCGATGCTTTTGCCCACGCTGGGGCAAAGGTTACTATCATGGGCCGCCGCGAAGCCCCTCTTCGGGAAGTTTCCAAGCAACACAAGTTTATCGGGTGGGTGACCTGCGATGTGACCGAGCCGCAAGCCGTCAAGGACGCGTTCCGGCAAGCGCGGGGCCTCAACGGGCCGGTCTCGGTTGTTGTCGCGAATGCAGGTTCTGCCGAAAGCGTTCCGTTCCACCGCATGGCGCCAGAGCAGCTGCAATCCATGCTTTCTGTCAATCTCAGCGGTGTGGTCAATCCTTGGCAGGCCGCTTTGCCGGATATGAAGAACGAAGGTTGGGGCCGTTTGATAGCGATTGGCTCAACCGCCGGATTGAAAGGCTACTCCTATGTGTCCGGCTATACCGCCGCGAAACATGCGGTGGTCGGATTGACTCGCTCCGTCGCCTTGGAAGTGGGCGGAAGTGGTATCACCGCAAACGTGATCTGTCCGGGTTTTGTCGAAACTCCTCTGCTTGAACGATCCATTGCGAATATTATGGAAAAGACAGGCATGGATGAAAACGCGGCGCGAACCAGCCTTGTGGCAAATAATCCGCAAGGGCGTTTCATACAGGCGGATGAAGTCGCAGGGACCGCGCTTTGGCTTTGCTCTGACGCCGCTGGCTCAGTCAATGGCCATGCGTTGGCCTTGTCTGGAGGTGAAGTATGACATCCCGATTGGCAGATGCCCCAAAGACTGAACCCTTGTCAAAATCACGGTTGCGGCTGTGGTTGAAGCTTCTCAAGACATCTGGATCGATTGAAGAGGAACTGCGTCGCCGCATGCGTGCGGAACTGAGCACGACGTTGCCCAGATTTGACGTTATGTCTGCATTGGCGCGCGCGCCTGAGGGCCTGAAAATGAGTGAGATTTCTCGCCGGCTGCGTGTTTCCAACGGCAATATCACAGGGATTGTCGACAAACTGACCGAAGAGGGTATCGCACTGCGTGTCGCGGTGCCTGGCGACAGGCGTGCCAATCTCGTGCGTCTGACAGCAAAAGGGCAAACAGTCTTTGCTGACCATGCAGGCCGCCATGAAGCTTGGATTGACGAGATTCTTGCAGGCCTCAATGCCGATGACGTGGCCGGTATGATGCTGCGCCTTGAGCATTTATCAGATACGTTGGGAGGAGATTAAGATGCGCGGTGATGTCACGCATTTTCAATGCCTGATCGAAAACGGGATAGCCCATCTGGCGCTGGACCGTCCTGAGCGAAAGAACCCTCTCACCTTCGAAAGCTATGCCGAACTGCGAGATTGGTTTCGAGACCTGCATTATGAGGATTCGGTGCGCGCTGTGGTCTTTGGACCGAACGGGGGTAATTTCAGCTCTGGCGGCGATGTGCATGAGATCATTGGTCCACTGACCGAGATGAGTATGAAAGAGCTGCTGGCGTTCACGAGGATGACTGGCGATCTCGTCAAAGCCATGATCGGGTGTGGTAAACCGATCATCGCAGCCGTCGATGGTGTCTGCGCCGGTGCCGGAGCGATCATTGCCATGGCATCAGATTTGAGAGTAGCGACGCCAGAAGCCAAGGTTGCTTTTCTTTTTAACCGTGTGGGCTTGGCTGGATGTGACATGGGGGCTTGCGCGGTCCTCCCCCGCATAATCGGCCAAGGCCGGGCCGCAGAACTTCTTTATCTCGGGCGATCCATGTCGGCTGATGAAGGCGAGCGTTGGGGGTTTTTCAATCGGGTCGTGCCGCAGGCTGACTTGATGGAGGTTGCGCAAGAAATGGCCGATCGGATCGCGGCGGGTCCGGCTTTTGCGAATATGATGACCAAGACGATGTTGGCTCAGGAATGGTCGATGGGGCTTGATCAGGCCATCGAGGCAGAGGCGCAGGCTCAGGCAATTTGCATGCAAGGTCAGGATTTCCATCGTGCGTATCATGCCTTTGTCGCCAAGCGGAAACCTGTTTTCGAGGGTGATTAACAATGGCAAAGCGCATATTCCGCAGGACGTTGAAGCGGGACACGAGCGATGGCTGATCAGTCATTTCTCGATTGGCCCTTCTTCGAACCGCGCCATGCTGCTCTGGCGCGTGATTTGGACAACTGGGCGCACGATGGGCTGTCGGCTGTTGATCACGGCGACACCGATCAGGCGTGCCGAACACTGGTCAGTCAGCTTGGTGAGGCCGGGTGGCTAGATCATTCGGCTGCAAGCGATGGCGAAACGCTAGATGTGCGTAGCCTTTGTCTGACACGTGAAATTCTCGCTCGCCATGACGGTTTGGCAGATTTTGTATTTGCGATGCAGGGTCTTGGCACCGGTGCGATCTCTCTTTTTGGCACAACGGAACAAAAATCTGACTGGCTGCCGCTGACACGTACGGGAAAGGCGATATCGGCATTTGCACTGACCGAACCGGGCTCTGGATCTAATGTCGCCAACAACACCATGACCGCTACACGTGATGGTGAGCACTATATTCTAAATGGTGAGAAAACCTGGATTTCAAACGGGGGCATCGCGGATCTTTATACGGTCTTTGCACGTACGGATGATGTGCTGGGCGCCAAGGGTATGTCAGCTTTCATTGTCCCGGCAGGATTGCCAGGGTTCGAAGTTGTCGACCGTCTCCAAACCATCGCGCCGCATCCATTGGCACGTCTGCGTTTCACCGATTGCCGCGTGCCTGTTTCTGCTGTTCTGGGCGCACCGGGGCAGGGGTTCAGAATCGCGATGTCGGTGTTGGACGTATTCCGGTCGACAGTTGCAGCGGCCGCGCTGGGCTTTGCTCGTCGAGCGCTTGATGAGGCGCTGTCGCGCGTTTCCACGCGACACGTGCAGGGCGCTCCTTTGATAGAGCTGCAAATGGTGCAGGGGCATATCGCCGACATGGCTTTGGACGTGGATGCATCTGCCTTGCTGACCTACCGCGCTGCTTGGGCGAAGGACACTGGCGCCTCTCGCGTGACGCGCGAAGCGGCAATGGCAAAATTGTTCTCTACCGAAGCAGCGCAGAAAGTGATCGACAGCGCCGTTCAACTGTTCGGGGGCGATGGGGTGCAATGCGGGCAAACAGTCGAGAAATTATACCGCGAAATCCGTGCGTTACGAATCTATGAAGGCGCGTCCGACGTGCAGCGCGTGGTGATTGCGCGTCAGACGCAGGCCAATATGGGAGGGCGCTGAGATGCTTGGGCAGAGTGGGCATATTGACAGTTTCTCGCGTGACAACCTGCCACCACAGGACACTTGGCCAGACCTTTTGTTGCATGGGTTTGACTTCCCCGACCGGTTGAACGCCGGTGTGGAATTGACTGACGCAATGGTCGTCCGCGGCTTTGGGGATCATACGGCTTTGATCGGGAATGGACGCCGACGCACATACAAAGAGCTGACGGACTGGACCAATCGGTTGGCGCATGTGTTGGTCGATGACCTGGGTGTGAAACCAGGCAATCGCGTTCTCATCCGTTCGGCCAACAATCCGGCAATGGTTGCGTGCTGGCTCGCAGCGACCAAGGTTGGTGCGGTGGTCGTAAACACAATGCCGATGCTGCGGGCGGTCGAACTGTCGAAATACGTCGAGAAGGCGCAGATCACACACGCGCTGTGCGATGCGCGTCTGATGGACGAGATGACGATTTGCGCAGAGTCTTGCGAGGTGTTGACCTCGGTCACGGCTTTCGACGGCACATCAAACCACGATGCCGAACTCGACCGTTTGGCATTGGAAAAACCTGTGCGCTTTGATGCGGTGCAGACCAGCCAGGATGACGTAGCGCTGATTGGTTTCACCTCTGGTTCTACAGGCGATCCCAAAGGCACGATGCATTTTCACCGCGATCTCTTGGTCATCGCAGATGGATACGCGCGTGAAGTCTTGGGTGTGACACCGGACGACGTTTTTGTAGGCTCGCCGCCCTTGGCCTTTACCTTCGGTCTGGGTGGCCTGGCGGTGTTTCCGTTGCGCTTTGGCGCAGCTGCGACCTTGCTGGAAACTGCTTCGCCGCCAAATATGGTCGAGATCATCGAGAAATACCGGGCGACTGTGTGCTTCACGGCTCCAACAGCTTACCGTGCGATGATGCGCGCGATGGAGGAAGGGGCGGATTTGTCGAGCCTGCGTGCAGCGGTCTCGGCCGGTGAGACGCTACCCGGACCTGTCTATGATGAGTGGATGCAGAAGACGGGAAAGCCGATGCTTGACGGGATCGGTGCGACGGAGATGGTGCACATCTTTGTCACCAACCGGTTTGCGGATCACAAGCCCGCCTGCACTGGTAAGCCGGTGACAGGTTATGAGGCGAAGATCATCGGGCAGGATGGTGCTGAGTTGCCGCGCGGAGAACTTGGCCGCATGGCAGTACGTGGACCAACAGGATGCCGCTACTTGTTTGGAGAACGACAGACCGAATATGTGCAGGATGGATGGAACATCACAGGCGACACCTTCGTGCAGGACGAAGAGGGATATTTCCATTTCGCCGCCCGCAACGACGACATGATCTTAAGTGCTGGGTACAATATCGCCGGCCCGGAAGTTGAGGCGGCTTTGCTTGCTCATGATGCCGTGGCCGAGTGCGCCGTTATTGGCATACCAGACGTCGAGCGGGGTCAGATTGTCGAAGCTCACATTGTTTTGGGTTCAGGCGAAGTCCCGGACGAGGCTTTGGCCAAACAGCTTCAGGACCACGTCAAGGCGACGATTGCGCCCTTCAAGTACCCACGCTCGATCGTTTTCGCGAAGACACTTCCAAAAACCGCAACAGGCAAAATTCAACGCTTCAGGCTCCAGAGCACTACATGACTAGCTGCCCATACAACCCAGAGACGGAAGGCGCGCGCATGAGCTTTGAGGGCGCCATGTCCTACGGGGATTACCTGAAGATTAACGATATCCTCTCACTTCAGGCACCGCTGAGTGTAGCTCATGACGAGATGCTATTCATTGTTCAGCATCAGACCAGCGAATTGTGGATGAAGCTTGCGATCCATGAATTGTCCGCGGCTCGTGCCGCGCTCCGCGCGGGAGAGATGGCGACAATGTTCAAAATGTTGGCCCGAGTGAGCCGTATATTTGAGCAGTTGAACAACGCATGGGATGTCCTGCGGACAATGACGCCAGCGGACTACACGAGGTTTCGTGAGACCCTCGGCAACTCCTCCGGGTTCCAGTCGTATCAGTACCGAATGATTGAATTCATTCTTGGGAACCGCAACGCCAACATGTTGCGGCCGCATGCACATATGCCAGAGATCCATGATTGGTTGGCCACCGAATTGCGACGACCCAGCTTTTATGATGATGTCATCGGGCTGTTGTTCGACAAGGTGTACGGTTCCCGAGACACCATGCCTGCTCCAAAACTGGAAGGCCCACATGAGGCGCGTCCTGAAATTCAAGCGGCGTGGCAAACCGTCTATGAAAACGTTGAACTTTACTGGACGCTTTATGAGCTTGGTGAGAAATTGGTTGATCTCGAGGACTACTTCCGGCGCTGGCGATTCAACCACGTCACCACAGTTGAGCGCGTGATCGGGTTCAAGAGAGGGACCGGGGGCACGTCAGGCGTGCAATACCTGAGGCGTATGCTCGGCGTGGAGTTGTTCCCAGAACTTTGGAATGTCCGAGGAGAGCTGTGATATGGGCGTGAGCCTGCCAAGGAAGGACCTGTTCGAAATCCCTGACGGGATCATCTACCTTGATGGCAATTCGTTGGGTGTGCTGCCCAAAGGTGCTGCGTCACGTGCGACCCGCGTTATTGAGCAAGAATGGGGGCAGCAGTTGATCCGGGCTTGGAACAGCGCAGGCTGGATGGATCTTCCTAGGGTGGTGGGAAACCAAATAGCTACGTTGATCGGAGCGCCAGAGGGCTCTGTCGCGACAGGCGATACACTATCCATCAAGGTTTATCAGGCGTTGGATGCCGCTCTGAAGATGCGCCCTGATCGCCGGGTGATCCTGTCTGACAATGGAAACTTTCCCTCTGATCTCTACATGGCGCAGGGGCTCATCGGGACCAAGAACAGCGGATACGAATTGCGTACACCAGCGCCCGAGCATGTGGTTGATGCCATCAGTGAAGACGTGGCGGTGGTGATGTTGACACATGTGGACTATCGCTCTGGACGAATGCACGACATGCCTTCCGTCACCAAAGCTGCCCATGACGCAGGCGCCGTGGTGATCTGGGACCTTGCCCACTCGGCTGGTGCGGTCAATCTGGATATTGGCGGTTCCAACGCGGAATTCGCAGTCGGCTGTAGCTATAAGTATCTCAACGGCGGACCCGGAGCCCCGGCTTTCATTTATGCGCGCCCGGACATCGTCCAGGGCATTGATCCTGCACTTTCGGGTTGGCTGGGCCACGATGCGCCCTTTGCAATGGAACTCGCGTATCGGCCTGCGATGTCAACCGAGCGTTTGCGTGTTGGGACCCCGCCAATCCTTCAGCTCGCTGTGTTGCAAGAGGCCCTGAGCGTTTGGGAAGGTGTCGACATGGCTGACCTTCGCGCATCGTCGATGCGGCTATGTGATCTCTTCATCGCAGAGGTTGAAGCGTCTTGCCCCGCGTTGACGCTAGCCTCACCACGCGACGCGACGCTCCGCGGGAGCCAAGTGTCATTGGCGTTCGATCATGGCTATGCGGCAATGCAAGCGTTGATTGATCGAGGCGTTATTGGCGACTTCCGTGCGCCTGACATAATGCGTTTCGGTTTTACGCCGCTCTACATTGATGAGGAGGATGTGGTCAAAGCAGTCAAAGTTCTGCAGGAGGTTCTGGACACGGACGCCTGGCAGGACCCAAAGTATCAGACGCGGTCACGCGTGACCTGACATATGGGACGGCATTACACCTTTGAGCAGAAGGTGCTCTTCAAACACTGTGACCCGGCCGGGATCGTATTCTTCCCGCGCTACTTCGAGATGATCAATGACTGCGTTGAGCATTTCTTCAGTGATGCTTTGAACTGGCCTTTTGAAGACCTGCTCCGGACTGAGGGTGTGCCGACAGCTGACATCTCCACGCGGTTCGTCGCACCAAGCCGTCATGGAGAGCACCTTAGACTGACGCTTTCTGTCACGCGTGTTGGGCGCACATCGCTCTCATACAGGATCGACGCGACCTGCGATGACGAGACACGTTTCGAGGCCACCGCAACTCTTGTTCACGTCAATCTGGCGGGGAGACCCTCACCTTGGCCTGGCGAGGTACGTGCGAAATTGACTGAGGAGGGCTTATGACGCATCGGATTATCCAACCCGATAGCTGGCTGCCGGCGAAAGGGTATTCAAACGGAATACTCTCGCGAGATGGTACGTTGCATATCGGTGGCCAGATCGGCTGGGATGCCAACAAAAATTTCGTATCCGATGAGTTTGTCGGCCAGATGAAGCAGGCGCTAGCGAACATTGCTGATATCGTCATTGCTGCAGGTGGACAAGTCTCCGACGTCACGCGACTTACATGGTTTGTGACTGATAAGGACGACTATCTGGCCCGACAGTCGGAAGTTGGCGCTGCCTATCGCGAAGTCTTTGGCAAACATTTCCCAGCCATGTCCGTCGTTGTGGTTGCAGGTCTGATCGAGGACGCCGCCTTGGTGGAGATTGAGGCAACTGCGCACCTGTCTTAAATACATGGGTCGCAACCATCAGTGGTGTGCTTTAGAAGCGCCGGGATCAAAGTATCAGTTTCCGACTGGAAAGCTGGGAACTGGTTGCCGGTGAGCCGCTCTTTGGGCGATATCCGATGGATTGGCGCGGCGGGCATCTTCTGAGCCAAAACTCGCGATGTTCCTGTGATTAGTGCGCGGGCACCAAGTTCAACGAGGCACGCCACTCCACCTTCATCGAACGGATATTTGCCATGATCGAAGAGTTGGAAACAGCGCGGCAAAAGCTGTCTTGCTTTATGCTTCAAAAGAGATACAACTTTACTCAACTATTGCGGGCAAAGGCTTCGGGGATTTAAATCGTGCATTCTGCAGCAACTCATGGCGTGAAAGCTCACCCGTCCAATCAGAACCCAAACTTCCTTCGTACTCTGAACGACTTTGCAGTTGATCTGATGTCCATTCCGAACCCATCAGATCTGTTTTGGTATGTTGCTCAAAACGTGGTCGGGCGGCTGGGGTTTGTTGATTGCGTGATTTACACGGCGGACGCTCTGTCACAAAAGCTTACGCAAGTCGCGGCTCTGGGCGACAAGAACCCGTACGGCCGAACAATTCTCAACCCGCTTGTGATACCCTTCGGCGAGGGCATCACGGGAAAGACGGCTCTGTCCGCGACGCCTACAATTGTTGATGATCTTTTGCAGGACGCGAACTATATTCCTGATGCCCAGCCAGCCAGATCTGAGATCTGTGTCCCGCTCCTATCGCAAGGGAAAGTCGTGGGCGTCATTGATAGCGAGCATCCGGAGCCGAACGCCTTTGGTCCTGCAGAGTTGGAAATTTTGACCACCGTCGCGGCAATGACGAGTGCCAAGCTTGAGCTTCTTCATGAAGCAGATCGATCCCAACAACGATACGCCGACTTGGTCACGACGCATGCCAAGCTGTCGGAAGAGATCTGTAGCCGGAAGGCACTGGAGGCAGAGCTTCACGAAGCCCGTAGACTAGAAGCCGTTGGTCAGCTTTCGGGACGATTGGCGCAGGATTTCGACAATTTGCTGGGAGTGATTTCTGAGAATCTGGAATTGGTCGAAGCGTACTTCCAAGAGCCAAGCAGTCGCAGGTTCTTAAAGGAGGCGAGCCTTGCGTCTCACCGTGCGGCCCGGTTGATGGCTGACTTGTTGGCTTTCTCGCAGCGCTCGAAGCTCACATTCGCCGAAGCAGACATGAATCGCTTGGTCTCCGAACTTTGCGCTGTCTCTGTTATGCCCGCCAATGTGAAAATGCAGCTTGATCTTTCACCGATTGACCTCATCGCAAAAACGGATGCGGCGGCGGCAAAAACAGCAGTGGACGCCATTATCTCGAACGCGGTTGAAGCGATGCCGCAAGGCGGGTCCCTGACGATTTCCACTGATCTACTGGGGCGGAGTCCTGCTTCACGCATGATGCTTCCACCCGACCTCACTCCTGGTGTTTACGTTTCGGTAAGGATTACAGATACAGGAACGGGCCTTGCGCCTGATCAGTTGCAGCGGATATTTGATCCTTTCTTCTCGACCAAGCCTGTGAGTTCAGGATGTGGATTGGGGCTGTCCGTCGTGAAGGGCTTTATGGCCCAGTCTGGTGGCGCCGTGGTCGCGTCTCACAATTCTCCCCGGGGGACAGTGATGGAATTGTTCTTCCCGGTTGCTTCATAATCATTCGACCGCTTTTCAGTTTTTGCGCAAGCATGATGTCAATCATGGGGGGTAAAAATGACAATGTTTTCGGACATTCTCCTGGGTGAGCAGGTTTTGCCTCTTATCAGTGTCGCTGGGCTTCGATCCGGCGACAAAAAAGAGATTGATCGAATTGCGCAAGAGATTGGGACAGCCTGTGAAGAGCATGGATTCTTCAGGATTTGTGACCACGGTATTCCGCTTGAATTCATTGACGCGGTCTATGCAGCTGCCGAAAGGTTCTTTGAACAGCCGGAAACCGTAAAAATGCGGTGCTACATAGGGGACAGTCCCAATCACCGAGGCTATGTGCCCTTCTCAGAAAAGGGCGACTATCCGGACGAAGTGAACCGAAGCTACGAGGCCTTTGACCTAGGTCTGGATTTGCCTCCAGACGATCCGGATTTCTTGGCAGGAAACCGTGTGCTCGGTCCTAATAATTGGCCAGAGTTGCGCGGTTTCCGCGAGATCGTGGGCGGGTATTACGAAGAGGTCGCCCAACTCGGTAGGTTGATTTGCGGAGCGCTTGAACTTTATCTGGATTTGCCGCGTGGCGAGATGACCAGACACATGACAAAGCCGATCTCTCAGTTGCGGCTGTTGCACTACGTGCGCAAGGCGTCGGTCAAAGACAGCAAGTCAGTCAATATGGGCGCGCACACGGACTATGAATGTTTGACATTGTTGCATACCCGAAATCGCGGTCTGCAGATTTTGACACAAGACGATGTCTGGATAGACGTGCCGGTCGATCCGCGTGCGTTGGTTGTAAATATCGGTGATATGATGGAAGCTTGGACCAACGGTCGTCTCCGATCAACTCCCCACCGTGTTCTAAATTTGCGACCAGAGCGCTTCTCACTGCCCTATTTTGTAGCCGCCAATCACGAAACGATCATTCAGCCCTTTCCGCAACTAGTGCCAAAAGGGACGGAGCCGCGCTATCAGCCATTTGCTGCAGGAGCCCATCTGGAGCGCATGTTGATCCGTGATTTTCCCTATTTGAAGGCGTTGATGGCAAAAAAGTCTGACAATTCTGACACTGGAGCGCCGGGTTTCCAGATTGAAAACCCATTCGAGCAAAGACTCAAGAACAACACCTGAACCACAAATGCCAAATCTCGAAACGATTCTGACGGTCGCCCTTGCTGGGTTCGTACTCAGTGCAACGCCGGGTCCATCAATGTTATATGTCCTGTCACGAAGTGCGGGACAAAACCGTACAGCCGGTTACGCTTCTGCACTTGGGTTGGGCCTCGGGGGTGTGCTGCTGGCGATTGCCACAGCATTCGGACTGGCAACCCTGTTTCGCCAATTCGACTGGCTGATGACGGGTCTGCGTTTCTTGGGGTCGATCTATCTGATTTATCTTGGTTACGGCCTGATCAGAGATTCCTATGTGACGCTTGATCTTACGGTTACCGACACACCTGCGATCCGGCAGTCCTTTGGCCAAATCGTATGGCAAGGCATGTGGGTCGAATTGCTCAATCCGAAGACGGTGCTGTTTTTTGCGTTATTTCTTCCGCCATTCGTTGATCAGAACGTGGTCGGCAGTGCGTTGCAACTGCAACTGGTCGTTTTGGGGGCTCTGGTGCCCTTGACCGCTGTTCCGTCAGATATCGCAGTGGCATGGCTGGGCGCGACGCTTTCACGATCCGTAACTCAGAATCCGGGCATTCGAAAGGTCCTGTCATGGATAGGGGGGCTGGCTTTGATGTTTATCGCGGTGAACCTGTATTTAGAGGTTTTCTAGCGCAACTCTGGTGCGACGGCGTCTTTTACCGTCCTGCGGGTCTTTCGTAAGCATCATTGAGCAGTTGTGATGCGCTGGACCATTGCCTTGACTTCCGACACGGCACGAAGAACGGCGGGCGTTCCGCAAACCCAATCGGCAGAACTGTACATGACTGGTGCTGCTTGCAGTGCAGGGTGGGTCATTACGTCCTCTGATTGCGAGAAACCTGAGTACTTTGGAGAGCTAATAAGAAAATCTGGTGTGTTCAGGACCATCTGTTCCAATGACACCCGGCCATTGCCGGAAAAACCCAAATCGACCGAAAGATTTCGTGCGCCGCCGGCAGTTAGAATGCTGTGGCTTAAAGTGCCTTCACCCAATGTAAAGCCATTTGGATAAAAGAACGCTCCCATTGGGGCACTGTCGTCGATCTCGGTGCGTTTGGAGAGCTCAGTTTCGAATTCGCGCGCCAGATACTCAGCGCGTTCCGAGCGGTTCAGAACTTCGCCCATTTTCCGCAGCTGTTCCGGTACCTCGTCGATGGTCGTAGTCAGCGAAAATTGAACGACCTCAATGCCAATCCTGCGCAACATGTCGATGAGAAGTGGATCGGAGTAGGCGCCGGCCACGACAATGTCCGGTGTGGTAATCGCAATCGATTCCGCGCGGGCATTATTCTTGGCAAACAGCTCGGCCTCCCTTGCCAAGCTGGACGATCGTGGATCATCACTCAGCTCGGTGAGGGACACAATCTGACCGGGGTCTGCAATCAACATGACCAGTTGATCGGTGCAAAGATTGACTGAAACTACGCGGGGCAGCTCGTCAGCGCTGGCCCAAATAGGGGCCAGCGCAATCAAGATTGACGTCGCGAGACGTCTCATGATCAGAAAGACGCTTTGATGCCGAAGCGGATGGTCCGTTCCGGAGCATTGAACCCCTGGACGGTTTCATATTCGACGTCTGCTACGTTATCGATGGCTGCATATGCGGACATCGTATCAGAGATGTCGTAGCGTGCTGTCACATCAACAATTGTGTAGTCGTCAAGCGGCGTCGGCGTGCCGAAGCCATCGACAATGTCTGCCACGCGCATGACGTTCATGCCCAATTGTAGCCGATCGGTGACGTCCGCATCCAGTGCAAGTGAGAGATCGTGGCGCGGTACACGGATCAGACGCTCGCCATCGGTCTCTGCATCGGTCAGTGTATAGCTTCCTGACAGGCGCAGACGATCTGTGATGGCATACGTCCCGCTGAGTTCGAGGCCCTTGGTCTCGGTGGTGCCATCGACTTGCGTATAACAGCCGAATGTTTGCGAGGGCAGGCAGTTCGAAGAGGTGCCAAAGCCAATCAGGTCGTCGATTTCAGTGTAGAACACAGTGGCGCGCACCGAACCCGCTTGGCCGTAGCTGTGTTCGATACCGAAGTCTACGCTCCGGCTGCTCTCCGGATCAAGAGTGCCGCCACCTGCATAGGGACCGAAACGCTCATAGAGAGATGGTGCACGATACCCGGTACCAATTGAGGCGCGCAGCGTGGTTGCGTCGCTCATTGCATATGATAGCGCGGCGCGGCCAGACAGTTGGCCGTCGAAATCGGAGTAATCGTCATAGCGAAGTGTTAAGGATAGTTCGACGTCCTCGTTGGGCCGGGCTTTAATCTCGCCAAAGACCGCCGCATTGGACGCATCGTAGTCGGTTCCATCCAAGGACGAGCGTTCTTCCGTCCAATCGGCGCCGAGTGCTATATTCAGGGTTGGAGAAATCGAACCGGTTGCCAGATACGCTACCGTGTCACGTTCACCAATGAATTCTTTTGTGAAGCCGTTTTCATCGAACCGATCTGTTTCAAATCGGCTGAAGGAAAGTTCGTGTGTCCATACTCCGGTGTCAAATTCACCAAAGATGCGAGCACCGCGTCTTGTTGCATCGAATTCGCCGGATGTATCGGTCTCGGAGCGATCAAACTCTGTCGTGCCCTCGGCCCAAAGCCCGTTGATCCCGATGCGGATTGCGTCACTGATCTGATAGGCCGCGTACAGATTTGCTGTACTTTGATCGAAGCCATCGTTCTCGGCGTCGGTGTTGCGCGCCGAGAAGCCCTCGCTGGTGATCCGTCCGAAGCTCAAGGCCAACTCGGCACGTTCATCGCGAAACCCAAGGCTGAGCGATCCGGCATACGTATCAAAGCTGCCGATTTCTGCACTGGCGCGCCCGGAAAAGCCGTCAACTTCCGGCCGCCAGCTTTCAATCTCGACCACACCGGCAATGACGTCGGACCCGTAGATGGCCGATTGTGTGCCTTTAATCACGGCTGCGCGGCTGAGTGCGCCAGTTGTTAATGTGCCAAAGTTGAAACGCGTTTGCGTGCTTGAAGGGTCCGTCACGTCAATCCCGTCGATCCGAACACCGACATAGGCGTCACCAAGTCCGCGAATGCGGAGCGATGATTGTGTTCCAAGACCACCGTTTGAAGTCACGGAGATGCCTGGGAGTTCTGACAATGCGGAGACCGCGCCAAGACCCTCAATCGTCAGATCATCGGATTCAGCGATGTCGATGGTCGCACCGGTTGTTTCGAGATTGGTGGGCAGCAAACCACCAAAAATAACAATCTCGCCAAGATCAATGATGTCGCCGCCGATGTCCTGAGCGGCAGCAATCGAGGGCGCAACAAACGTCGTGCAAAGAAGGAGTTTCGAAGTAAGGCGTCGCATAGCCAAATTCCCAGCATGTGTCCGATGTATGAACATCGGGAGTTTATAAAATCTGGGACATGTCACATGTCCGCAGACGGTGATGGACACCACTGCGGACGTGCCGCCGACCTGGCGCGCCCCGCGCCCGGACTGGGTGTTGGCTTACGGCAGGTCTCCTGACTTGCGGGTCGTCGCTTTGCTGGCCTTCCCAACGTA
>JAUIIR010000115.1 GCA_030431485.1 Alphaproteobacteria bacterium
TGCACTGACATCGGCATCCCGCCGGTGTGGCAGTAACCCACCTCGATATTGCAATCGATCACCATGTTCTTGCCGACAAAGCCCATCGCGCCCATGCCGATGGAATTGCCAAGTTCCTTGAACTCGTCCTCCATCTCGGCGATGCGCGGGTCGGAATTGCGGCTGCCCACGGTGCGCAGCACAGAGGCACGCTTGCCCAAAGTCATGCAGATGTCCTTCGACCCGCCCAGACCAATCCCGATGATCGCCGGCTGACAGGCCAGACCGCGTTTGCCAAAGGCCATCAGGCTGTCGAGGTAGAAGCGCTTAATCCCCTGTATCCCATCGCTGGGGAACAACATCCGGTAATCGGTACCAAAAAGGCCGCCTTTGTGAACGGTAATGAGGTCGATCCACTCGCCTTCAGGCTCGAACCCGTATTCGATCTCGGGCGCGCCAATGCCCACATTGTTGTTGTGATCCGTCCGCCACAGCGGATGCACTCGGTTGGGCCGCAGCGGCACGCCATTGGTCGAGTTGGCCGTCGCCCGCCGCAGCGCCGTTTCCAGCGCGCACATGCCGCCTTCAACCTTGGCGTCATTGCCCAGCTTGACGAACCAGCGCGGCACGCCAGTGTCCCCACACATCGCGCGGCGGTCTTCCTTGGCCGCTTCGTAATTCTCGAGCATCGCCTTTAGCACAAACGACGAAAGATCGCCGTCCTCCGTTTTGGCAGCCTCTTGCAGACCCGCTAGGTAATCCTCAGGGATCTCTATGGCGGCTTTGTCCATCAGAGCTTCGGCGGTATTCTGGATCAGGTCGATCGGGATCATGCTGTGCCTCCGATTATCGTCCGGCGCGTCTTCACTGCGCCGCCACCAAAGTCTCCGGCTCCCCCTCGGGCAGCACGGTCTCGCCCGGGCGCACGATGGTGAATTGAACGTCCTCGCGCCCCACCTCGACCGCGCCATCCACCTGTCGGGCGACGGTGAAATAACTGTCCTCCATCGCGCCTGCGTCAGGGAAATCTTCGCGGTAATGCGCCCCGCGCGAGTTTTCCCGCGCCAGTGCTGCCTTGGTGATAACCTCGGATATGTCACAGAGTGACCGCAGGTTCAGCCAGTCGTGCCATGTGAGGTTGAACGCCAGATTGTCGGCGGCAACCCCCACATCGCTCAGCGCGCTCGAGATCTCGGCAATCCGCCCCAAGCCGCGATTCAACCCGGCTTCGGTGCGCATGACACCGACCTCGTCCCACATCGCGTCCTGCAACTGCTTGCGCAACGGCAACACCAATTCTGGCTTGCGCGTCAGCGGATGACACGCACGCATCAGCTCGGCCTCCAAAACATTTTCATCAGGATCCCGCAGCGCGCCCATAACCCGAATGTCGGCGCCCATCACATCACCCGCGATCCCGCCATAGACGGTCGAGTTCGCCACGCCATTGCCGCCAAGCCGGTTCGACCCATGCGCGCCGCCCGCGTCCTCTCCAGCCACGTACAGCCCTTCCATCGCCGTGCGTGTGTCCACATCGACCACAACACCGCCCATGAAGTAATGCGCCGTCGGCACCACCTCGACGAGACCACCTGCAAGATCGAACCCGCAATCGGCACAGCGCTTGACCATGCCCTTGAACTTTTCCCGCACCATGTCCGGCCCGAGATGCGACATCGAGATGAAAACGCCCTCCTGCTCGGGATTGTTGTTCTTCCGCATCTCAGCATAGATGCCCCGGCTGACAACATCACGGGTCGCCCGTTCGCCTTTGGCGTCATAGTCGAACATGAAGCGCTGGCCGGAATGGTTCACAAGCTGGCCCCCAGCCCCGCGCAGACCTTCCTCCAGCACCGTCCCGGTCATCCGCGTGTGATCGCCGGCCAGCAAACCAGTCGGATGGAATTGCACCATTTCCATGTCGCGCAGTGGCAGGCCTGCACGCAGGGCCATGGCGAGACCATCCATCGTCTTGTCGCCAGACGGCGTGTGGTACTTATACATGGTCGGGCCGCCGCCCGTCGCCATAAGCACCGTCTTGGCCCGCACAAAGCGGAACCGCCCGGTGCGCATGTCGATCATCAGCACACCTGCCAGCGCCGATCCGTCCCTCGTCGGGATCAGGCCAATCGCGCGGTGTTCCTGCAACTTCTCCACCGGGCGCGACAGGACCTGCTCCATCAGACGGTTGATGATCTCGATCCCCGTCAGGTCGCCCTTATGCACCGTCCGGTCCGCCGTCTGACCGGCAAAGGCTTTCTGATGCAGTGTCCCATCCGCGTTGCGATCAAAGAAGCAGCCGATTTCGTTCTCCAACTCGCGGATGCGTACCACCGCTTGCTCGCAAAGCCGCCACGCCATGTCCTGATTGGGCAACCATTTGCCACCCTCGATCGTGTCCATGAAATGTCGCTCAACGCTATCGCCACCCCCAAGAGCCACGTTGTATCCGCCCTGCACCATCCGCGTGCAGCCGCATTTGCCAATGAGGCCCTTGACCGCGATAGTCACCTTGGTGCCTTCGGGCGCGCTCTGCATCGCGTGAAGTGCTGCGAACATGCCGGCCCCACCCGTGCCAAGGATCAGGATATCGGTGTCGTGCCGGTCGATGTCTTTGGTGGAGAACATATCAGATCGCCTGCAAGAGGAAGGTTGTGGAGACAAGGAACGACCCGGCCACCGCCGCCGCCGCCCATGTCTTTTGCGGGGCGGACCACGGCAGCCATTCCAACGCGATCAGGCGTAGCCCGCCAAAGAAATGCACGGCCAGCAGGAAGACCAGACCGAACTCGGCTGCCTTGACCAACGGCATCTCGGTGAGCGTCAGGAACGCGTCCAGCTTGGCCGCATCATTGAGCGCATAGGACAGCACCCAGAAATGCAGCGGCAGGAAAACCGCAAGGCCCAGCCCCGACAGCCGGTGCAGCAGGTAGGCCAGCCAAAGCGGATGAGCGCGCGCGACCTTCATGCCGTCACCGCCCAGACCGCCTGCGCGCCTAGCGCAAGAAGGCCCAGCCCGATTACAGCCGACACCGCATCACGCGCACCGCCGCGCAGACCTGCCCATTCACCTAGGATGGTACGCAGACCGACGGCCGCATGGATCGACACGGCCACAACAAACAAGCCATAGAAGGCAAACCAGAAGGCCGAGCCTTGTGTGCGGCCAAGGATCTCCGCCGCCGACAGCCCACCTTGGATCGCGTAGATCATCACACCGATATGCACGATCACAAACGGGGCCATCACAAGCGCCGACAGGCGTTGCGCCATGTAGAGGTGAAACTCGCTCATTTCCGCCCCCCGAAAAACCGTTTGGCCGTCGCGCGCTTCAGCCCGGCAATGGCCGAGAGCGGATCCAGTTCGTTCGGGCAATACGCGGTACAAGAGCCCATCGAATGGCAGGAATGACATCCCCCCTTTCCTGAAACCGCATCAAGGATCGCATCACGGTCGGCGTCCTTGGCATCGTTATACAGTGTCCATGCCCGCTGCAGCGCAGCGGGGCCAAGGTAATCGGGATTGCCGGCAACAGTGTCGCAGGCGGAGTAGCAGACCGAGCAGTTGATACACTCGATCCCGGCACTGGCAGCCTGTCGCTCCTCCGCCTGCGGGTCCACGGGCGCAATCTCCTCCTGTCGCGTCCGTGTCGGGTGGTGCCGTCCCTCGGCAGTCACCCATTTATCGAAGAACGGGTCCATATCGGCGGCCAGATCCTTGATCACCGGCAGGTTGCGCAGCGGACCAACCTCAATGGCGTTGCCGTCGAGGACCTTGTTCACATGGGTGCGGCAGGTCCAGCGCGGCACGCCATTGACCATCATCGCACAGCTGCCGCACATGCCGACGCGGCAGGCGAACCGGTAGGTCAGGGTTGGATCGGCGTTCTGCTGAATCCACGACACCACATCCAGTACGGTCTGGTTGTCATAGGCCGGAACCTCGAAGGTCTGAGGCCGCATCGGTGCATCGGGACCACCCCGTTGCACCGTCACAGTCAAGTGGTCTCGCTGTGGCACCGAAGAGCCCGCCTTTCGTCATTCCCGTTGATTGAGGGACAGAATAACGGTCAGCTAAGATAACGAAAAGGTAAATATCTTAACCGTATCTGTAAGTTCTACTTTCAGTTGCCATATGGCGCGATATTTTACCAGATGGTAAAATATCGCGCTTTCTCAAACGAAACGAACCGTTTTACTGAACGGCATCTCACGCAGACGCGTGCCTGTCACCGCCCAGATCGCCCCTGCTAAGGCCGGCGCTGCTGGCGGCACAGGCGGTTCGCCAATCCCAAGCACCCTGTCACCGTTTTCCAGCCCACGCACAAAAATGTTGGGACACTGGTGCAACCGCATGCCGGGGTTCAGGTCGAAATTCGACTGTTCGGCCACGCCACCGGTATAAGTGATTTCGGAATTCATTGCGTGACCGAGCCCATAAATCACACCACCCTGCATAAGGTTCTCGAAATTCACCGGATCGACGACACGGCCCACCTCGGCGGCGGCCCAGACGTTATCGATGCGGAGACCACTGCCCGTGTCGGTAACCTCGATCACCTGTGCGCAATGCACGCCGAACGACTTGGTCAGCGCCACACCTCGGCCGGTCCTGGAGCCATTGGCCAAGCCACCAATACCAAACCAGCCCGACATCTCGGCCACCGTTTCCAAAGTCTGCCGCGCCAGCGGATCGCTGCAGAGGCGCAGTCGTTCCTCCAGCGGATCGGCCCCCGCTGCCTCGATCAACTCGTCGAGGGCGGCGTTGTAGAAAAACCCGTTGGAAGATGCGCCGACAGAGCGCCATGAACTGATGGGCGCAAGCGGTTGCGCGCGGTAGCCGGTGACACGCTGGTGTGGGATGGCAAAAGGCTGCTCCCACGCGCCTGCCACGATCTGGCTGTCCGGGCCGGGGGCGGACTGGTGCTGGCGGCTGAGTTGCGAGGCGACAACCGAGGGCATGGCGATCCCGAGATCCAGCGCCTCGACTTGCCCGTTCGCCACCTTGCCCCGCATCCGCGCCATGGCGATCTGGCGGGGGAAGTCGTGGAGCATGTCCTCTTCGCGCGAGAGCGTCAGCTTGACCGGCGTGCCCTTCATCTGCATCGCGATCTCGGTCGCCTGTTTGACCACCTCGTCTTCCAGACGATGCCCGAAACTGCCGCCCATCATCTGGACATGCACGGTCACGTTGTCGGCCGGGATGCCGGTGATGCGGCTGACATTGGCCTGAATGAAGCGCGGGATCTGCGTGCCGGTCCAAACCTCGGCGCGATCATCGTCCACGCGGACAATGGCGTTGACCGGCTCCAATGGCGCATGGGCCAGATAGGGCGCGCGGTATTCTGCGGTGAGGACCTCGCCATCGCTGAGGGCGGTGTCCACATCGCCGTCGTTGCGTTTCTGGCTGTCCTGCGCGTCGGGTGTGAACGCCGCTTCGAGCGTCGCCCAATGGTCGGCTTGCTCAAGTGGAAAGCTAGGGTCTTCCCACGTGACATTGATCGCCTGCGCGGCGCGGAAGGCGCGCCAAGTGTTGTCGGCGACAATCCCAAGGCCGCCGGTGATCGGGACCACAGCTTTGACGCCCCGCATGGCAAGCGCTTCGGCCGCGTCATAATCCGCCATCCCGCCGCCCTGCGCGGGGTTCATCAGAACGGTGGCGTGGACCATGCCCTCGACCGATGCATCGATGCCGTAGTTCTGCGTCCCGGTGCTTTTCGCCAGCATGTCGATGCGCTGCATCGGCTTGCCGAGATAGCGCCATTGCGACGGGTCGCGGAGGGGGACGTCCTGCACGACCTCTGCCCCGGCCAGATCGGCGGCGAGGCTGGTGTAGGGGATTTTTTGACCATCTGGTAAAATCACGGCCCCGGACGCGGTGGTCAGGTCCGTGACCGCGACGCCTTCCCGCTCGGCCACCAGCGCCTTGATCGTCTCGCGTGCCGACGCGCCCGCCAGACGAAGTTTTTCGAACTGGTCCGGCACGGTGGTCGAGCCGCCGGTGATCTGCAGGCCGATGACCTTCATCACAGAGTTCACCGCCCCTTCGGCCATGTCCTGCATCACGCCAGCCGCGGGCACCATGAACTCGGCCGCTTCGGCCGCCAGAGCGGTGTTCCAGTAAGCGGGGCTGGGCGGGCCGGGATCGGCCTTGATCTGGTCGAGATCGACATCCAGTTCCTCGGCAATGAGCGCGGCCTGAACGTGGTAGACCCCCTGCCCCGAATCCGCGCGGGGGGTGATGAGGGTGATGCCATCTGCGGTGATCTTGACATAGGGCGTCAGCACCGCCTCGCCCGCACCGGCTGTCAGCGGGTTCTCATGCGGTTTGCGCACCGTGTAGACACCAAAGACGACACCGCCGACGACGGCAGCAGAGCCAATGAGAAACGTGCGGCGGGCGATGGTTTTCAGACGTCCCATGATCAGCCCTCCTGCATCAGGTTTGCCGCACGTTTCACGGCAGCCCGGATGCGGGGATAGGTGCCGCAGCGGCAGAGATTGCCGGACATGGCGTCGTCGATTTCCTGATCCGTGGGCTCCGGGTTTTCCAAAAGCAGCGAGGCCGCCTGCATCATCTGGCCGGACTGGCAATACCCGCATTGGGCCACCTGTTCCGTGAGCCATGCCGCCTGCACCGCGTGCAGCAGGTCTGGGGTGCCGAGGCCTTCGATGGTGGTGATCTCGGCCCCTTTGGCGTCGATGGCCCAGGTCTGGCAGGAGCGGACGGCCACGCCGTCGAGATGCACCGTGCAGGCCCCGCATTGCGCGATGCCGCAGCCGAACTTTGTCCCGGTCAGGCCCAGCTCATCGCGAAGCACCCAGAGAAGCGGCATGTCGTCTTCGACATCGACCTCGTGCAGGGTTCCGTTGATCCTGAGTTGCATCGCGGTGCGCTCCCTTTGTCGGTGCTGGTACCCATGACATAGGTCGTCCGGGACAGCGTTGGGAGGGATGACTTAGGGGAAAGACCGCAGTGGCCCCTGATATGGGATCGGAGCGGCAGGGCCGCTCCGACAGATGGGGGGACGCTGTCCCCCCACACCCCCCTGAAGTATTTGAAAACCGAAGAAGGGGGGCGGTGGTTCAGGCGGCTTTGCGCGACCGGTTGCGGCGGCGGCGGTTGCCGTTGGGTTTGGCGGCGGCATTGCCTGCCGGGCGGTTTTGGCCCTGACCCTTGCCGCGACCCTGACCGCGCTGTTGCAGCTGGCGGGCGACCGGGTCTTTTGGAGCGGTGCCGCTGGCCACGGGGATCTCGATCTTCATCAGCTTCTCGATCTGGCGCAGCAGATCGGCCTCGTCCGGGGCGCAGAAGGCAATCGCCTCGCCTTCGCGGCCGGCGCGGGCGGTGCGGCCGATGCGGTGCACATAGCTGTCGGGCACTTCGGGCAGGTCGTGGTTGATGACATAGGACACGCCCGGAATGTCGATGCCACGCGCGGCGACATCGGTGGCGACCAGCACCGTGATCTCACCGTCGCGGAATGCCTTGATGGCGCGGTCGCGCTGGCCCTGGCTCTTGTTGCCGTGGATCGAAGCGGCGTTGAATCCGTCGGCCACGAGGCCCTTCATCAGCTTTTCCGCACCGTGTTTGGTGCGGGCAAAGACCAGCGTCAGGGCGTCGGGATCGGCGCTCAGGATCTCGCGCAGCTTGGCGGCTTTCTCGGCCTTGCCGCCGAGATGGTGGACCGACTGGGTGATCTTGTCGGCGGCCTTGCCCGGAGGCGAGACCTGAACCTTGGCCGGGTTGGTGAGATAGGCGCGGCTGAGCTCTTCCATCGGTTTCGGCATGGTGGCCGAAAAGAGCATGGTCTGGCGCGGTGTGCCCAGTTTCGGCGCGATGCGGCGCAGCGCGTGGATGAACCCCATGTCGAGCATCTGGTCGGCCTCGTCGAGAACGAGGTGTTTGACGGTGCGCAGATCGACCGCCTTGCGGTCCATCAGATCGATCAGCCGGCCCGGCGTGGCGACGAGGATGTCGGTGCCCTTGAGGAGTTGATGGATCTGCTTGTTGATCGACTGGCCGCCGACGACGGTGGTTACGCGCAGCTTGGTCCTGGCCGTCAGCATGCGAAGGTTGTCGGCGATCTGGTTCACCAATTCGCGGGTCGGCGCGAGGATCAGCGATTTCGCGGTGCGCCCGGCGGGGCGATCGGGTGCGTCGAGCAGGTGGCTGACGAGCGGGATGCCGAAGGCCAGCGTCTTGCCGGTGCCGGTCTGGGCGAGGCCCAGCACGTCCTGGCCTTGGAGCGCCAGCGGGATGGCCTTGGTCTGGATCGGGGTCGGTGTGGTGAGGCCCGCATCCTTGAGGGCGGTCATGAGGTCGGGCTTGAGGCCCAGCGTGTCAAAAGTCGACAATGTCTATCCTTTACCTCCGCATACGGGGAGGCCCGCACACGGATGGGGTTGTGCCGCAGGATTGCGGCGAACGAGGGTGCGCAGGACCTTAAGACACAGCGGGTGCATCCCGGTCTGTCTGGACCTGCGTCAGGAACCCTGCGTGATGGGGAACTGAAATCTTTATCGCCGATGCGCGCTTATGACGGGCGCGGCAAGCTCACGCGGCTGCGCGGCGATGAAGGGCACATGGGGCCTGAGGCCTGATAAGTCAACCGATAAAGCGGTGCAGCACGTAGGCGGCGGCGACAATGTGGATCAAGGTGATCCCGACCGAAAAGCCATGCAGCATCCCGAAACGGCGCTTGTTGCCGGAATCGGTGGCGGCGTTGATCGCGGGCATCAGGAACTGCCGGGTGGGAATGGTGGTCAGGGTAATGGCCGCCATGATCGCAGCGGACAGCGGATCGGTGGGGATCAGGAAGGCGGCGGAGAGGGCCGCGCCTGCGATCACGAAGAGGTAGAAATGCGGAAAGGCGCGGCGGATCGTCGGGCCTGCGGTTTCGGCGGGAAGGGCTGTGAAGAGGAAAGCCGCAAAGCCGAAGGAATAGAGCACCATGCCGCCGAAGAGGAGTGCGGTCGAGAGCAAGGCAAGGGTTGTCATGTCAGGCTCCTGTCTGGTCGGACTTTCGGGCGGTGCCCATGTAGATGATCATGGTGCCGGGCACGCGGCCGAAGGTGAAATCGCCCCTCGCGGTGATGCCGCGCGGGCCGAGGCCGACCATCTTGCCGGTGGTGAACCCGGCCTTGTCG
>JAUIIR010000116.1 GCA_030431485.1 Alphaproteobacteria bacterium
TGAAGAACCTCGATCGTCTCAACGGCAACGGCCGGAATTTCGCGGTAATGCGTAGCGGTGATGTAGCCGTCCTCGACCGCAATCCCGATTGGACGCGGGCGCGGCATCTCAATCTTCTCGCCGTTGGCATAGACATAAAGATCGCCTTCAAACCCTTCGGGCCACTCGATCAGATCGAAGCCGAAAAGCGTGTCCAGCTCAGAATCGGTCAAGGTGCCGTCGCCGTCAGAGTCCAGTCCGTAATCTTCGAGGATGAGCAGCGTGAAGAAGTCGTCGTAGGTCCACGTGACCGTGACACCCGTTACCTCGCGATCATCGTTGATTTCAAACCGCAGGGCGGTTTCGACAAAAATATGCGGGTGCGCGCCCAGAGGCGCGGCGACCAGACCAAATACAAGGGCGCAGAGAGCATGCTTCATAAACACCGGAGGTAAGACCCCCGGTGTCCTAAAGCAAGCACGTCCCTTAGCAGGCGGCAGAGAATTGCGCAGCGCTCAGGCGCGCGTTTTGCGTGCGTCCGGATGCAGCGATGTGCCCAGGATGTGATCCGAACGGTGGATCACATGCCCTGCCCCTCCGACGATCAGCGGATCGGGTGGGGTTGCGATAGCGTGGTCCTTGCCCGGATAGTCCAGCGTCGACAGGAAATGCTTCATGCAGTTCAGACGGGCCCGCTTTTTGTCGTCGGATTTGACGATGGTCCACGGCGCATCAGCGGTGTCGGTGTAAAAGAACATCGCCTCTTTCGCCTCGGTGTAATCGTCCCACTTATTAAGGCTCGCCTTGTCGATGGGCGACAGCTTCCACTGTTTCAACGGGTCGGTTTCGCGGCTGGCAAAGCGGCGTTTCTGCTCAGATTGGGTGACCGAGAACCAGTATTTGTAAAGCCGGATTCCCGACCGCGTCAGCATCCGTTCAAAATCTGGAGTCTGGCGCATGAATTCAAGGTATTCGCCCGGTTCACAGAACCCCATCACCCGCTCGACGCCAGCGCGGTTGTACCAGGACCGGTCGTAAAGCACGATCTCGCCGGCAGTTGGAAGATGCTCGACATAGCGCTGGTAGTACCACTGCCCGCGCTCAACATCGGTTGGCTTGTTCAGCGCCACAACCCGTGCAGTCCGGGGGTTCAGATGTTCGGTGAACCGCTTGATCGTCCCCCCTTTGCCAGCAGCATCGCGGCCTTCGAACAGCATCACAAATTTCTGCCCGGTGTCCTGTGCCCAAAGCTGCACCTTGAGCAATTCCGCCTGAAGCGCGGCTTTTTCGGCCTCATAAGCGCGGCGCGACAGGCGCGTGTGGTAAGGGTACTTGCCGGATTCGAAGGCACGACGCACATCATCTGCCGTGACCGCCTTTTGAGCTGTGGGGGGAACCTCTTCCAGAGCACCGGTTGGTTGCGGTTGTGTCGGCGCGTCTGTTGCGATGGCGGGGGATGAGGGCATACAAATCTCCGGGTGCAAAAAGTGATTGTCCGGCGCATCGTAACAGCTTTGTAAAAAGGTCTCTTTGACACGCATCAAAATCAGAGGCCTCTGCCCCATTGATTTTCCCGCCCGGTTCCGGCAATCGGTTGCGACCACGCATTGGAGACGACCATGACCCGTATCGACGCCAAATTCGCAGAGCTGCGCAAAGCAGACAAAAAGGCCTTTGTGTCCTATGTGATGGCGGGCGATCCCGATTTCGATACGTCGCTGGAGCTGGTCAAGGGTCTGCCGGGTGCAGGGGTGGACATCATCGAACTGGGCCTGCCCTTTACCGACCCAATGGCCGACGGCAGCACAATCCAGCTTGCCGGTCAGCGCGCGCTTGAAGGCGGGATGACATTGGACCGCACTCTGGAACTGGCGCGCACGTTCCGCGAAGGCGATGACACCACCCCAATCGTCTTGATGGGGTATTACAACCCGATCTATTCGCGCGGCGTGGACACGTTTCTGGCACAAGCCAAAGAGGCGGGCATCGACGGTTTGATTATTGTCGACCTGCCCCCCGAGGAAGACGAAGAGCTGTGCATTCCGGCGCAGGCGGCGGGACTGAACTTCATCCGTCTTGCGACACCCACCACTGACGACAAGCGTCTGCCCAAGGTGCTGCAGAATACGTCTGGCTTTGTCTACTACGTGTCGATCACCGGCATCACCGGCGCTGCCGAAGCACAGGCCACCGATGTCGGACCCGAAGTGGCGCGCATCAAGTCTCAAACCGAGCTTCCCGTGATCGTGGGCTTTGGGATCAAGACCCCCGAGGCCTCTGAGGCGATCGCAAGCGTGGCGGATGGGTGCGTAGTGGGGTCCGCCATCGTGGCGGACCTGGCAGAAGGCAAACCGGTGAGTGACGTTCTGGCCTTCGTCAAATCTCTGGCTGACGGCGCGCATCGCGCCTGAACGCATGGCAGAACACTGGGCGGCAGATACGCTCTACGCGGCGTTTCACGGCAATATGCAGGTGCCGCCTCTCACTGCGTCGATGCCCGATCTGACGCTGGATCAGGGGTACCGCATCGCCGCTGCCGTTCACGCCCGCCGCCTCGCAAACGGAGACCGGGTGGCCGGTCGCAAGATCGGCTTCACCAACAGGTCGATCTGGCCCATCTACAATGTCGATGCGCCGGTTTGGGGCTGGATGTATGACCACGGCGTAAAGGACATTCCCGCGGATGGCGTGATTGCCTTGCCCGCACTGCCTGAGCCGCGGATTGAACCCGAGATTGTGTTCTGCTTCAAAACCTCCCCGAGCCCGGATATGGACCTCACCGCGCTCGCAGACTGTGTGGACTGGGTGGCGCACGGGTTTGAGATCGTGACATCGCTTTATCCGGGTTGGCGCTTTACCGCGCCCGACAGCGTTGCCGCAATGGCGATGCATGCTGCGCTGTGGGTTGGACCACGACTGGCACCAACACCCGAGCGACTGGAGGCCCTTACCAGCTGCGAGATCACGCTCAGCGGTCCGGGAGAAACGCTTGCGGGTCGCGGTGTGGATGTCCTGGGTGGCCCACTGATCGCCCTGCAATATCTGATAAGCCAGATCGAACGGATGCCAGATGCCGGGCCGATCCAGCCGGGTGAAGTGATCACCACCGGCACCCTGACCGACGCGCGCCCGATTGCGGCCGGACAGACCTGGACGACCACGTTCGACACCACGCTGGTGCCCGGTTTGTCGGTGCATTTCGCCTGAGACAGCGTCCCACCACAGTGCCATTACGAATTGGGTCACCCGTAACCCTGAGTGCGCGGCAAAAATGCCGCGTTGCGCGAACTGAGGCGCATTGGTAAAGAAAACTAACCAATATACCGGAAAGGCCGACTCATGTCCGTGATCACCGAAATCGAAGACCTTCGCCGCATCTACAAACGCCGGGTGCCCAAGATGTTCTTCGACTATACGGAATCGGGCAGCTGGACCGAACAGACCTTCCGTGAAAACTCTTCGGATTTCGACAAGATCTACCTGCGCCAGCGCGTCGCCATCGACATGGAAGGCCGCAAGACCGCATCTCAGATGATCGGGCAAGATGTGTCCATGCCCGTGGCCCTTGCTCCGGTCGGTCTGACCGGGATGCAGCATTTTGACGGTGAGATCAAAGCGGCCAAGGCGGCGGAAAAATTCGGTGTCCCCTACAGCCTGTCCACCATGTCGATCTGTTCGATCGAGGATGTGGCCGCGAACACGTCCAGACCTTTCTGGATGCAGGTCTATACGCTCAAGGACGACGACTTCATGCAGCGCCTGTTCGACCGGGCAAAAGACGCGAAGTGCTCGGCGGCGATCATAACGGTCGATCTGCAACTGCTAGGCCAGCGGCACAAGGACCTCAAGAACGGCCTCTCTGCGCCACCCAAGCTGACGCCGGCCTCGGTCGCCAACATGATGACCAAGGTGCAGTGGGGCCTTGGCATGCTCAGCACCAAGCGGCGGTTCTTCGGCAACATCGTGGGGCATGCGAAAGGGGTCAAAGACCCGTCCTCGCTTTCGTCGTGGACCGCGCAGGCGTTTGACCAGTCGCTGAACTGGGATCGCATCCGTGAATTCCGCAAGATGTGGGACGGCCCGCTGATCATCAAGGGGATCATGGATCCGCGCGATGCGCTGGAAGCGCTGAACGTGGGTGCGGATGCCATCATCGTGTCGAACCACGGTGGGCGGCAGCTGGATGGCGCGCTGTCGTCGATCCGGGCTTTGGGGCCGATCCTTGATGCCGTTGGAGACAAGATCGAGGTGCATATCGACAGTGGCATCCGCTCTGGTCAGGACGTGCTCAAGGCGCTCGCGATGGGGGCCAAGGGCACCTATATCGGCCGCGCCTATGTCTACGGGCTGGGCGCCAACGGCCAACAGGGTGTCACGGACGCACTGAACGTGATCCATAAGGAGCTTGAGGTGTCGATGGGTCTCTGCGGGCGCACGGATGTGAATGCGCTCGACCGTGACATTCTGATGATCCCGAAAGGCTTTTCCGGAGAGTGGGAAGAGTAAGGATGTGCCGGGCTGAAGCCCGGTATGCCAAACCGTCACCCTCGGGTTCGACCCGAGGATCTCTATGGTCTGAAGTCCTCGGGTCTCTGCGCGAGGAGGACGTGTTTCAAAGGAGAAGAAGCGGCGCCGCCCCGATGGGTCTGACGGTTCTCTCTGTTCTGCCGGGGTCTCCCCCGGGACCTGTGCCCGTGCCAAGGGCCTATTGAAACCGGTTTCTCATGGTCGCCCCCGTCACAGGGCTCAAGAGAGTGTCAGTTCAAGGTTCGCGGCATGGGAGTGACCCTTCCCGCTCGATGCGCATCGTGGGCAGGGGTATGCGGTGACAGGCGTTAAGGATTTGGAAAGCCTGCGTGCGGTGCAAAGGCCTTCGAATATGGGTTTCCGCCGATCAGGCTTCTCAGGCCTCCGTTTCCGTGACAAGCTCGTTCCATGACCGATCAGGCCGTGTTCCTTAAAGGCAATCTTTTTCGCCACATCTCGGTGATGTCGCTGACCGCATCGGTTGGGTTGATGGCCGTGTTCGCTGTCGATTTCGTTGACATGATCTTTATTTCGATGCTCGGGAAAGAGGAGCTTGCCGCCGCAGTTGGCTATGCCGGTGCGGTCCTGTTCTTCACCACCTCGTTCAACATCGGGATTGCCATCGCCGCCGGTGCATTGGTGGCACAGGCCCTGGGTGCCGGAGACACGGATCTTGCGCGCCAACGGGCCTCTAACGCGCTTGTCGCCGGTGTCGTATTTGCAGTGATCTTTGCCGTTCTGGTCTGGAGCAATCTGCCCCTGCTTGTCGGACTTCTGGGCGCGACCGGGGAAACGGCGGCTCTCGCCGTGCACTATCTTCAAATTATTGTACCGTCGTTGCCTGTGCTGTTGATCGGAATGGCCGGTGGCGCGATTCTGCGAGCGCATGGGGATGCCCGGCGGGCAATGACGGCCACTGTGGTGGGCGGTGTGGTGAATGCTGCCGTTGCCCCGGTGCTGATCTTTACATTCGGTCTGGAACTGACGGGCGCGGCGCTCGGGTCGGTGTTGGCGCGGTTGACCATTGCAGCGCTCGCGCTTGTGCCGATCTATCAGCACTACGGCGGATTGAGTGCGCCGCGCCTGTCCGGATTCTTTCAGGACCTGCGGCCGATCTTTGCCATTTCCCTGCCCGCAATCCTGACCCAGCTTGCGACGCCTGTTGGTCAAGCCTGGGTGACGCGGTCAATGGCGGAATATGGTGAAGACGCCGTTGCAGGCATGGCGATCATTGGCCGTCTGACACCCATTGCCTTTGGCACCATTTTTGCCCTGTCCGGGGCTGTTGGTCCAATCATCGGACAGAACTACGGAGCGCGCGATTTCTCACGCGTGCGGCGCGCGCTGTACGATGCGCTGCTTTTTACAGCTCTGGTTGTGGTCGTTGCGGCAACAATTCTGTTTTTGCTGCGCGCGCATATCGCAGCCCTCTTCAACGCCGAAGGCGTGTCGCTTTCGCTTATTTTCCTGTTTTGCGGACCGTTGGCGCTAGCGTTTTTCTTCAACGGGATGCTTTTCGTCTCGAACGCCTGCTTCAACAATCTGGGACGTCCGTTCTATTCGACCTGGCTCAATTGGGGACGGCATACATTGGGAACAATCCCGCTGGTCTGGTTGGGGTCAATCCTGTTCGGTGCACCCGGCGTGCTCATCGGGCAGGCCTTCGGAGGTGTGTTGTTTGGCCTTCTGTCGGTAGCTCTTGTGCGCCGCACCATCGACGAGGTCGAGGCTCTGGGCGAAGCCCCGAAAGGCCCGCGCCTGTTCCAGCGTCAGGCCCGGCAAATCGCGTTGTTCTTCGGACGCCGTTAAGACACAGCCCGCCGCGTCAGCACCGGAACCAGCATAAGAGGCACCACGAAAAGGGTTCCTCCGATCACCAGGAACGACGTTGAGAGTCCGAACCCTTCTGACAGAAATCCCATCATCGGCGGCCCGATGAAGAACCCAGCATACCCCACCACCGAGATGCGCGAAATTGCGTGACTACGGAAGCGGTTGGGCACCATCCGGCCAATCCAGGCATAGGCCGTCGGTGCCATGACCGACACGCCAAGCCCAAGTATCGAGAACCCGATATAAGCCACGCCCAAAGATGGCGCAGAAGCAGCGATGCATGCGCCAACCCCCGCTGTGATCGCCGCCCAGCGGATCACGGCCTTTTCCGACACGCGGTTGGCAACAACCTGCCCCGCAAGCCGTCCCACCGCCATTGTCATACCCAGCAACGCCGGGCCAAGCGCGCCCTGTGCGGCACCGGCGTTAAGGTTGCGCTCAAGATGCAACGCTGACCAGCCTTCGGTCGCCTGTTCTGACATGAAGGCGATCAGGATGATCATCCCACCGGGCAGAAGCAGGGTCCAGGGCAGAGGGGCCACCTCCATCCCGTCTGCCTCTTGCTCTGCATCGGCCACTGGCGCTGCGAAGGCCTGCAACATCAGCGCCCCGATCAGAAGACCGCTGCCGGTCAGAACGGCAGCAGGACCCAGTCCCATCTCCCGCGCCAGCCCGGTTCCCATCGCACAGACCGCATAGGCCACCGAAAACACCGCGTGATTGAGGTTCATCAGGCTGCGCCCCACCTGCGCCTCAAGCGCACTCACCCGCGCGTTCATGGCCACGTCAAGCGTGCCCGAGGTCACGGTCACACCGAGCATCGCCAGCGTGAAGGTCACACCCGTTACCGTATGACCGGGCAGCAGCGTTGCCACGGCCAGAAGTGCGGTCAGAACCCCCAGGGCGCCCGCGCCCAAAGCGCGTTCGGCCAGAGGTGCCAGCCACATTGCCATCACCGCGCCGATGGAGGTGATCAGCAAAGCAAGACCAAACTGCCCGTCCGACAGCCCGACCTGCGGCTTCAATACAGGCACAAGGGCTGCAAAACTGCCCCAAAAGACACCCACGGCGGAAAAACTGGCCGCCGGTCCCCGGCTGATATATAGATCACGTAAAAGGCTCATGACACTGCCAGTGCCACGCTCTGCGACATCGGTCCAGCCCGGAAATAGATGGCGCGCGGCAGAATCTGACCGCTTGGCTCTTGCCCTGCGCGAAAATCCGGTCTATCGCGCAGCCTTCACGCGGGGTGACAGCCTTGGAGGCACCCTGCCCTTACAATTTGGAGATATATCATGGCTGGTGAGATTCCTGATCTCGTAGCTCTGGAACGGACGGGGACAGGCAAGGGCGCCGCTCGTCAGGCACGCCGCGACGGCATGGTTCCGGGCATTGTTTTTGGTGGCGATAAAGAGCCGCTGGCAATCCAACTGCCATTCAACGAACTGCTGACGCGCCTCAAGAAGGGCCGCTTCAAGTCCACTCTGTTCAACCTCAAGGTTGACGGTCAGGAAGACGTCCGCGTGATCTGCCGTGACGTGCAGCGCGATGTGGTCAAAGACCTGCCGACGCATGTCGACTTCATGCGCCTGCGTCGCACCTCGAAGATCAACCTCTTCATCCCGGTTGAATTCATCAACGAAGGCGCGGCACCCGGCCTCAAGAAGGGTGGCGTTCTGACCGTTGTGCGTCCTGAAGTCGAACTGGTTGTGACCGCAGGTGACATCCCCGAGAAACTGACCGTTGATCTGAGCGGTCTGAACATCGGCGACACCGTGACCATTTCCGCCATCACGCTGCCGTCTGGCACCAAGCCGACCATCGACCGCGACTTCGTGATCGCCAATATCTCGGCTCCGTCGGGTCTGCGCGCTTCGGAAGCCGAAGACGAGGCGGATGCAGACGACGTGCCGGCGACAGAGCAGTCGGCCGACTAAGACCTGTCATCCAAGTCTGGATGGTTTCGTGGCCCTGCCGTTTGGCGGGGCCATTTGCATTTCAAGGTCAATGAAGCACACCGGCTTTGATGGACAACTATCGCCTCGGGGTGTTCCACATCAGGGCATCTGAAGCTGGATCAACACAGGCTCGCTATCCTCAGACGGGCGAATGACAAACAGGTTTGCGTAGTCTGTCAGGGCGATCTGAACTTTTCCGGTATGGCCCATTCCTGTGATGATCGAAGGAATTGTCTCTGTGTGACCGACGACCAACACTCTTTGATCGGCAAAATCGAAACTCAGAAGGTCAAGCAGCCCTGTCACGTCTCCGATCGCAAGTTCCGACCGATCAACACCCAGCGTCTCAGCGACTATCCGTCCGGTTTCGCGGGTCCGTCTGGCATTGGATGTGACGACATGATCAATCTCTGACGGCGCAAGCATGGCCGCCCATGCCGTAGCGCGGGCGCGGCCGGCTGCGGTCAAGTCCGGGTCGTCGCCGGACCCGGCTTTTTCGGCATGGCGGATCACGAAGACCGCTTCCTGAGCCTGGACCGACGGCACCGCGATCAGCAGTGCTGCTGCAAGTGGCAGAAGCATTCGGGTCATCTTGATCACCTCCGGTGTCATGCTGCTGTTTGCCGATGGGCCCGACAGCCCCTCGCTCAACAGGTCTAATACATCACCCACTGGATTTTCCGAACTCCGGTCCCGGTTATCCGAACGGCCGCGCCTGTTCGCCCTTTGCGCAATCATATCTGTCGCAAAAAAGGCGCACTCACCTTATGCTCACACCATTGATGTATTCGCCATCGGGGGTTTCCCGTGTTCAGATATTTTT
>JAUIIR010000163.1 GCA_030431485.1 Alphaproteobacteria bacterium
GATGGGCATTGCGGCCTCCCTCGCGCAGACTTGATCGGCCTTGCTGGCAAGCTGCTCGAGGTCCCGACGCCCTTGATCGAAAGCGCGCTCGCCGAGGAACTTGCTGAGGAAACTGTGACAGCCGATTATGTTGGTGATGCGGACTGCATTTTTTTAACTGGCCTCTACCTCGCAGAACGCGGCATTGCTGAACAATTCACACGTATTCGCAGCGGTGTGCTTCCTTGGCCAGAGATAGATGCCGACAAGGCGCTGCCTTGGATCGAGCAAAAGACTGGCCTCACGCTGGCAGCCAGCCAGGCCGAGGCGATCCGGCTCGCCCTTCGCTCAAAGATTATGGTCATCACGGGCGGACCTGGCGTGGGCAAGACTACGATCGTGAACTCGATCTTGCGCATCCTCGCGGCGAAGCAGGTAAAACTGTTGCTTTGCGCCCCGACTGGCCGTGCAGCCAAGCGGATGACGGAGGCCACAGGCATGGAGGCAAAGACTATCCACCGACTTCTTGAGTTCGACCCCAAGGCGTTCGGGTTCAAGCGTGACCTTGAAAACCCGCTCGAGTGCGACCTGCTCGTCATCGATGAAAGCTCCATGGTCGACGTGTTGCTCATGCAATCGCTCATGAAGGCCGTGCCGAGCCATGCCGCCCTTCTGGTCGTCGGCGATATTGATCAACTGCCGTCGGTTGGGCCCGGCCAAGTCCTCGCGGACATTATTGGGTCCGGTGCTGTTCCCGTGGTGCGATTGACCGAAGTGTTTCGGCAGGCCGCACAGAGCAAGATCATCACCACCGCTCATGCTATCAACGCCGGCCAACTGCCTGATCTGGCCCCGCCTGAGGGCGATACCGATTTCTATTTCGTGCCCGCCGCCGATCCGGAACAAGCCGTGCCGCGCATTGTGGAACTCGTCTCCAAACGCATCCCGCGCAAATTCGGGTTCGATCCAATCAAAGATATCCAGGTTCTCTGCCCTATGAACCGTGGCGGTGTGGGCGCGCGTTCCCTTAACATAGAATTGCAGGCCACGCTGAATCCTGCCGGAGAGAAAAAGGTCGAACGATTTGGCTGGACCTTTGCCCCCGGCGACAAGGTGATGCAGATCGAGAACGATTACGACAAGGACGTCTACAACGGCGACATCGGCATGATCGAGGATGTCGATCTTGATGAGGGCGAGATCGCGGTGGATTTTGACGGTCGCACCGTCACGTATGTCTTCGGCGAACTAGACACGCTGGTCCCCGCCTATGCCGCAACCATCCACAAGAGCCAGGGCTCCGAATACCCCGCCGTGGTCATCCCTGTGATGACCCAGCATTACGCCATGCTGCAGCGCAATCTGCTCTACACAGGTGTCACACGTGGCAAAAAACTCGTAGTTTTGGTCGGCCAGAAAAAGGCGGTGGCGATCGCAGTCAAGAATGTGTCGGGGCGACGGCGCTGGTCTAAGCTCGATGAGTGGCTCCGTCCCGTTGAAGCACCTCAATCTCATCAAAACCCGCTTCCGACATAAACACCATTAAACACGCAGACCTACCCGGCACTACGGTAGGTCATTGTTTTTGTTTGAAGTTCAGCCTCCAAGGCGTTTCAATCTGAGTGGCAACCAGAAAGACGCTCCCATGAACAACACCACTGCAACCCCGATTTCGGGGCCCAATCCCCTATGCCCTGACCGCATGTCGGC
>JAUIIR010000024.1 GCA_030431485.1 Alphaproteobacteria bacterium
TGGTGCCCAGGAGAGGACTCGAACCTCCACGGCCTTGCGGCCACTGGCACCTGAAGCCAGCGCGTCTACCATTCCGCCACCTGGGCAGGTGTCGTGAAGCAGGCGTTTAATCCTGTGACGATAGGGTGTCAACGGGCTTTTTGCCCTGCTCAAGATGAACCTTTGCGGCAATCCTTCACCTTGCTCGGAAGGCCCGACAAGGATAGACGTCTCTCAATCTATGAGCAGGAGCATGCACATGTCCAAACTCGTCACAATTTATGGCGGCTCGGGGTTTGTCGGGCGCTACATTGCCCGGCGCATGGCCAAGCAAGGGTGGCGTGTGCGCGTCGCTGTTCGTCGGCCGAACGAGGCAATTTTCGTCAAGCCCTATGGTGTGGTTGGTCAGGTTGAGCCGATTCTGTGCAATATCCGCGACGACGCAAGCGTGCGCGCTGCTATGCAGGGCGCCGATGCAGTGGTCAATTGTGTAGGCATTCTGGCGAAGAGCGGAAAGAACACGTTCGATGCCGTCCAGGCCGAGGGCGCAGGTCGTGTTGCACGCTTGGCAGCCGACTCTGGTGTTGCAACGATGGTGCATATCTCGGCAATCGGAGCGGAACCGGCAAGCGACGTTGACTACCAACGCACGAAAGCAGAGGGCGAAGCAGCTGTACTCGAACATATGCCCAACGCAGTGATTCTACGGCCGTCAATCGTCTTTGGACCCGAAGATGAATTCTTCAATCGCTTTGCCAGCATGACAAGATTTGGCCCGATCCTGCCGGTCGTTGGTGCCGACACAAAATTCCAACCGGTTTACGTCGATGACGTAGCCAGGGCAGCTTGCCTTGCGGTTACGGGTGACGCAGCGCCGGGCGTTTACGAACTAGGCGGTCCAGATGTGAACACATTCCGCGAGCTGATGCACCAAATGCTTGATGTCATTCGCCGCCGCCGCCTCATCGTGAATATTCCGTTCTTTATGGCGTCAATCATGGGCGGAATATTTGACTTTGCGAGTGCGATCAGCGGTGGCTTGGTCCCCGCATTGATCACGCGTGATCAAGTCAAGAATCTGCGCAAAGACAACGTAGTCTCCGAAAGCCACAAGACTTTTGCCGACTTGGATATCAAACCCGTCGCACTGGAAGCCGTTTTGCCGGATTATCTTTGGCGCTTCCGTCCGTCGGGACAATATGCTGGAATCAAAGAAAGCGCAAAAAACCTGCGCGCCTGACCCCGTTTCCACGTCCATTACTTAGTGTTTGATGGCCAAAGCCTGAAGGGTCTTGGCGTTTGCACACCTATCCGGCGCTATCCGTGTCAGGCTCTTTTGTTTGCCGAGCCAGATTTGGCAGGATTCAACGTTGGAGCATTGTCGGCACGCCGTAACCATAGAGGCATAATCCTGCGGCGATATCCGCCCTTGAGCGATAGCCTCAGAAAGATTGATGCCCATGACTTTGGCAACGCTGCGCGTCAGCCAAAAGTGAAGTTCAGGATTCCCTAAGCTTTTGGTCAACATGGTCCTGTCTTTCCGTCAGAAGCTTCACAAGGCCAGCATTCAAGCATGTCTCAGGCGGCCTGGATGTGCCTGCTGCATCATGACGATCCAGCCATCGTTCGCAGCCATCGACCCATTGGCAGGACCGGCACCGCTGAACAGCCGCAACCCAATCATTTGAAGTCAAGTTACCGTTAGCTGAGGCCAACGCCGTATCTACACCGCAAGATTTGGCCATGCGCTGCACCAGCCAATAGTGCACACCTGTCTGGCCAAGGGGCCGCCAAGGAATATGCCTGTGGGTAAAAGTCATTTGGAGGACAACTCGCTGAAGAGTCCCTCGTTGCGACAGTACTCTGGCAAATTCAGTTGACCCGTAGAATTTTCCAGAAGGCACTTACAAGCCGTTGGCTGAGTGCACCCAAGGCACTGATCAACGGCGTGTTCGAAATCGGTTTCTGACAGCTCCGCCCGCAGGATCATCTCTTGCAGGTCCAGCCCTTGCCGATCTGCCATAGACAAAACCAACTGCGTGTGAGCTTCGCGTTTTGACGTGTTGGACATAACAATGCTCCCCATCGTTCTGCCCTAAGGGTAACTCTCGCTAGACTGTCCAGCTTTGATGCATGTCAATGAAGCTGCGCCTAAAGGCCAGCGGCGGTACGGCGAACGATTTCCATCCGGGCAGCATTTGGGGGATGGGTACCGAGAAAGCGGTTCCCGGGATCAGGAATACGATCAAAAAACAGAGCGCCGCGCACAGGGTTGTACCCGGCGCGCGCTGTGATGACTGTTCCGAGCCTATCCGCCTCCAACTCAAATTCCTTAGAATATGTGCGAGCGCCGAGAGACGCGCCGATTTGTTCAGCCGATTGCACGGTAGCCGCATCCGCACCGCCAAGCGCAACCAGACCGGACAGGATCACCGCGCCAACAGCTGCATTTTGTTGCGTTCGCCCAAGGTGACCCAAGACATGATGCGCCGCCTCATGGCCCATGACGAACGCGAGCTCATCCGCGTTCTGCACGGAAGCGATCAAGGCAAGGTTAAACGCCAGAATTGGACGTCCGTTTCGGTCGACGGTTTGAAAAGCGTTCGGAGGCTGGCCGGGCCGATCATCAACCACGATTTGGAAATCACAGTTCGCGCCCGGTACCATACGGCGGCACTCCCTTTCAGCAACCGGTTCAACGGTTTCTACAACCGCCACAAACTGACGAGCAGCAATTCCCGCGCGCGTCCGCGCATCCTGGTCGGAAAGTCGCGTCACATCAGACTTTGGCCGTGGTTGCACTTGAGGCGACGGCGCTGCAACGTCACAGGCTGCAAGCGCGAAAAGGGCCACGATTATGAGCCAACGCATCTTGTCACTCCGTGTATCTGAGCACTTAGAAATAGAAGTTTCATATGTATCCCGCCAGCCCAGAATTCGAATGAGTGAATTTCCGCAAGAGCGCCGTAGCGTTCCTAGAAAGCCCGCGCTACTCTCGCATCATGTTTAGCATCGAACACGAATTTGACTCGACCGTTGTTACTCTGGTGGACGAAGGTGAAGGGCCATTGCAGGAAGACGTTATCGTGAATGGCTTCGAGGAATGCATCACGGTCGAGCAGTATGATCCACGTACGGACCGGGTGAATAAAATCACACTCTCAATGTCTCAGATGCGAGATTTGGCCGCCTCGCTCTCGCTGCCGGAAGGGGTCTATTCTCGCGAAGAGACAAGTGGTCAATCAACCTGAATGACTTTGTCCCGAGATTTGTGACCCTTGATAAGGGTCAATCTTGATTTTGGAACACCAAGCGCTTTCGACAAGAGTTTGATCACGGCTGCGTTCGCCGCCCCTTCTGCTGGCGGGACAGTCACACCGATCCTGATCGTTCCGTTCTCCACGGCCACACTGTTTGAGCGCGCATTCGGCGTCACGCGGACTGAGAGACAGTGACCGGGCACAGCAAGGTCAGCAAGGCTGTTCTTAGGCATGCTTTCGTCCTATCACGTCACCGAATGAGACTGTTGATTTGCCGTAGACCCTGCTTCGGCTCAAGATCAAGGAGAGACCATGCCCGATCCAAACCAGGCTGTCTTGGAGTTTTTGCACACCCGAAGGTCCCGGCCGGCAAAAATATTGCAACCTCCTGTCCCGGATCGCGAAGCGCTGCTGCCGATTCTAACAGCCGCAGCACGGACTCCGGATCATGGCAAGCTTGAGCCTTGGCGCTTTATCGTTTTGGAAAAAGCCGCTCTTGCACGGATTGCGCTCTCAGTCGAAGAATTTGGTCGCGCATCTGGACGCGCCGAGGACGACATTGCGAAGGCTCGCAAACAGTTTGATGACAGCTCACTTTGCGTTGCCGTGATCGAGGTTCAGAAACCTTCCGAAAAGATCCCGGTAATCGAACAAACCTACTCTGCAGGCGCTGTGTGCCTTGCCTTGTTGAATGCTGCTCTGGCCTCTGGATGGGGGGCGAATTGGCTTAGCGGTTGGCCATCACACAATTCAGACTTCTGCAAAAGTACACTTGGTTTGACCAGCAATGAACGCGTGGCAGGTTTTATCCACATCGGAACCGCAACGACGACACCGCCGGAACGGCCACGCCCAGACATTGCTGAGATTACAACCTGGCTAGACGCATGATCCTTAGAAGTTTTTTCCTAACCCTCCGGCAGCTTGGGGATTCCCGTTTCCGGAAAGTACTGTTTCTGGGAATTGGGCTGGGTTTCGCGCTTCTGGTCGCGTTTTTTGCAGGCTTGATGTGGTTGCTGAACGCAACACTCGGGCCGGAAGCGACACTCCCGTTTATTGGGGAAGTGACATGGCTCGACGATCTTCTGAGCTGGACAGCCTTCATATCCATGATCGTCCTGTCCGTTTTTTTGATGATCCCCGTAGCGTCCGCAATCACTTCAATGTTCTTGGACGATGTCGCAGATGCCGTGGAAGACAGGTACTATCCGCAGATGACCAAAGCCAATCGCGTCCCTCTGGGCGACGCTTTTCGTGATACGGTCAACTTTCTTGGTGTCCTGATCGCAGCAAATACTTTTGCGTTTATCCTATACGTGATGTTTCCGCCTTTCGCGCTCTTCATTTTTTGGGGATTGAACGGGTTTTTGCTCGGTCGGGAATACTTTACCCTAGCTGCAATTCGGCGAGAAGGTCGCGCCGGAGCCAAAGCTCTGCGCAAAAGGCATATGGGCAAGATCTGGATTGCGGGCACGCTGATGGCAATGCCTTTGTCCTTGCCGCTGATAAATTTGGTGATCCCAATCCTAGGTGCCGCGACCTTTACCCACTTGTATCACCAAATTCAGGGGCGGGCCCCATCCGGTTGAAGAAATCAAGATCACGCACCGTGATCCAACCAGAGAAAATAATTCCCGCGATCACAATCCAAAGGGCAATGCTAACAAATGTCGTGATCCAAGCCTTTTTCTTGAGGTTGTGAACCTCTGGCGAACCAGCATGCGTGCCAGGCACGATCTGACCCACATCTCCCTGCGTTTTCAGCCGGATCGGGATGATAATCAAAAAGACCATGAACCAAATCACGGCAAACAGGACGATGGCTGAGGTGATCGACATTTGAGCGCTCCTTTACAGCCTTATGTGTGGTGCTCTCAGACTTGTTCCAGCTCGACCAAACACCCGTTGAAGTCTTTGGGATGCAAAAACAGGACAGGCTTGCCGTGCGCACCAATTTTTGGCGCGCCATCTCCCAAAACGCGCGCGCCTGTCTCTTTGAGGTGGTCTCGAGCCGCGAGGATATCGTCAACTTCATAGCAGACGTGATGAATGCCGCCTGATGGGTTCTTTTCAAGAAATCCAGTGATAGGGCTGTTTTCCCCCAATGGGTACAGCAGCTCGATCTTGGTATTCGGCAGTTCGATAAACACGACAGTCACACCATGATCGGGTTCGTCCTGCGGCTCACCAACCTTTGCGCCCAGTGCATTCCGATACTGGTTCGATGCCGCCTCAAGATCGGGAACGGCAATCGCCACATGGTTCAAACGTCCAATCATCGCATGTCTCCGTTTTAACTGCCTCGGCTTATCCCCCGAGCGGCAAAGTCAGACAAGAGCAACTGAAGCATTAACCGCCTGTTAGCCAAGCCCGCGCCAAAATGAAGCGACTCATAGAGGGCTTCACGATGGACGAATACGATTTGGACCACCTGCGCAGACCGACAACCACCCGACCATTGCTTGGGCTGACAATCCTCGCGGTTGAGGACAGCCTTTTTGCTTGCGATGCATTGCGTCTGTTGTGTTTGCATAGCGGTGCGCGTCTCAGACGGGCCGATTGCCTGCAATCCGCCCGACGACATCTTCGAGTCTACCGACCATCCGTCGCAATTGTCGATATGAGCTTGCCAGACGGCAGCGGCGCAGACCTCATCGCAGAGTTGTCAACGACCATTCCACGCGTTCCAGTGATCATCGCATGCAGCGGAGATAGTTTTGCCGAAGACGTCGCTTATGCGGCTGGTGCTGACGGGTTCCTGGAAAAGCCCTTTGCGAACATCGGAACGTTCCAACAGGCAATTCTCAGACATCTACCTCCAGACTTTCAACCAGCCGGCATTCGACCGATCAGAACCGATCTTGTCGAACCAGATCCGGTGGCATTCCGCGAGGACATGGCTCATATCGCGGACATTTTGGGCGGGCCCTTGGATGCCAAGACAATCCGCTACGTGACCGCATTTCTGCACGGAGTCGCTGTCTTTGCCGAGGACGGGATTCTTGATCGCGCCGCTTCAGAGCTTGCATCAGCGCAAGAAGACGGCATGCCCTTGATCGGCCCAATTTCGCGGCTTGCAGGTTTGGTACAGGACCGCGTCCGCGGCGCGGTCGCTATCTGACGGGTGGCACAGGGAGTCCGATTTTCGAACCAACCCTGCGCTCAAACTCAGTCCTCAATCTTCTTTCGGCAAAACGCGCAGGCCAAGTTCCATAAGCTGATCGCTGGTCGGATCAGATGGAGCATTCATCATCAAGTCCTCGGCTCGCTGGTTCATTGGGAACATAATGACTTCACGGATGTTGGCTGTGTCTGCAAGCAGCATCACCATCCGGTCAATCCCAGCTGCGCAACCACCGTGGGGAGGTGCGCCGAAGCGGAACGCGTTCACCATACCGCCAAACCGTTTACGAACCTCGTCTTCGCCATAGCCCGCAAGCTCAAATGCCTTGAACATGATCTCAGGCTTATGGTTTCGGATCGCACCGGAAACAAGCTCGTATCCGTTGCACGCGAGGTCGTACTGATAGCCTAGAACATAAAGCGGATCGCCGTTCAAAGCCTCTATTCCGCCTTGCGGCATAGAAAACGGATTGTGGCTGAAATCAACTTTGCCAGTTTCTTCATCGGCCTCGTACATTGGGAAGTCGACGATCCAAGCAAATGCAAAGCGATCCTGTTCGGTCAGACCAAGCTCGTTGCCAATTACGACACGCGCCTTGCCTGCGATCGTCTCAAAGCTCGAAGGTTTCCCACCGAGGAAGAAGGCCGCATCGCCAACACCCAGATCCAGTTGCTGACGAATGGCTTCTGTCCGCTCGGGGCCGATATTTTTGGCCAACGGCCCCGCCGCTTCCATGCCGTTTTCACCATCGCGCCAGAAGATATAACCCATGCCGGGCAGACCTTCTTTCTGGGCAAAGGCATTCATCCGATCACAAAACTTGCGGCTGCCACCTTTCGGCGCCGGAATGGCGCGGATTTCAGTGCCATCCTGTTCAAGAAGTTTCGCAAAAATGGCAAAACCAGATCCTCGGAAATGCTCGGACACAACCTGCATTTTGATCGGGTTGCGCAGGTCCGGTTTGTCAGTTCCGTACCACAAAGCGGCATCGCGATACGAAATCTGCGGCCAATCTGTGTCGACCTTTCGTCCACCGCCAAATTCTTCGAAGACACCCTGCATCACGGGCTGAATCGTGTCAAAAACGTCCTGCTGGCTGACAAAGGACATCTCCATATCCAACTGATAAAAGTCCGTTGGCGAACGATCGGCGCGCGGGTCTTCGTCACGGAAACACGGCGCGATCTGAAAATACTTGTCGAACCCGCTGACCATGATCAGCTGTTTGAACTGTTGTGGTGCCTGTGGCAGCGCGTAAAATTTGCCGGGATGCAGACGCGACGGAACAAGGAAGTCACGTGCACCTTCCGGGCTGGACGCGGTGATGATCGGCGTCTGGTACTCACGGAATCCGCTGTCCCACATGCGCTTGCGGATGGATGACACCACATCCGAACGCAAAGTCATGTTTCGCTGCATCGCTTCACGACGCAGATCAAGGTAACGATACCGAAGGCGGGTTTCCTCAGGGTATTCTTGGTCGCCGAAAACGATCAAGGGCAGTTCTTCGGCAGCTCCCAGAACTTCAATGTCGCGGACAAAAACTTCAATCTCGCCAGTCGGCAATTTCGGATTCACGAGACTCGCATCTCGCGCTTTGACTTCCCCGTCGATGCGGATGCACCATTCCGAACGCACTTTTTCAACGTCTTCAAAGACGGGGCTGTCAGGATCACAAAGAACTTGCGTAATCCCATAGTGATCGCGCAGATCGATAAACAAAATACCGCCGTGATCGCGAATGCGGTTCACCCAGCCGGACAAGCGGACAGTTTCGCCGACGTTCGCAGACGTCAGATCGGCGCAGGTGTGGCTGCGATAGGCATGCATTTCGAATTCCCAATTCTCAGAACGTTGCAGGTCGCCCGGGTCAATGATGCAGGATCGCCGAAAAGTCCAGCCATACCTTATGAAACGAGCGGTCTGCGCAACAGTTTCAACCCAAAATCAGCGTGGACCGCTATGGCATCGCCAGCTCGAAGCGACAGGCGTCAGCCCCTGCAGCACAGCATTTCGTCTCTACAAAGCGCAACCGCGTGTCGATGGCGTGACTGAAAACCGTTTCGAGTACCGTTTGTTGAAACAAGCAGACTGGCGCATCGCTGGATTCCGCTCGCGTCACTGGATTATTGCAGATCTCAAGAGTCGACGTCTTCACGACGCGAAAATTGCCACTTCCGCTGAACGTCCACGCATTCTGGGTGGTTGTGCGCACCAACATCCACGTCGCAAGAGACCAAGGCAGACGGCGCAATAAATCTCGCGCTCCCGGGTCCATACGGTAGTCCAGAACTACGCGCCCAGCTTTTTCGCCGGCATCCTTCATGATGTGCTGCCAATCATCCGGCAGCTCCCGGCGAATTGTCTGATGAACCTGCGCCACCTGACGTTCTCGTACTGGGTCCTGTGGCGACGGAAGAAATCTTAAGCCAGCTTGTCTGAACAAGTCATCGCGACTGTCGGGTCCGATGAACTTTGAAAGCACCTCATGAATAGGAAGAATCATGTTCGCGCTCATGAAGGACCTCTCCCGAGGCTGCTTCAACGGACCCGGCGTCGGCGCAATCATGCTCGTCTCCCACCCGTAAGTGCGCCCGCGACTTGTCAGGCACACTTGATTCTGGCCGGTTCCGACAACGCTCCAATGTCACCGAACCAGAACTTATTCCTCGCGATTTCCCTTACGGCGGCATAGCGAACACCGCCACATAACGGCCCCAACCGCGTTCAACATGGGATAATAAGACGAGTCCCGGCCCGCAATTGCATTCAGACACCGAAATTGTCCAACAAAGTTGACACATTGATGGGGTAGACTTGCGTTATTACAAATCGCTCCGTCACCGAGAGTTGGCGAAGCGAGCTGGCTACAGATGAGAAATCTCTTCACGTTGACAAAAGGCAGCCTCAAGAGGCTTGAACGTCACCCGCGCATGTCTATAACCCGCTGGAATTTGCCAGCCGGGGCGGTCTACCGGCACGGACCCGCGCGAAACGAGGTAATGCCATGCCCAAACGTACCGATATCAAATCCATTATGATCATCGGAGCCGGGCCGATCGTGATCGGGCAGGCTTGCGAATTCGACTATTCCGGTGCTCAGGCTTGCAAGGCGCTACGTGAAGAAGGGTACCGGGTCATTCTGGTCAACTCGAATCCGGCGACCATCATGACAGACCCGGAACTCGCAGACGCAACTTACATCGAGCCGATCACACCAGAGATCGTGGCCAAGATCATTGAGAAAGAGCGCCCAGACGCCTTGCTGCCGACCATGGGCGGTCAAACCGGACTGAACACCTCGCTCGCCTTGGAAGAGATGGGCGTTTTGGAAAAATTTGGTGTCGAAATGATTGGCGCCACGAGAGAAGCCATTGAAATGGCGGAAGATCGCAAGCTTTTCCGCGAAGCAATGGATCGCATCGGTCTGGAGAATCCCAAAGCGACGATTGTCACCGCTCCGAAAAAAGACAATGGCAATGCCGATCTAGAAGCCGGTGTAGCGCTTGCCCTTGCTGAACTCGAGCACATAGGGCTCCCAGCAATTATTCGACCGGCCTTTACCCTGGGTGGCACTGGTGGAGGCGTCGCCTACAACCGCGAAGACTTTGTCCACTATTGCCGTTCGGGCATGGATGCTTCTCCGGTCAACCAAATCCTGATCGACGAATCCCTGCTTGGATGGAAAGAGTTCGAGATGGAGGTCGTGCGCGACCGGGCGGACAACGCCATTATCGTTTGCGCCATCGAGAACGTAGATCCTATGGGCGTGCATACTGGGGACTCAATTACGGTTGCGCCAGCGCTGACCCTGACTGACAAAGAATACCAGATCATGCGCAACGGCTCGATTGCCGTTCTGCGCGAGATTGGAGTCGAGACCGGGGGCTCAAACGTTCAGTGGGCAATCAACCCCGAAGACGGGCGTATGGTTGTCATCGAAATGAACCCACGGGTTAGCCGGTCTTCTGCACTTGCGTCAAAAGCAACCGGCTTCCCAATCGCCAAGATCGCCGCAAAGCTGGCAGTCGGATACACGCTCGACGAGTTGGACAATGACATCACCAAAGTCACTCCCGCCTCGTTCGAACCGACGATTGACTACGTGGTCACCAAGATTCCAAAATTTGCGTTTGAAAAGTTTCCAGGGTCCGAACCACACCTCACCACAGCGATGAAGTCGGTTGGCGAAGCGATGGCCATCGGCCGCACAATCCACGAATCCCTGCAAAAGGCTTTGGCTTCCATGGAATCCGGCCTAACCGGCTTTGATGAAGTGTACATCGAAGGTGCCCCGGAAAAATCTGTAGTCATCAAGGCGATCAGTCAGCAGACACCAGACCGGATGCGGACAATTGCCCAGGCCATGCGCCACGGTCTGACAGACGACGAGATTCACGCGACAACGATGTTCGATCCTTGGTTCCTTGCCAGGATTCGCGAAATCGTGGAAATCGAGGAAGACGTCCGCTCGAATGGGTTGCCAACAGACGAGCCGGGAATGCGGGCGCTCAAAATGCTTGGTTTTACGGATGCGCGCTTAGCCAATCTCGCTGGCACAACAGAAAAAGACGTCCGTACGCGTCGCCTATCCCTGAACGTGAAGGCCAGCTTTAAGCGCATCGACACATGCGCCGCGGAATTCGAAGCGCAAACGCCCTACATGTATTCGACCTACGAAGCGCCCATGATGGGTGACGCAGAATGCGAAGCGCGACCCAGTGATCGGAAAAAAGTTGTCATTTTGGGCGGAGGTCCGAACCGGATCGGCCAAGGGATCGAATTTGACTACTGCTGCTGTCACGCCTGCTTTGCACTAACGGATGCAGGCTATGAGACAATCATGGTCAACTGTAACCCCGAAACCGTTTCAACAGACTACGACACCTCTGACCGGCTGTATTTCGAGCCGCTGACATTTGAACATGTGTTAGAAATTTTGCGTGTCGAACAAGAGAACGGCACGCTCCACGGTGTTATCGTTCAATTTGGGGGCCAGACCCCGTTGAAACTTGCCAATGCTTTGGAGGCAGAAGGAATTCCAATTCTGGGCACCACGCCCGACGCGATTGACCTAGCTGAAGATCGCGAGCGCTTCCAAGCACTTGTGAACAAGCTGGGTCTCAAACAACCTCACAACGGCATTGCCTCCACGGGCGATCAAGCTCTGGCGATTGCGGAGGACATCGGCTTCCCACTCGTCATCCGCCCGTCGTACGTTCTCGGTGGTCGTGCGATGGAAATCGTGCGGGATATGGCGCATCTGGAACGATATATAACCGAAGCGGTTGTTGTATCCGGCGAAAGCCCTGTTTTGCTCGACAGCTATCTGTCAGGGGCCATCGAACTTGATGTTGATGCACTCTGCGACGGAACGCGTGTCCATGTGGCTGGGATCATGCAACATATTGAAGAGGCTGGTGTGCATTCTGGCGACAGTGCCTGTTCCTTGCCGCCCTACTCTCTTTCGGACGAGATCCTCACAGAAATCAAGCGGCAAACGGAAGCATTGGCACGGGCCCTGAATGTTGTTGGATTGATGAACGTTCAATTCGCAATCAAAAACGACGAGGTATACTTAATCGAGGTAAACCCGCGTGCATCTCGCACAGTGCCTTTCGTCGCGAAGGCAACTGACTCGGCGATTGCTTCGATAGCCGCCCGGGTGATGGCAGGTGAGCCTTTGAACAATTTCCCGATGCGCGACCCCTACCCGGAAAATGCGGAGTACGACACCGTTTTGCCTCTGGCCGACCCAATGACTTTGGCTGATCCGATGATGCCCTGGTTCTCGGTGAAAGAAGCTGTTCTACCTTTTGCTCGTTTTCCCGGCGTCGACACGATCCTTGGCCCTGAGATGCGGTCGACCGGCGAAGTTATGGGCTGGGACCGTTCTTTTCCCCGCGCGTTTCTCAAAGCTCAACTCGGCGCAGGCAACCATCTGCCACGGTCAGGAAGCGTTTTCTTCTCTATCAAAGATGAAGACAAGACAGATCAATTGATCGAGACTGCGCGAATACTCGTCGAGTTAGGCTTTACGATCATAGCAACCTCGGGAACAGCCGCGTTCCTCTCAAAGCATGACATCCAATGCGAAATCACAAAGAAGGTCTACGAAGGCCGACCCAATATCGTTGATTTAATGAAAGACGGCGGCATTCACTTGGTCATGAACACAACAGAAGGGGCTGCATCTGTTCAGGACAGCCGAGAAATCCGGTCTGTCGCCTTGTTTGACAAGATCCCTTACTTCACCACCGCAGCAGGCGCTCATGCCGCCGCGCTTGCGATGAAAGCCCATGAAGAAGGTGAACTGGTCGTTAAGCCCCTCCAAGCGTGACGTTAAATCCCAATGTCTTCCGTTCTACAGCGCACAATATACAACCGGATGGTAGACGTCGCATATCAGACCGAAATATCGTGGCATGTCTGCAGCATAGAACCACTATTCGGGAAGGCGGACGCCGACTACACTGCTTTCGGTGACTATCGAACCGTTGGCCAGTATAAATTCGACGTCAGCTGAACCAAAGCGCACCTCTTCCACCAGACCACTGGCAACCACCGTTGCCTCAACCTCCGCGTCGTCGGAGACCCGACGAATTTCCGCAGAATAAAGCCCTGGTTTCACAAGTATCCCTTCGCCATCGGTTCCGTCCCAATTGAACTGTGATTGCCCGTCAGATAACACTGTTTCGGAAACAACAATGCCGTCACCCGAAAAAATCGACAATTTCAAGCCATCTTCATCAGTTAACTCTCTCCTGATTTCCATCAGAACTGCCGCACCAGTGAAATTAAACGGCCCTTCATGCAATATCTGGGTCCCCACGAACGGCGCGTAGGATGAAATTCCGTCTGATCTAAGCTCCAACGACAACTCCTTTAGACGTTGATTGGTCAACGTTTGCTGTTCGACCATTGAAAACGATGCAAGCTGACTTGCGAATTGATCGGCTTCCATCGGGCTAAGCGGATCCTGATTCCGAATCTGCGTTGTTAGCATTTTTAAAAATGTCTCAAAGTCCTGTGTGACCGCGCTTGATCGCCCACGAACCGCGCCAGACAAATTTGTATCAACCTGCATCACAGTCATTCCTTTCAAACTCGTCGATCAAGACTACTTTCACTATAGATGACTTCGGTCTGCGCAGGCGAATCCCGAAACTCGACGCAGTTCCCTACCTCAGTCCATCTACGACTTTCCCTATTGTGACGTGACTCATGAAAATTTTCTGAAAAATTCATACCAAAATTTTCAATACTCAAGTCCTTCAATATTGCCTTTAACTCATGTTGGTGGCGGGATAGCGCGTCTGATAATTCACTGTTGCCAGATACAAACCATAGATCCAAATTGTCGTCACTAGATTGAATCGATATCGTTGGAAGAACATCGATTGCTTTTGAATCATAAAAACGTGTAGGACGCTTTGATGCCCCTAACATAACTTGCGCAGAAATCGCAGGTTGCCTCACAGTTTGATCGATCACCGAGCTGTTTCTATTTTCACTCCCTGTCGACAGCGAAACGCTATCAAAATATATTGATTGATTTATACTTGCCTGACTTCTATTTATGTCTAATTTCCTGTCATCAATCTGCTGTTTATCAAGATTACACGAATTTAAGACAGAACTGTCTTTTGCACCCATCACAACAGCACTCTCCAAAGGAACGTTGCGGTGATGTCTAGTAATCGCTCGCACATTTATAGAATCATCTGAATCAGATTGAGGCGAGTACGAAACGTTACCGATATCTCGATACAAATTATGACGATTTTCAGAAAATAATTTCAAATTCTGAAAATCTGCTAAATTATCGCCATATGCTTTTAACTGTGGGTTTTTGTGTGCATGAAATGCCAATCCTATATCCGTCGTTTCATAAAATTCAAAATCCCCATTTTTACTAGACGATATCACCAAATTTGGTCTATTTGAAGAATCGTACTTTATAAAAGAATTTGGGACCACAATATTATTGTATACTGTTAACTCATAAATTCCAAATGACGGCGAATCTACGTGGGAGCTACATCGTAGAGAGACGTCATCAAGTTGATAGTTATCTAGCGCAATATTTTCGCCGTTAACAAAGCTACAGAGACTTTTCTTTCCCAAAATTTCTGAATATGTGATATTGAACCGATTTATAAAATTCGCACAGCCTTGAAGCTTAGGCGATTTTGTGGAATCGCATATATCGAAACCGTTACTGGGAGAATACATTTTTTTGCTGATAAGATCTGCAGTATCAAAATGTACTGTAGCTCCTACCAATTCGACGTTCTTCGAATACCCAATGAATTTCTTTGAAACGCCTTTATATTCAGGCACGCATCGCTCATTGTCAGACGAAATTTCTCGATTACTCCCGCCTTTAAAACTATCGCGCATGGCACCGGAAGAAAAAAGTTGATCTTAGGAAGCTCGCATATAAAATGGAAACATTGAGGTACTAGGTCTTATCATATCCCATGCCATCGAATCAATCATGTAGAGCTTTGCTGCAATCCAAAATCTACTACCAAATGGTTTTTCGTAAGTTTATCCGAGGAAGACTCAAATTAGTACTTGTGAAAAATTTTATACAATAGCCTGAGGGCGTTCAGAAAATATTCAATGTTTATCGCCAAGCATTGTTTTGCACGGTTTCCGTGGCGCGGGCATGCCCAGCACTCGTCAGAATGACACTTCATTTGCCGTCCAAGATAGGTCTTGGAGCAAGATATCATGTGCAAAGCACGAAGGAAGGAAGAAAATGTCCAGCATTCTGACTAACAACGGAGCGATGATCGCGCTGCAAACGTTGAAATCAGTCAACTCGAAACTCACGGATACACAAAACGCCATTTCGACAGGCAAATCTGTTAGCACCGCGCGCGACAATGCAGCCGTGTGGGCTATTTCCAAAGTCATGGAGTCAGACGTCAAGGGATTTCAAGGGATTTCAGATAGCCTCAATCTTGGTGAGTCGACTGTTGCTGTAGCCCGAAATGGCGCTGAGACTGTTACAGACCTTTTGACGGATATGAAAAGCAAAATTGTCGCTTCGCAGGAACAAAACGTTGATCGCGCTAAAATTCAAACAGATATCGTAGCGCTTCGCGAACAAATTAATGCGGTAGTTGGAGCCGCCCAATTTAACGGCCTCAATTTGCTATCCAACCGAGAGATCGATGCTGGATCAGGCTCTGTAAACGTATTGGCATCTCTTGATCGCTCCGCAGGTGGTGTATCGGCAAGCGACATTGCCGTCGCAAAAAAAGACGTTGGAACTGCATCAAGCTCGGTTGTTGGGGGGACAGTTGGCAACCTGACAACAGCAGTCACACTTGACGCGACGCAAACAGCGACACTTGCGATAACGTCTCCAACGGCTGCCGGACAAATTTTCAGTCTAGGAGTTACCGGCACTGATGCAAATGGAGACAAATTCACGGCGGCCGACTACACAACTGGTACTATTGCTGCCGATGCACAGAAAGTCATGTATATTGCACGCGATGGAGACACCGCCGGGGACGTCGCTAAAGGCTTGGCTCAGGCGTACGCAATTTACGCGGCCGAGCAGGGATTGGACACGTCAACTTTCAACGTAACGGTTTCAGGTGGCAATTTGTCCGTATCATCCACTTTGACCGACGCAACGGACACGATTGCCGCACGGGTTGATACGCTGACGAGTCCGACGGAAGTCACAATCGGTGGCGGCCTTGAGAAACTGAATGACATCGATGTCACGACGGATTCAGGCGCGGACGCTGCACTCGTTTCCATCGAGTATATGATTCAAAACGCAATTGATTCAGCAGCTTCGTTTGGCTCCGCACAGGGCAGAATTGAGACCCAATCAAACTTTATTTCGAATCTCACCGACTCTCTAAAGTCCGGAATCGGGACTTTAGTCGACGCTGATATGGAGGAAGCGAGCGCTCGGCTTCAAGCATTACAAGTGCAACAATTGGGTGTACAGGCTCTTTCGATAGCAAATCAGGCGCCACAAGCGTTGCTTTCACTATTCCGATGAGCAAAAGCTCGGGTCAATCTTGACCCGAGTAGCCAAATGAAAATTGAAAAAGTTGAGGTATGATGTCGAACGCATTTGCATATCAAAGTTATCCCAGTGCTCCTATAAAGTCACTCAGGGATGCAGAAATCGAGCTCGTTCTTAAGGTAACCAGACGTCTTAAAGAGCACTCTGAAACACGCCATACAGACTACGCGGAATATGTTGGCGCTTTGCGTGATAATCAGAAACTGTGGACAGCGTTTGCTGTGGATGTTGCAAACGCCAATAATCAACTATCAAGTGATTTGCGGGCGAAAATTTTTTATCTTTTCGAATTCGTCCAAGCATATTCTTGCAAGGTCTTGGTCGAAGATGTACACATCGCCCCTCTCATTGAAACGAATCTTGCAATACTTCGCGGCCTCACTTACATGCGGTCAAGTGAATGAGTGGGTTAGTTCTGAAGATGGGCCCAAAAGAAAGGGTCCTGATCAATGGCGCAGTAATTGAAAATGGGGACCGCCGTTCGCGCATCACTGTCTTGACAGCGAACGCAAATATTCTGCGGCTGAAAGATGCCATACATCCTGACGAGGCCAACACACCAGTGCGGCGCGCGTGCTATCTCGCTCAGCTTATCTTGAGTGGTGAAATTGATCCGGTGATGCTTTGGTCACGCTTGTTGGGTCAAGTGCAGGCGTTATCGGATATTCTTTGTGACACGGATAGCGCAAGTCTCTTGTCGCAGGCGCGTGTCTCTATCGCTGACCAAAATGCATATGCGTGTTTGAAACTGCTGCGCCAACTCTTACCGATTGAAGCCAAATTACTAAGGGCTAAGCGTCCATGAGTTTCCAACCATTTGTTATAGGTAGCGGACTATCCGGATGGGCGTTTCTGAAATCAACTGTGCCGATGCAGAGGTCTGCTCATGTTCGGAGCATACCAATTGCGTCAGACTCTGAATATTTTCTCGAGCGCTTTCCGAAGATACACACTCCAGATGATATTATCAACGACAGGCGCGTGATGCGGGTTATATTGGGAGCCTACGGTTTGTCAGAGGACGTTGACAACCGTCACTTTATCAAGACTCTCATGATGGAAGGTGTTTCGAACCCAAAAGCGCTAGCTAATAAACTTGCTGATCGCAGGTATAAGTCGTTCGCCCGGGATTTTGATTTTTCAACCAGTCGACCTGGCCATTTGAGCGAACCAGGCCGCGCAAGAATAACCGTGAAACGATTTCAAGACGATGCATTTGAAAGTGCAATTGGGGAAACGCGCCCTGAAATGAGGCTTGCACTCGGTTTTTCTAAAAACATTAGGATACTTTGGAAAGAGTCTTCAACCAATACAGCTGCCTGGTTTCAAATCCTCGCCACTCCTCCGCTGAAAAAAGTGCTGCAAACAGCTCTTGTTCTTCCTCCCGAATTTTCGAGACTCGACATTGACGAGCAGCATCGGCGAATCCAAGCAAAAGCATGGCGTGTATTCGGTACGAATGATATCTCAGAACTTTCATCCGACAGAATTGCCGAGGATGTTACGCGCCGTTTCCTGATTTTAGAGCAGGCAGCAAGCGTTGGTAAAACCTCAGCGCTCCAAACGGCGCTGGTCATACTGAGCGCGACACCTCAAATGCGTGTGTGACTTTGCAACTGATAATGTTTGATTTGCTGCGACCCAATTGCCAATTCTTGTGTCTGCCCAAGAAATGGAAAGTTGCGGGATATGAGACCCCTGACCATAGCCCGCCTGAGCCGCTTTCGTTCTCAGCGTGAGGTCGTGGCTTTTGCGGTTTGGGGCGCACATTCCATTATCCGGTGCAGATCAGACTAACAAGGCGGTCGCCGCAGCGCAGCGTGACCGCCACCCGCTTCTGGGTCAACTGGTTTGGCGCGCCTCTTTCGGCTTGTATCCGTTGAAATAGGCGGCGTCCAAACATCATGTGGCAATCGGACCGGATGATACTCTGGTTCAGTGGCTTGAAAAACTGGTGCGGGCGAGCGGTTGCTGACGAATGTGAGGTGCTGGACAGCATCGCTACGAAAACCAGCGGATATGCATTTCAGACAGCCCGATGGCCAATATGTTTGTGATGCGTTGAATCTGGTATTGTCAGCTTTCACGCTGACTGGCTCTTTCTTTCGTCACCGGAAATGGGCAAGGCCCTTTTTCCGTGCGGATTCCACCCAATTGGGGACGAAGGGCACGATCTTGTCCTGCGTCGGCACCATCATTTCGATGAAATTCGCTCCGGGATGTGCAATCGCGTCCGCGAGAGCTGGTTCGATCTGGTCGCCTGTCGTGATGCGGGTCGCGCGGAAGCCAAAGCCTTCAGCAACCTTCACATGGTCAACGGCACGGAAATCGGTGGTCCAGGGTGCATCGACATCGTCCAACAGAATCGCCTCCCCGCGAATCCAACCGTAGCTGTCGTTACGCATTAGGACCACGGTGACGTTTTTACCGCTCCGCCGAATTGTTTCGAAATCGCCCAGCACGAAAGCCAAAGAACCATCCCCTGTGAGGCAAATCACCGGTCCGTTGCCTGCGTATGCTGCGCCTATTGCGGCAGGCACGGAGTAGCCGAGGGCGCCCATCGAGTAGTTGGTCAGGTAGCGCCGCCCGGCGTCACGCACCGACATCAACGCTGAGGGATAGATCGCTGCGACCCCTGGTTCGGCGGTGATAATGCCCTCGCTAGGCAGAAGTCTGTCGAGAGCCTGCGTAAATTGGACCGGTGAAAACGTGCCTTTGGGCATCGGAATATTGGCATTGAACACTGCATCGAGCGCCAAGCGCTTCAAGTCTGTCAAATCCAAAGCGGGACGGACAAGATCGGGATGATCTTGACTGAGTAGCTCCAGCATATACTCCAGCGTGGCTCGTGCATCACCGACCAGTCCTACCGCGAGCGGAAAGTTGTTACCCATATGTGCTTCGGCAATGTCGAGTTGCACGAAGGTTTTGACCATTGGATCCCCGTAAAGTTTCCAGTGATTGGTCGAACTGGAGTCGGTGTTCGAACCGATCAGGAACACCGTGTCAGCCTCCCTGGCATAGTCGTTGGCATAAGCCATGCCACCGCGCGCGCCGATCACGCGCAAGGCCAGAGGATGGATTTCAGGCACGGTTCCTTTACCCGGCGTTGTCGTCGCAACAGGGACCTGCAAGCGCTCGGCCAACTCCAAAACCGCCTGTCCCGCACCGGAAATGAGCGCGCCCTGTCCACAAACGATAAGCGGCTTTTGGGCCGCCAGAAGAAGAGCGATCGTCTGGCGTATCTTCGCATGATCGGCCACCGGACGGTGAGCTGGATAAACCTTGTAGTCCGATGCTGCATAAAGGTCTGCAATCTCGGCCTCTTCTTGAAAGACATTGATCGGGACACGCACATGCACCGGTGCCGGCCGACCCGATGTGGCAACCCGGAAGGCGCGGCGCAACAGAAAGGGAATGTCTTCGACGCGGGTCAGATAAAAGGATTCCTTGCAAATGCTCGAATACAGAGCTGTTTGATCCAACCCGGTCAAACCATGCTTCTTGTCCTGATTCATGGGTATGTCAGAGCTGAAGAAGATCACCGGAACGGAGGACAGATAGGCCTCGGCTATGCCGGGAGCGCAATGGGTGACACCCGGACTTGGTGCTTCGAGAACGGCTGGGCGTCCCGTGACCTTCGCGTAGGCTTCAGCGGCAAAAGCGGCGGTACGTTCGTCGCGGGTCAGAACGAATTCGATGGACGAAGACTCCTGCCATTCCTTGTACCAGCCGATGGTCGTCTCACCGGGGAGGCCGAACACACAGCCCACCTCGTGGAGTTCCAGCATCCGCAGAATGACCTGTGCGCCGTTCATCCGTGTCATGCGCTTTCCCTCATGGTTTGTACGTGTCGGCCCCCACGATGGCGCGGGGACCAAGTATTTTGCCCAGCAGTATGGGCGTGAGATACATCGGGATCTGGTAGCAGCCAATAAACAGCAGCACCCGGTCCATCACTTCGGGCGGCAAGGCGACAAGAAACAGTGCGATGTTTCTGTTGCCGGCGATGATGCTGGTGCCAGTGCGGTCGCGGGTTTCATCGTCGACCGGCATAAAGCGATGCGCCAGAAGCTGCATCCCGAAGTTGATGGTGCAGGCAAATGCAAGCCATCCCGCGAACAGCACAGGTGTCGAAAACAACGCGGGGCCAGCGGCGCTCATCAAACCAACGACGATGACGCCTAGTAATATGGCCGACAAGCCATCAAGCGACGCGCGGCCTCTGTCACCCAGATCGCGCCAGACCAACAAGCGCAGAGCGAAAGCCAATCCGACCGCACCGAATATCACAGCGATCAAACGAACCGTGCCGAGTAAAGCTTCGGCTGGCGAGTCTACGATTGGAGATAGTGTCAGCACAACGAAGGCCGTTAAGGGAAACAGCGCGGTGCCGATCAGCAGAATACGCATGGCGACCGAAGGGTCCTGCCCCATCAGGATGGTGAAATTCGCACTTCCGGTCACGGAGGGCGCTGCAAGAACGAGGACTAGCGCTAGGCCTGCGGGGGTATTGGCCATGCCGATTCCAGTCAGAGCAGCAATCGCGAGAAGCGGCGCAACGATCTGGTATATGGCAACCGATCGCAAAGTGTGACCGATGGCCCTGAACCCCCCGAGGGTCGCGCGCGGCCCGATGCGCAGAGCAGCCACGAAAAGAAGGACGCTCACCAACTCTGGGAGGTACGGTCGCAGGGTCTGTGCGAGGCCCGGCAAAGCCAGCCCTGCCAAAAGGCCCGCGACCAAGCTCCATCGACCGTGTCGGGCAATGAAACCGAGCAGTTGCACTATCGTTGTCGGATATTTTCGGGCAACCAGGTCGCCAGTTCGGGGAACGCGATCAGGACAAAGACCATTACGACCATGATCAGGAACATCGGGATCGCCGCTTTGGCGATGAAGTTCATCTCGTGGGTCGTCATGCCCTGAAGCACGAAAAGGTTGAACCCGATCGGCGGTGTGATTTGCGCCATTTCCACGACAACCACAATGAAAATGCCGAACCAGATGATGTCGATGCCAGCCTGACGGATCATCGGTTCGACCACAGCCATCGTCAGCACCACCGAAGAGATGCCGTCAAGGAACATTCCGAGGATAATGTAGAAGACGAGCAAGGCCATCAACAACTCAAAGCGGCTCAAGTCGAGTGAGGCGATCAGATCGGCCAGCCCTCGAGGCAGGCCGGTGAACCCCATCGATAACGACAGGAACGCCGCTCCCGCTAGGATCAGTGCGATCATAGCCGAGGTGCGCACAGCTCCCATGAGGCTTTCTGTGAAGGTGTCCCAGTTGAGGGACCCTTGGGTTGCGGCCAAAACCATCGAGCCGATGACACCAAAAGCGGCGGCCTCGGTCGCGGTGGCAAAGCCCAGATACATAGAACCGATGACCACAAGTATCAGACAGATCACCGGAATCAGAAACCGTGAATTCTTGACCTTTTCCGCAAAGGTCATGGGCGCCTCAGGGGTTGGATTGAAGTCCTTCGAAGCGTAGGACACGATTGCCACGTATGCCATGAACATAGAGGCCAGCGCCAATCCGGGCAGAATGCCCGCCATGAACAGCTTGGTAATCGATTCATTGATCGTGACCCCATAGACGATCAGCGTCAGCGAGGGGGGGATCATCAGGCCCAGTGTCGCCGCGCCGGCCAGAGTACCGATGACCATATTTTCGGGGTAGTTGCGCTTGCGTAGCTCCGGTATCGACATCTTCCCGACGGTGGTCAAAGTTGCCGCGGATGAGCCGGATACCGCCGCGAAGACAGTACAGCCAACGATATTGGTGTGCACCAGCCCGCCCGGCAACCGCGCGAGCCATGGCGACAAGCCGCGGAACATGTCTTCGGACAATCGCGTTCGGTAAAGGATTTCACCCATCCAGATGAACAGAGGCAGGGCTGTCAACGTCCAGGACGACGACGCACCCCAGATGCGGGTAATCATGGCATCACCGGGCGGGCGCGAGGTGAAAAGCTCCATTCCGACAAAGGCGACGCCCATCAGTGCGAGGCCGACCCAGACACCGGAGCCAAGGAGAAAAAACAGTACGAAAAGGAAGATTGCGATCGGGGCAAGCTGTTCCATGGTGCGTTACTCCGCGTGGCTCTGTTCGACCAGATCGGACTTGATCCTGTGATTTCCGTTCAAAATCAATTGGATCAGGTGATCCCAAAACGCGATGGCAAGGAGAATGGCCCCAACCGACATCGAGATCTGGGGAATCCAGATTGGGGTCTTGTCGAGGCCCTGACTGATTTCGTTCCAGCGCCACGACACGTAAGTACCTTTGACCGCGTACCATGCAAAATAAGTTGCGATCAGCGTGCCCATTGCAAAACAGAAGGTCTCGCCCCAACGGCGCATCCGGCCCATGGCGCTAAGAACAAGCGACACACGGATGTGCGCGCCGTGGTTCAGCGCGTAGGCAAATGCAAAGAACGACGCTGCGGCCATGCAATAGCCGGCATAATCGGTCGCTCCGGGAAAAGTCGTACCAGTCCAGCGCGCCAACATCTGAAGGACAATAATGGTCAGAATGGCAATCAGGAAAACAGACGCGATGACACCTCCCAATAGATACAGAAAATCAAGAATGCGCCTGAGCGCGCGCGCTGCCGCCATGGTCCCGGTCCCGTAAAGTCATGGTGTGAACCGGGCCAGAGACACGTCTTGAACAAGACATCTGCCCCGGCCCGGCCGTTTCAGATCAGTTTCCAGCCTTGTAGGCATCGACGATCGCTTTGCCCGCGTCGCCCGCACCGGCCAGCCATTCCTCGGTCATGGTTGCACCGATGACCTTGAGCTCTTCGACAAGCGTGTCGCTTGCAGGCTCGACGGTCATGCCGCCTTCACGGAGACCGTCCAGAGTGAAGTCGGTGTAATCCTTGGACCGCGCCAGTCCCTCCGTCTTGGCAGCGGCAGCACAGTCGTTCATCACGCCCTTGGCTGCGTCATCCAGATCGTTCCAGGCGTCCATGTTCACGAACACCGCGTTGCGGGGCAGCCATGCGTCCACGATGTAGAAGTGGTTCAGATGCTCCCACACTTTACGGTCATAACCGGTAGATCCCGACGAAATCATTGAGTCGGCCACACCTGTTGCGAAGGCCTGACTGATTTCGGCGGCTTCGATTTGCACGGGGATCATGCCGGTGAGTTCCGCCAGACGCGCTGTCGCGGTCGAATAGGAGCGAAACTTAACACCGTTCATGTCCGCGACCGAGTTGACCGGATCGCGGAAGTAAAGCCCCTGCGGCGGCCACGGCACTGAATAGAGGTAGTGCAGATTGTCCTCTGCCATAACCTCGGCAACTGCGGGACCTGCAATTTCCCACAGCTTTTCATGTTCATCAAAGGATGAAACAAGGAAGGGGATCGAGTCGACACCATAAAGCGGGTTCTCGTTCTGGTGTGCCGAAAGAAGGCGTTCGCCGATATTGGCTTGTCCAGTCTGGACGGCACGCTTGATCTCGTTGCCTGGGAAGAGCGAACCCGACGGGTGCGTCACAATCTCGAGGTCACCACCTGTTCCGTCGGTCACGCACTTAGCGAAATTCGCGCCGACTTCCGAGTGAAAGTTCGTGGCGGCATAGGCCATCGGCATGTCCCACGTCTCGGCTATGGCCGGCGCGGCCACCGAGGCCGCGAGCGCGGCACCTGCGGTCCAGTTCATGAGGTTTTTCATTCTTGGTCTCCCTGTGGTTTGGTACGGATCTCTTTGTGTTTTGATCCCGTCACGCAGAGTAGCGTGCGGGGGAATAGGGGCTCAGGTCAATATTCGGTGTGGTTTTCGACAGCATTTGCGCGACGATCCGGCCCGTTCGGGGGCCGCCTGTCAGGCCGACATGGTCGTGGCCAAAGGCAACAAAGGCCCCAGCGAGATCTGGCACCTCGCCGATTACAAGGATCGAATCCGCCATAGACGGGCGATGGCCCATCCATTCGACGGTTTTTTTCCAAGTGATGCCCGGAATCGCTGCACGGATGTTGCGCTCCAACAGATCGAACGCAGCCCGCGAGGGTTCCGCATCCAGGCCACCGAATTCAACGATCCCGGCAAGACGCAGTCGGCCTTCCATCGGCGTGGCTACGAATTTTCCCGAAGCGACCATGACCGGTGCGCGGGGCATTACTGAGGGTTCCCATAGTTCCAAGTGATATCCGCGTTCACTTTCCAGCGGCGCTTTCAACCCAAGCTTTGAGGCCAGCGGTTTCGACCATGCACCTGTGGCCAATACCACGCCATTGCAGGCAATCTTGTCTCCGCCAGCTCGCACACCCGTCACGCGACCATTCTGGCGCAGAAAATCCGTCACCTCAGCGCGAATGATCCGTGCGCCTTGTGCCTCAGCATGGTCCGCAAGCGCCTTGACATAAGCCCCCGGGTCGGAAATTCGACCGTGATTTCCAAGTCGCGCCGCAAGGCCGATTTGCGGCGCGAAAATAGGATCATACGCCCGAAACGCATCGCCTTCCAAAACGTCCCAGTCAAAGCCGTGTTCCTTGCGGACCGACCACCCGATGGCATCATCCTCGTAGTGTTTGCGATCTTTATAAAGGTACAGGTAGTCGCTTGGGACGATCCATTTTTCTGCCCCCGTGCCCGCCGCAAGCGCTTGATGGTCGGCAAGACTGTCACCAATGATAGGCGCCATTACTGCCGCTCTCCGACGCATCGTAGCTTCGTTTGCATGCCCCATATACGACAGCAGCCAAGGGGCTAGCTTGGGCAGGTATCCCCATTTCAGGAACAACGGCTCGTCGGAACTGAAGAGCATGCCCGGAGCCTTTTTCCACAGGCCCGGAACGGTAACCGGGATAATGGAACAGCTTGCCAGCACACCGCCATTGCCGTGGCTTGCCCCCGCTGCCGGTCCCTCGCGGTCTATAAGGATAACATCATGTCCACTGCGCTGAAGCCAGATGGCGGTTGAAACACCAACGATGCCGGCACCAATGACTGCAATTTTTCCACCCGTACTCATGCGGCCGACCCTCTGGCGATGCAGTAGTGATTGAGCTTGTTTACATCCGGCCTAATTCCGAGGCCTGGGCCGTCAGGCACCTGCACCCGTCCGCCGTCGCAGGGGAAGGGTGTTTCGAGGATGTCTTCGGCCAGATAGTAGCGCGCCTGGTAGAATTCACAGCCCAGATCAATGGCCTGTGTGGCTGCGATCATATGAGCGCCCGCAAGGTGCGCAAGCCCCGCTTCAAACATGTCACCACCATAGGCTCCAAGTCCGTGGGCTGTAGCTAAGTTGGCGACGGCCTGTCCACGCACCAGACTGCCGGATTTCATGATCTTGACCGAAACGCCATCGCAGATACCTTCGCGCACGGCGCGCGCCATGTCTTCTGGGCCGAAGACACTTTCGTCCGCCAGCAACGGCACATCAATGGCACGTCTTATCTCTGCCATGAGATCGTAAAGGGGTGCGCGGACCGGCTGTTCGATGAAATCTGGCTTGAATTCTGCGACATCGCACACACACTGAATGGCGCCTTCAGGCTCCAATCCCTGATTGAAGTCAACGCGTACGGCGAAATCGGGATAATCCAGTGCCAAGGCTTCAAGACGCATCACGTCGAAGGCGTGGTCGCGGAACCCGGTCTTGAGCTTGACGATCCGCACGCCATCGGCCTGCAAACGGTTCAGCAAGGCGCGGTCCTGATCGAAATCGGGATTGGCCAGGGACACCGACAGCGGGATGCTATCGCGGCATTTGCCGCCCAGAAGCGCATGGACAGGCTGACCCGAGATGCGGCCTTCAAGATCGAGAAGCGCAGTATCGAGCGCGGCCTTCGCCTCCGTACAATGCGCAACCGCTCTGCTTGCATCCCTCATGATCGCATCTCGATCTGAGAGCGGCCGCCCAAGCACCAGTGGGCGGATGTAGCGGTCAAGCGCTGCATAGGTTGCTTCGGGTGATCCAGTGAAGACAACCCAAGGCGACGCTTCGCCCCAGCCTGTTTCCCCACCTTCCGCCGTCAATCGAAGGATGACCACTTCACAAGCTCCGTCCACACGACCAATGCCATGATCGCGTGCGGACAGGACGGGCAGAGATAGGTACCAAAGGTCAAAGCCGATGATTTTCTGATTGATGTCACCCATCTGCGAAGGACCCCCGTTATTTAAGCCTGCCCTCAGAGCATCATCATTTCCAATACAAATTTTTTCCGATGTCATAACTTAACGTGATATATAGAACTCATGTCCGCGCCGTTCCGCCAGTTCCAAGCCTTTCACGCCATTATGGAACGCGGCACCGTCACGGCGGCTGCCGAGCATCTCGGTATTTCCCAGCCCGCCATCAGCAACCTGCTCGCGCAACTCGAACGGCGGACCAAGTTGAAACTCTTCGAACGCAGGCGTGGCCGTTTAGTGCCAACACCGGAAGCCGCAGTTCTGTTCGATGAAATCGACACGATTGTACGTGGGCTTGATCATATAAATCAGGCGGTCGCCGATTTGCAGAACCGAACGGCGGGACAGTTACAAGTTGCTACAAACCACGCACTGGCTTTCGGCTTCATCCCCGCTGAAATCGCCTCGTTTTGCGAACTGCGTCCGAATCTGACACTTGCCATGCAATCCCAGTATTCCGGGAAAATCCAGGAATGGGTCGCGGCGGGTCTCTATGAGATCGGAATTTGCGAGCGGCCCATTCTGCATGAAGGCTTGGAAGAGCGCCGGTTCACCTTTGAGACCCTGTGTGCGATTCCCAACAGCGCAGGTTTGTCCGAACATGCGTCGGTGACGCCAGCGGATCTTGATGATTATCCTTTCATCATCATGGGAGCTGATCACATGGTCACCCGCCGTACGCGTGAAGCCTTTCACGCACATGGCGCACATTTTCGCGTTCGCTGCCACACGGACCTGTTTCGAAACGCACTGAACTTGGTGAAACAGGGATTAGGCGCTGCGATGATGGACCCGTTCACCTTGGCCAGCGATGATGGACAGGGCTATATAGTCCGCCGCCTGGACCCGACTGTGCATCTCGATATTGTCATTGTGACGCGGCGGGATCGACCGATTTCGGTAGTCGGGCAAGAATTTCTTGATCAGATCATTCCTCGTATGGAGAAAATTGCCACAAACAAAGTGCAGGACAGGATCGAGGCATGAAGGTGCAGGGCGGAAAGGCCATTTACGGAGCGAGCGTCGGTATTCTCATGCTGGAAGCGCGTTTCCCACGTATCCGCGGAGATATGGGCAACGCGGTAAGCTGGGACTTTCCGGTTCATTACAAGATCGTCAGGGGCGCTTCACCCGATAAGGTGGTGCGCCGGAACGCGGAAGGTCTCCTTGCGGATTTCGCCGCCGCCGCGCAAGAGCTGGTTGCGGACGGGGTGGACGGCATCACAACCAACTGCGGATTTCTTTCGATTTTTCAGAACGAAATTGCCAAGGCGGTCGGCGTTCCGGTTGCAACATCGTCCCTGATGCAGACGGCGATGGTGAACGCACTTCTACCACCCGACAAACGGGCCGGGATCCTGACGATCTCGGCCAGCACCCTGACATCAGCGCATCTGGAGGCGGCCGGGGTTCCGCCCGATACGCCCATTGGCACCACAGAAGGCGGCCGCGAATTCACACGCGCCATTCTCGGGAACGAGTTGGAGCTGGATGTCGCCGCAGCCGAGGCCGATAACGTTGAAGCAGCACGGCAGCTGGTGTCCGAAAATCCTGATGTCGGCGCTTTGGTGCTGGAGTGTACCAATATGGGCCCTTATGCGCGGGCGATCCGCGAAGCGACTGGATTGCCTGTCTTTTCAATCCTTAATTTCGTGTCTTGGTTTCAGGCAGGACTAACCCCCAAACGGTACGGTTAGGTCAGAACCGAACAAATATAGGGAGCACCCGAAATCCAACTGTCTCCCGGCCTACTTCGAGATGATTAATTTTCCATCAAGAACATCAGTCCGAGTGACAGCACCCTGATGCCGGCCTCTCGGTGACGAATTGCTATCTACTTTTGATCAGCTCGCTTGAATGCGCCTTGTACAACGCGGTCCATGACCATTGCCAAGAACAGGATTGCAAACCCACCTAACAAGCCCGGACCTTTGGCAGCAAACTGCAAGGCCTCAAGAATTTCTTGACCAAGTCCACCACCGCCAATGAGAGAGATGATCACCACCATCGACAAGCACATCAGGATCGTCTGATTCACGCCAGCCATAATGGACGGCAAGGCGAGAGGTATCTCCACGTCTTTCAACAACTGCCACTTGGATGCACCAAAGGCGACTGCGGCTTCCTTGATGCTTTCCGGAACACCTCGCATACCCAAGGCCGTCAATCGGATCACCGGCGGCATTCCAAAGATGATCGTTGCCAGAATACCGGGAGGATTCCCTGTACCGAAGAAGGCGATAATCGGAATAAGATAGACGAAAGCCGGCAGCGTCTGCATGAGGTCAAGAACAGGCTCAGCCATGCGGTAGGCACGTTGTGACTTCCCGAACCACACCCCCAACGGGATTCCAATGATGACACACAAGATCACGGCTGCACCGACGAGCGCCACTGTTTCCATCGCCAAAGCCCAGTACCCGAGAAGCGCGGTATAGGCCATTGCAGCGACAGTGAAGATAGCAACACGCGGGCCTGCAGCGCGATAGGCTGTAACGGCAATCACCAGCATGACCACAGGCCAAGGCGACCCATTAAGCGCCAGTGTCAGACCGTCCAGAACCGTTCGAACACCGGCCACAATGCCATCGAATACATCTCCGCCAGCGGTCGCAGCCGCATCAATCCGCGCTTCCATCCAAGACGCGACCGCACCAAACAGCGTTCCACCACCGTCGCCCAATACCATTTCGGACACTTGCCGCTCTGGGAACTCATCAAGCAGGGCGAGCGAGTTGCTGACGGTGAATTTGTAGATAATCAGCGGAGCAATCAGCGCTGCGAGCACCAGTCCCAAGACCAAGTTGGTTGTTGAGCGACCACTTTCGGTTCCCTCGGGATCAATCCGCCAGCGCGAATACTGTTTTTCGTAGGCAATGTTGGCGTAAATCCCCTGGGCCAACTTAAAGACCAACAAAAGCGCCAGACCCATCAACAGAATGCTGACGCCCTCGGCTTGTGCCGCCTCTGCACGCTCAAGATTTTGATCAATGGCACGCTGCATATTCTCGGCAAGCGTTTCAAACCGTTGCCTTGTCTCGTCATCTGCGGCAGCGGCAGCCTGATCTAGGCGTTCCTGCATGCGTTCACGCTGTTGGTCAGCGCGCGCCAGGAAATCAGCCCCGAGATTGCCCCAAAGCCCTCGCCCGATCTGGACCCAGGCAATAATTTCAAGAATGAGAAACGACCAGAACATGCCCCAGATCGCACGCGAAGATGCCCAAACAGGTCCAACCAACGCGGCCGCTATATTGAATGTCTTGGGAAAGACGCCTGTACTGTCGTGGATGGTATGAAATGCGTCCACGTAGTAATCGCCGTTGGGTCCAACGAAGTCTTTGATCGATTGGTCAAGTGCATCACGATCTACTTCGATATCTGATGCGGCAGTGACCTTCATTTCGGTGCTTGCATCACTCATCTTTGCCCCCTTGAATCCCGCGCAGGAGACGCGGCTTGGTGACGATACCGATATCCCTGTTATCCTGCGTGATGACGACCGGGAGATCAGTTCCAACGGCCAAGTCAATCAACTGGTCCAAATCGGCCCCCTCGTCAGCACGCGGCGCAGTATCGAGCGATCCTTTGAAACTCTCCATTGGCTCCATGATCGAATGTGCTTTGACCAATTTGAGCTTTGAAATGCCCTGCACAAATTCGCGGACATAATCATCGGTCGGGTTCATCACGATGTCTTCTGGCGTGCCGATCTGTACGATCACACCATCTTTCATGATAGCAATACGGTGCCCAATCCGAATGGCCTCGTCCAGATCATGAGTAATGAAGAGAGTTGTTTTCTTCAGTTGCGCCACGAGTGCTTTGAACTGGTCCTGCAACTGCAGCCTGATCAGCGGATCCAATGCCGAGAACGGTTCATCCATCAGAAGGATTTCCGGGTCTGAGGCCAATGCACGTGCAATTCCAACGCGCTGCTGCATCCCACCCGACAGTTCTCTTGGAAGGCGGTCTTCATAGCCTGTCAGATCGACCAAGCCCAAAGCATGGTCAGAGATCGCCCAGCGCTTGGACTTCGGTACCTTTCGGATTTCCAGCGGATAGGCGACATTGTCCCGAACGGACCGGTGCGGGAGGAGTGCCATGTGCTGGAAGACCATACCGATCTGTTGTGCGCGAATTCTGCGCAATTCACTGGCGGAAATGGCGGATACGTCTTGTCCAAGGATTTCGATCTTACCCGCGGTAGGCTCAATCAGGCGGTTTACATGACGCACAAGAGTCGATTTTCCTGACCCTGACAGCCCCATGATGCAGAAAATCTCACCTCGAGCGACCTCGAAGCTGGCATCTTGAACCCCGACAACACAGCGGAACCGTTCCAGAACTTCCGGCTTGGTCAGACCTTCTTCGCGAACGGCTTTCATCGCTTCAGCGCTGCGCTCGCCGAAAATCTTCCAGACGTTCTCGAGTTTTACAACAGGATCGTCCATTGGCCTCCCCTCAAAATACGCGTTCCAGCCGCACGCAAACGCACGCGGAACAAAGGAAAGGGCCGCAGCTTTGTGGCGGCGGCCCTTTTATGAGAGGCTTAGTTTGTCAGCCAGTTGATGACGGTGTCTTCGTTTTCGGAGACCCACTGACGGGCGAAGTCAGCGGCTTCCACGCCGTCAACGGCCAAAGCTTTGCCCATCGCGCTAAGATCGTCACCACTCATCTGGTAGTTCTGGAACAGCGATGCGACCTCGGGGTACGCCTCTTCGAGTTCCTTCGCATAGTGCAGGTGCAGTGTCGCACCATTCCACGCGGTCGAAGCTTCGGACTTCTCCAGCCAATCAGGATCGTCAGTTGGTTGAACAATGGTCCATGTCGCCGGATCATGCGCCGGCTCTTCAAGGACGTGCAGGTCCTGCGTTACGAAGATGTAGTGAGGGCTGTAGCAGAAACCGATCCAAGGATCACCAGCCGTCGTCGCATTGGCGAGGTTCGCATAGGCGATGGTCTCTTCGTACTCGGTGAGTTCGAACATTTGATCATAGCCATAGGACTTGGCTCGGATTTTTTCCACAACCGTGGATGCCCAGCCCGGAGCGCCGATCCAGACCTCAGGGGTGCCATTGCCATCGGTGTCGAAGATCGCGATTTTGTCGGGATCGCTCAGGTCATCAATGGATTTGATGTCGTATTCTTCAGCGATGTAAGATGGAACACACATGCCCTGCTCTGCTTGAACAGGATTGGTGTTCATCACGACCGAACCTTTGTCTTTGACATAGGTGTCGTGCAGGTTCTGCTGGTTCGGCATCCACACCTCGGGGTGCACATGCATAGAACCGCTGTCCATCGCTTCAAAAACAATAGGATTGGTGCCGTTCTGCAATTCGACGTCCAGACCAAGATTGTCTTCGATCACAACTTCCAAGACATGCGCCGTTGCGTTTACCGAGGCCCAGTTCGGCACACCGATAACGATGTCAGCTGCATGTGCCGAGCCCGCAGCACCCAAAGCAACAATAGCCGACGTGGTCAGCGCCTTTGTTCTGGTCATTTTCATTCTTTGTCCTTTCCCTGTTGATTGATTTTTAAGTCTAGAGAGACGACGCGACCGGCGCGGTGCCTCTCTGCTTCATGGCGGGTGAGGACACACCCGTCCGCGAATACTCAACTGCGGCGCTTACAAGCACCTGCAACGCATCGAACATCGGTACCTTAACCTCAATTTCCGCAGCCAAAAGCGAAAACTCGGTGCAGCAAATGCAAATGACGTCAGCACCATCTGCGACCATCTGGGATGCGACATCAGACAGCGTATGCGCTGCAAATTCCGAAGGACCCTGAGACTTGATGGATCGGATGGTTGCCAAGACCCGACCCTGCTCTTTGGCATAGACCGGGCTCAGACCAACGTCTGTGAGGGCTTTTTCGAACACACCAACCTGTTGCAATGCGGGCGACCCGAGGAGGCCAACTTTTCCGCCTGCCGCAATCTGGGCAGCTTCGGCACAAGAAAGCTCAACCATGTTCAAAAACGGAACGTTTGTAGCGGCGGCCACCTGATCAGCATAAAAGTGTGCAGTATTGCAGGGCATGACGAGCGCATCGGCCCCAGCAGTAACAAGGCCTTCGGCCATCTGCGCCAGAACTGGCCCGGGATCTTCGCCCCCTCCCTCTAGAATAGCTTTAATCCGAGAAGGTACCTGCGTGTTGTTGTCGACCAACAAGGGGATGTGGTCCGAGTCATCCCGTGCCGAAATTGCACCGACAACCTGCTGCATGAAATAGATCGTCGCCTCAGGACCCATGCCTCCCAAAACACCAATACGCCGCATCACGCTGCTCCCTTCTGTAGAGCCTGTCTCACCACATGCGCAATGATGTCAGCCACATGTGCGCAATCCTCAAGGCTGAACGTCAGCGGGATGCGCATATCCAGCAATCCCGAGAGAATCGCATCTGTTTTGGGCAAATCCTGTGGTTCGACATATCGCCAGCTTTGATGATTTGACGTGAAGCCGACAGGAGCGTGTGCCCCGAACCACTTGAGTTCAACGCCAAGTGCCTTTGCTTCAGAGACGATCGTAAGAAGCTGCTCTTCGCTGGCCTCAGGCACCATAAACTGGAACGAGGAACCGACGTAACGTTCTTGTTCAGGCCGATGCGGAACATATATGCCATTGCACAGGCGCAAACGGTCCGCGATCAAATCGTGCCGCGCATTCCAACGGTCAATGTTGGTTTCCAGCATGTCCAGCTGGCTCAAAAGAATCGATGCCCGCAAATTGTCCATGCGACCAGACATGTTTGGTGTGTCGAGTTTGATTTCTGAAAACACATCCGCGTGCGGAGCAGCCCCGTGACGTTCGTACAGCATGTAAGACCCAGACAGAATAATCGCGCGCGCCATGAATTCAGGGTCATTGGATGTCAGAAACCCCCCTTCACCGCTGTTCATGTGCTTGTAAGTCTGGGTTGAGAAACATCCCGCAAGCCCAAAACTACCGGACTTGCGTCCATTCCAAGTCGCCCCCATCGTATGGGCACAGTCCTCGATCAGAGGCACACCAAAACGATCAAGGATCGCCATCAGCGCATCCATATCGCACTGGTGTCCTCTCATATTTGACAGAAGCAGGACTTTGGGCTCGACGGTTTTGATCTTGGCTTCGAGGTCGTCCAAATCCAGAACGAGGTCTGACGTGATCTCGACAAGTACAGCTTCCGCGCCGACGGCGGCAATCGCCCCTGGCACAGGTGCAAGCGTGAAACCGTTGGTCAGGACCTTGTCACCGCTGCCAATGCCAAGAGCACGCAGCGCTGTTGCCATAGCGTAGCCGCCTGACGTGCATGCCAGGCAGTATTCTGCGCCTTGATATGCCGCATAGGCCTTTTCAAGTTCGGCCACAGGACCAAGCTCATCACCAATGGTGTTATATCGATGCAACCGTCCACTGCGCAGCACCTCAACAGCGGCTTTGATTGCCTCTTCGGCAATGGGCTCTTGTTGGGTAAAGCTGCCTGTGAACGGCTGCATCAGGCAATCACTCCGCGGCCATGGTCGGCGCGTCGTAGTCGAACGCGGCCGTGTAACCAAACAAGGCAACGCCGCCACCTGTGTGAACGAAGACGATGTTCTCATCACCTTCGAAAGCGCCCTTGCGGACAAGATCGATCAAGCCAGCCGCGCCTTTGCCGGAATAGACCGGGTCCAGTAGGATGCCTTCAAGACGGGCAAACATCTCGATCGCGGCCAAGCCTTCCTTGGTCGGGATTCCGTAGCCTTCGCCAACATAGTCGGTGTTCGCCTCGACATCCTCGCGGGCAACAACGACTGGGCAACCCAGCTTTTCAGCGGTCTTCACAGCAAGGTTAAAAACGTTTTCTTCCTGCTTGGGCTTGGGCGCACGAACACCGATGCCCAAAAGCGGAATATTCGCATTGATCGCCTTGAGACCGACAATCAAACCGGCCTGCGTGCCGGCGCTGCCGGTTGCATGGACAATACGATCAATCTTGAGGCCCATGTTGTTAGCTTGCGTGACCAACTCCATAGCGGCATTCGCGTAGCCCAGCGCACCGGTTGCATTCGACCCACCGCCCGGAATGGTATAGACATTCCGGCCTTCCGCGCGGAATTTTTCTGCCACAGCTTCCATCTCGGCATTCATGTCGAGGCCAGAACCGGGGCGTTTCTCCGCTGTCGCACCGTGCAGGAAATCAAGGAAAACGTTGCCATTCAGATTGTAGTTCGGATCGTTTGACCCGGTGCGGTCTTCCAGCAGAATATGGCAATCCATTCCCAGCTTTGCAGCGCAGGCTGCGGTTTGACGTGCGTGGTTCGACTGAGTTGCGCCTTGGGTGATCACAAGGTCTGCTCCCTGCGCCTGTGCCTCAGCCATCAGGAACTCCAGCTTACGGGTCTTGTTCCCACCGGTGGACATGCCGGTGCAATCGTCGCGCTTGATCCAGATGCGCGGTCCACCAAGCTCCTTGGATAGCCGATCCATCGGCTCAAGAGCTGTAGGCAAATGGGCCAGGTTAACACGAGGGAAACGGGAAAAGTGCATTGCAGCATCCTTTGATTGGTTTGACGTATAAAGTCTGCATGGAACAAGCCTCGTCAAATAGAAAAACCGGCGCTATTATGCGTCTTATGCATAAAGAGGCTCTAAATGCGCATTGATTGGCTTGACGATCTTGTCGCGCTTCTCGACAGCGGGGGCGTCGCAGACGCGGCCCGCTTGCGTAATGTAACACAACCTGCGTTTTCCCGCCGCATCAAAGTTCTAGAAGATGTTCTCGGCATTGAAATCATCGACCGAAGCGTCAAGCCAAGCGGACCGACGTCAATTCTCCGAGACCGCGAACAAGAGCTCCGCAAACTCGCGACGGAGCAACGCGTCCTGTTGTCTGACATGCGGCAGGAACAACATACAGGCCTCCGGCAGCTTGTCATCGCAAGCCAGCATGCCATCACAACCTCTATGGGTCCGCAAATCATCAATTCCGTGGCGGAGCCAAGCCAGACCCACATCCGTCTTCGCTCGGCAAATCGGGATGAGTGCGAGACACTGCTGATCCGAAGACAGGCCGAAATATCACTTATCTACCGCATAAAATCGGAACCGAAGACAGAACTGCCATCCTTTCTCACGGAAGCGGTCATCGGAGCGGACAAATTGATCCCTGTGTGTGGCGCTTCGCACGCTGAACGCCTTCTGAGCGATTTGCACAAGGGCACTCTGCATCTTATCGGCTATCCGATAGATGTCTTTCTAGGAGCGGCACTGGCCCGATATGTTCTGCCCTCGCTCGCAGGCGCATGCCGGATCAGCATAATGACAGAGACCGGCTTATCTACAGCGGCGCTGCAACTCGCACAATCGGGTCTGGGCGTCGCTTGGGTGCCAGCTGCGCTCGCTCAACCCGATCTTGTCAGAGGCGACCTGGCCAACCTAGAAGATCACCTGGAATGGATCGAGATGGATATCGTGGCACAACGCTGGGCAAGCACGTCAAATCCTGCGATCCGCGATTCTTGGAAAAGACTGACAACAGTCAGCTTGTAGCGTGGACACAAGAAGGCTGAGAGCTTCCCAAAACTGGTGCCGCTGAAGGGACTCGAACCCCCGACCCCATCATTACGAATGACGTGCTCTACCAGCTGAGCTACAGCGGCCAATCTCAAAGTCTAGCATCTCAGAGATTGGCTGGGCTGTTAGCACCGGTCGAGAGCCATGAAAAGTGTTATTTGACCTTCTCAGGCGCCGTCGATTCAGTGGACGCTGTGGCTGCATCCGTGGTCGTATCTTCAGGTGTTTCCTGATCTCCGACAACCGGGGACTCTGGCTCGTCTTCGACAACTTCGGCGTCTTCTGTCGACGTCGATTTGTCCTCCAACGAACCGACAATCAGCGGCAGCATTTCTGCGCCTGCTGGCAGCACCGTTTCGCTTTGCGGAGGTGTGGTCCAGCTCAAAGTGTCGAAGCTTTCGCAGTTTTTACAGACCGGCGTCCATTCAGTGTGGATGGTTTTGCAATTGTCACAGACCCATTGCGGTCCGCGCGGCGCTGTCAGTGCGCGCGCCAGCCAGCCGCGCACGATGGCGTCTGACGCACCTTCGCCGCGTTCGATCGCTGCCGCGATGGCAAGCACGCGTGTGTCCGGCTCGGTTTCTGCAAGATCCCCCAACGAACGACGGGCCTCTGGAAAGTCCTCGGCAGCAAGGTTGAGTTCGGCCAACAACAGCTTTGTTTCACGATGATCGGGATGCATGGATGTCAGCTGTTTGAACCGCTGCAATCTTGCTTGCGGCGTTTCATTTGGTTCGATTTCAGCAAATGCAGAGGCCAAATCGGGATGCGGTTGCACCTGCCACGCCTTTTTCAGGATACGAACCGCATATTTTGACCGGCCTTGCGCGATGTAACTGCGCGCAGCCATGGCGGCTGCAGGGATCAGGTCCGGTGACGACTTGTTGGCCGCGATAGACGCCTCTTGCGCCTCGATTGTTTTGCCTTCGTCCAAAACGTCCTTTGCTTCCGACAAAGCAAGCACGGCATCCCGGCGTTTGTGAACGTCCCGAGGCAAAGCACCATGTTTGAGCTTGGCATTCAGCGTTTGCCGCGCGCCCTTCCAATCGGCATTTTTGGCCTGTAGGCGCAGCAATGTATCTTGCACTTCTTCATGCTTCGGCTTGATCGCAAAGGCACGTTCCGCAAGTTTGAGCGCGGTGTCGGTATCGCCCGCATCAAGCTTCTGCTTCATAAGACCCCGAACACCGACAAAGCGAGTGGTCTCGTTTTGAACCAGCCGCTTATAAACCTCTTCCGCCTTCTTGCGATCCCCGGTCATTTCGGCAGCTTGGGCCGTGATCAAATCGGTCAGTTCTGGTTTGTGAAGGTATTTTTCAGCCTTGGTCGCCTTGGCCATCGCCAATCGACCTTCCCCAGAGGCAAGCGCCATCAGACCCTCGCTCAGAGCCTGAAAACCCTTGCGCTCCCGGTTACGGTCGAAGTACCGCGAAATGGCAGTTTCATCGCCATTGATGAATTTCAACGTCGCAATAAGCAGAGCGAATAGCTTGAGAAAAAGCCAAACCGCAAAAATGGCAACCAGTGCAGCGATCACAGATTGAAGCGGCCCGAGCGTAAACTCGGTGCCCCCCGCAGTGATCTGGATGCCGCCATTGCTTTCCATGAGGAAGCCAGCGCCCAGCGTGAGAGCAGCGACGATGACAACAAAAAGTACGATCTTGAAAAGAGACCAAAGCATCGGACGCCCCCCCTTATTCCTGAAGTAGCTGCTGGACGAGCGTGTCAGCCGCTGATTTCGCCTCTAGGCGTGTTTGCGCGCGCGCCTGCCAATCAGACAAAGCCGTCTGAGCAACCTCTGGCAATGTGGCAATCTCGGACAAAGCTGTTTCAAGGACACCAGAGCGCAAAGCCGCCTCGGCGCGTGACAAGATTGCATCTGGATCATCCCCTTCTCGCGGGGCGACCGACCTGGCACCAAGTTGATTGGCAAAGAACGTTGCCACGCGACCCACGCCTTCGGCGCCCTCTGTATCGGCTTTTCTGGCTTCACTCAAAGCATCGCGCGCCGCTTCCGGAAATGATGCGATCAGCTCTGCCTGGGTCGGCACACCGGTATCGGCTTGGGCAGCCAAAACCTCAGGAACGTCCACACCGTTCGACGCCAAGGCAGTCAGAGCGTCCGAATAGACCGATCCATTGTCGATAGCATTTGAAAGCTCGGCCATAGCGGCACGCGATGCCGCAAGTTGGGCCTTTTCCTCAGCATTTGCTTCGGCGGCCACAGCCTCCTGAGCCATCTGTTCGACCTCGGCACGCTGTGCTTCAATCTCGGCCTGCAGATCAGCGAGGGCACGTTCGTATGCGGCAATTGCCTCTTCAGACACAGCGGATTCCATGGGCTGCCGTTCCAATGTGTCGATACGACCTACCAACGTATCAAGACGCGAGGTCAATTCACCGCCTGCCGCCTCAAGCGCTGCCAACCGCTCTTCAATCGGGCTTAGATCGACAGTGGGAGCTTCCTGGCTTTCGAGGCTGGCGATGCGTGTCCCGAGGTCTGACAGCGATCCGTCCTGAGTGGTCAGGGCCTGTCGTATTTCGTCTTCAAACCCGGAATCTCCGGCTTCTGCAAAGGGCCAAACAGCCTGTGATGAATATGCAGCGACCCCATACCCCAGAACCGCCGCGGCAACACCGCCAAGCAGCATCGGTACAAAACCGCCTTTTCGCTCAATGGTCGTTTCCTTGACGACTTGTGGCGCAACCGGCAGCGTTTCAGGCTCCGAGGCTGGCTCTTCATCTTTTTCGATGTTGTCCGCGTCTGACGCGATATCTGCATCCGGCGCCTCGTGATGCTCACCCGATTCAGCTTCTGCGATCAACGCTTCGGCTTCGTCTTCCGTCAAATGGTCATCTTTTTCCTCAACGCGTTCCGCCTTCTTGTCGACCTCAATGTCCAGAGATTCGCCGTTAGCGGCACCATCAGCATCAGGTGTGGTGTCATCGGACACCTCAGTCGGCTCGGGCTGCTCGATGGCTTCATCAAAGACCGTTTCGTCGGAAGCGTCGGCGTCAGTTCCAGGTTGAGAGACGTCTTCGGACTCCTCTTTCGGAGCATAAACTTCAACGGCTTCAACAGCTTCAGTGACTGTATCTGCATCGTTCGAAGTTTTGTCAGTCACGTCGTTCTGTTCTGCCGCGCCTTCCGTTTCGACCGTTTGATCGGACTGGTCTTTTGTGGTCTTGCTCGTGCTTTTACGTTTTGCCACCGAATATTCCCTCGAATCTGTCAAGTTTGCGCGACAGCATTGTCAACTTTACCTTACATCTCTCACAGCCGCCGCTCAAGACTGACGGCGTCTGTGATCATTTCGGCCACCAACTCCGCCATTCCATCGCGGTCGGGCCGACGCGATATCCTCGTTTTATGGGCCGCACCCCCCGGCAATGCTTCGGCCACAGCTTGGCTGATTGCGGCAAACTGAATGTTGTCCATCCCGGCCGATTCGCGCACCAGTTGCTGTGCCGTTCTCGAAGAGAATACCGGTGCGATTGTCGGTCTGTCTTGCGACAAAGCCTCCCGCGTGCGTGAAGAAAACGGCTTTAGATCTTGCTCATATAGAACAGCTTCAGAGGTTTCCACGCCCGCTTCTGAAAGCCGTTGGGCAATTCTCCCGATTGCAACCGCACCTCTGAGATGCAGAAGCGGTCCCTGAAAGCCATGCTCCACAACATATTCAACCACGTGGTCCGCTGATCCTCCCGAAACGTGAACCTCGAATCCGAACGCCTGAACGGCTTTTGCCGTTCCCGTTCCAACCGCAATAGCAGGTATTGGCAACGGCAATCCCCCAAGCGCTCGGTAGGCATCTAACGCGTTGGCAGACGTAAAGATCAACCCGGCAACACCTTTAAGCTCTGGCAAAGGGCCGGTAACCCGGATCGAAAGCAACGGATTGATCAATAATTCAACAGCATCACGCGCTTCCTGTGGGAGAGCCGCCCAAAATGCCTCTGATGAAACGCTTGGACGCGTCAGCAGCAAGATAGGACGTGAGCCAGCCATGACATCCCGTGTTGTTGTGAGCAGCACTCAGGGGTGGTAACGGCTGGACCGTAGAGGTGCAACGGAAAGTCTGATGGACCACGACATCATTGTTCTCGGGCTGGAAAGCAGCTGCGACGACACAGCAGCTGCGGTTGTGCGCGGCCATGAAATTCTGTCATCCGTGGTCGCAGATCAAACTGACCTGCACGCGGCCTATGGCGGTGTCGTGCCGGAAATTGCGGCGCGGGCGCATGCCGAAAAACTCGATCTGTGCATCGAAAACGCTTTGCAGGCTGCCGGAACAAACCTGTCGGAAATTGATGCGATTGCGGTGACCGCAGGCCCTGGCTTGATTGGTGGTGTGTTATCCGGGGTGATGATGGCCAAGGGCCTGAGTGCGGGAACCGGAAAACCATTGATTGGCGTCAATCATCTTGCTGGACACGCGCTGACCCCAAGGCTCACGGATAGGCTCGCATACCCATATCTTATCCTGCTCGTCTCAGGCGGGCATTGCCAGTTCCTGCAGGTGAACGGTCCAACAGACTTTTCCCGCCTCGGAAGTACGATTGACGACGCACCGGGCGAAGCGTTTGACAAGACCGCGCGGTTGCTAGGTCTCTCCCAGCCAGGAGGCCCGTCTGTTGAAAAGTCAGCGACCTTAGGTGACGAAACCCGATTTGCGTTTCCCCGTCCACTTCTGGATCGTCCCGGATGTGACCTGTCATTCTCAGGCTTAAAAACAGCTCTGCTCAGACAACGAGATCAACTCGTCACGTCACAAGGCGGACTGAGGCGCGCGGACGTCAATCACCTCTGTGCAGGTTTTCAGGCGGCAGTTCGAGACGTTCTTGTTGAGAAATCGCGGCGGGCGCTGGACGCCTGTAATGGAATTACCGGCTTTGCTGTCGCGGGAGGAGTGGCCGCAAACACACAGCTGCGAACTGCGCTTGAGACGCTTGCGAATGCCCAAGACATTCCTTTTGTTGCGCCACCGCTGTCACTGTGTACGGACAATGCTGCGATGATTGCGTTTGCCGGGGCCGAGAAATTCTTGGCCGATGGTGCAGATGATTTGACCTTGTCCGCGCGGCCGCGCTGGCCTTTGGACAAACGCGCACCTGCAGCACTGGGAAGCGGCAAGAAAGGCGCAAAAGCATGATCGGGGTCATGGGTGCCGGCGCATTTGGCACGGCTTTGGCCATCGCCTTGGCAAAAACAGGACAATCCGTTCTGCTCTGGTGTCGCAGTTCAGATCAAGCGACAAGAATGGCGCAAATGCGTACCAACGAAGCCTACCTTCCCAACGCCGCTTTTCCAGACGCCCTGCATGTCACCCAAGACTTGGGCACTGTCTGCAGAACGCAGGCCCTGCTTGTTGCAGTTCCCTTGCAAAAGGTGCGCTCAGCCATGGCCGGGATTGGCGACATCAAATCACCGCTGGTCGCCTGCAGCAAAGGCATCGAACTGAGCAGTGGCCTCGGACCAACGGGCGTACTGAATGACGTGCTCCCCGGCTCCACAACCGCGATCCTCACAGGGCCAAGCTTTGCGGCTGACATCGCACTTGGTCGCCCAACCGCACTGACCCTGGCATGCAGCGATGGCGACATCGGCGAAACGCTGCAAGCCATGCTGACGACACCGACGCTCCGACTGTATCGCACCACTGACACCATCGGCGCCGAGTTGGGCGGAGCGTTGAAAAACGTGATGGCGATTGCGTGCGGTGCGGTCATTGGGGCTGGATTGGGCGACAGTGCGCGGGCTGCAACGATGACAAGAGGCTTTGCAGAAATGCAAAGGATCGGATCGTTTTTCGGCGCTCGTACCGACACTCTTGCAGGACTGTCCGGTTTGGGAGACCTTGCTCTGACCTGCACATCTGACTTGTCGCGCAATTACCAACTGGGCTTGTCGCTGGGACGTGGAGCCTCTTTCGACTCCGCCGTCACAGTAGAAGGTGCAGCCACCGCGAAAGCCATGTCACAAATCGCCCGTGAGAAAAATCTCGACCTTCCGATCACGTCAACGGTCGCGCGACTTGTCGAGGGTTCAACCACGGTCGCGGATGCCATAGAAGACCTGATGACCCGTCCATTAAAGGAGGAATAGATGCTCATTGCCCTGATCGCGCGCGACAAAGCCGGCGCTTTGGAAACCCGCAAAGCCAATCGGGACGCCCATCTCGCGTATATTGACGAGACCGGCGTGGTGAATCAGGCTGGCCCGTTGCTGGACGGCGCTGAGCAAATGATCGGCTCGCTCGTCATCCTCGATGTGGCCGATATAGCCGCAGCACAAGACTGGGCCAACAACGATCCGTACGCCAAGGCCGGACTTTTCCAGAGCGTTGACCTTATCCCCTGGAAGCGCGTGATCGGCGGATGAGATACTGGCTGTTCAAATCCGAGCCATCCACTTGGTCTTGGGACGATCAGGTCGCCAAGGGCGATGCAGGAGAGGAATGGGACGGTGTCCGAAACTATCAAGCTCGCAATTTCATGCGTGAGATGGCTCTTGGCGACCGCGGCTTTTTCTATCACTCCCAGTCCGAAAAAGCGATCGTCGGCACAGTTGAGGTGATTGCAGAAGCCCATCCCGACAGCACAACCGATGACGACCGCTGGGAATGCGTGGACATCAAAGCATTGGATGCGGCGAAAGCCCATGTGACGCTTGATCAAATCAAGGCGGACGAACGACTTTCCGCGATGGTTCTGGTGAACAATTCCCGCCTATCCGTACAGCCGGTTACGGAAACGGAATGGCGCATCATTTGTGACCTTGCAGGCCTGCCAGAATAGCTCGACCCAAAAGGGGAAACAGATATGCCTCTCCTCGCGATTATTGCTGCAGGTCTTGCAGGCTGGGCGTTTGGCGCGGTCTGGTATAGCATTTTTGCAAAGCCGTGGATGTCCGCTTCGGGCGTTGCAACCGATGACTCCGGACGGCCCGCTAATCAAAAAAAACCGTTGCCCTATGTGATAAGTATCGTCTCGGCAATGGTCGTCGCCGCAACGATGTATTACGCGTTCGACATGCTGGATATTGTGACCGTTGGCAAAGGGTTCATGTCCGGCTTGGGGATCGGTGCCTGTTTCGCTGCCCCTTGGCTGGCCACCAACTATGGCTTTGCGGGAAGACCTTTCAAATTGACTCTGATTGATGGAGGCTATGCCACTTTCGGATCAGCAGTGATTGGTGCTGTGATCGCGTCGTTCTGAAATCAAACGGAGGGCCCGGCCAGTACCGAAACCCTCCGTCCCCGCGCTCCCAAATCACCACGCGCGTCAACTGAATTTGGTTTCGGTCATCCTGACCGTCACAGACAATCTATCTCAGCCTGCAATATATCCCAAACATCAAGTCCACAGCAATTAGCACAAATAAACTAAAACGGGCGCACCTATAGGAGCGCCCGAGCTTAGGAAAGGTGCAACACGTGCTCAGCCGTAAACCGACTCTTTCCCGAAATGCTTGGTGAGCATGTAATAGACGACAGCGCGATACTTGTTCCGCTCTGACTTTCCGTAGGTTTCGATCACGGAATTGATCGCGTCCATCAATTCCGGCCCATCTTTCAGACCAAGCTTCTTGATGAGAAAATTGTTCTTGACGGTCTCAAGTTCGGACGGCTGTGAGCCTGCAACCGTTGACGCATCCGCATTGTAGATCGCGGGACCGCAACCGATCGTCACCTTGGTCAGCAAATCCATGTCTGGCGTCATGCCGCACTTGTTCTTCAGATCATCCGCATACTGAGCGATTAAATCGTCTCGTTTGCCCATTACTGTCTCCCTGTGAAGTCTTCTATCCCCGGAGCATCGGCCCCCAACACAATCGAAGGTGGCAAAAAGCCCTGCACGGAGCAACGAAAAATACGCTTTTGCGTCGTGTACGCGCTATTTCCCCGTGGTGCTGGCGGGAAAGTCACGCCATGCTCTTTGGCATAGACAGTAATGGAGGTTTTGATGGGACTTTGGAATTTTGTGAAAACAGCAGGCCGCAAATTGATGGGGGGCGACGAAGTGCCAACGGCCGCTGTCCTTGAAAAAGAGGTTGCGGATCTGGGCCTCGACACCAAAGGCGCAGAAATCAAAGTTGAAGGAGACAAGGTTGTCGTCTCCGGCGGCGGCATGAGCCAGGAAGAACGTGAGAAGGTCATCCTGGCTGTTGGCAATGTCGAAGGTGTCTCCTCGGTTGAGGCCGACACATCTGACGAGCCCGTGTTCCACACGGTTGTCAATGGCGACACCTTGTGGGCGATCGCGGAAAAGACCCTTGGCAACGGATCAAAGTACAACGCGATCTTTGAGGCCAATCGCCCGATGCTGGGCCACCCGGACAAGATCTATCCTGGTCAGGTTCTGCGGATACCGGCAGAGGCATGAAGCTAAAGGCCCAGCATGAAATCTGGGCCTTTCCACCTCTGGATCACACATTTTTCAGAACAACTCGGACCAAACGATCATTCACCAGCCACGTAGGTCGGCATTGATTTTGTAAGGATAAGAGTTTGCGCCTTCTGTTTGCCTTCCTCAAGCAGATACCAAACCTCCTGACCCCTTTTCCGACTCTTTGGTTGCGCAACGATCTTATATTTTGACGTCCTCGGCCCGACATTTGAACCATGCTGGCAGATGACGACAGAATCATTTCGAACGTGGTTGATCACTCCGATATGGGCATGGTGATCAGGACCTTTTTGCCCATTCGGGATCACTTGCCATGTTGTCTTGGACGCCTTTTCACCTGACTTCTGCGGCTTGGGGCGCGCCCAAATCGCGGCACTATCATAATTGATATCGTGCCAGTCGAGAGCGACACCAGCAATCTGTTTGTATTTGTTGTGATAGTGGATTGGCTTTTCAAGGAAGCAGCCAATGGCGGTGTAGTAGGCGTTTGTGAATCCATTGCAATCAAAACCGATTTCCTGGTCTTGACTGATCCATTCCTGCAGTCGATCCGGTGATACTGCGCCCGCCTTCAGCGCAAGTTCGCAAAGCAGTGAAATCTCTTCCAGCGTGGCGTGTCCACAATATGCCATCCGTACCCGATGCTTTGACACGTCCAACCATTTCTTTGCATCTGAGCCGTCTTCGATCGCAGAACTATTCCGAAGCAGACTGCGGAGTGTTCCCGCCCGTTTATAGGCACCACCGCCTGTCCCAGATTTGTAGCGCGTTATAGCAACATTCTTTCTTCCGCCATTCGGCAACCGAACCGGCATGGCATGACAGGTTTCGACGAACTCCGAACACCAAAGCTCCGGTTTGAACTGGGGAAAGTTGGCTTTACGCACTTCCTTGATTGCAGGATGATCTCGATAATTGCCCATGACGTGCCTGAAAATACATATGAAAAATAAGATTATATAAGACCACAGGTCAGCGATTCTCGACAGAGCCAATGTTCCAGCTTCGCCTATCGAACCAGGTCGTGAGTCTTCAAGAAAGGGCATGGGTCAGGCAAGCGATTGGCTTGCAACAAAAAAGGCTCCACGCACTTGCGTGGAGCCTCTTCAAAACATTGGGCGGGTTGCCGCCCAAAGCATGCTCAATACCGGTAATGCTCGGGCTTGAAGGGGCCATCCGGGGTGACCCCGATATAGGCGGCCTGCTCGGGTGACAGTTGGGTTAGCTTGACACCGATCCGGCCCAAGTGCAGGCGGGCGACTTTTTCATCCAGATGCTTGGGCAGGATGTAGACCTTGTTCTCGTAGTTCGCGCCGTTCTTCCACAACTCGATTTGGGCGAGCACCTGATTGGTGAAAGATGCGGACATCACGAAAGAGGGATGGCCGGTGGCATTGCCAAGGTTCAGCAGACGACCTTCGGAAAGCAGGATGATCCGGTTGCCCGAAGGCATTTCGATCATGTCCACCTGTTCCTTGATGTTGGTCCATTTGTGATTGCGCAGGTTTGCAACCTGGATTTCGTTGTCAAAGTGACCAATGTTCCCGACAATCGCCATGTCCTTCATCTCGCGCATATGCTCGATGCGGATCACGTCCTTGTTGCCGGTGGTTGTGATAAAGATGTCGGCGCTGTCGACGACGTCTTCCAGCAAAACAACCTCGAAGCCATCCATTGCCGCCTGAAGCGCGCAAATGGGATCGGCTTCGGTCACCTTCACGCGGGCACCAGCACCGGCAAGCGAGGCGGCAGAGCCTTTGCCCACATCGCCGTACCCGCAAACGACAGCGACCTTGCCCGCCATCATCGTGTCCGTCGCACGACGAATACCGTCGACGAGCGATTCCTTGCAGCCGTACTTGTTGTCGAATTTCGACTTGGTGACGCTGTCGTTCACGTTGATCGCCGGGAACGGCAGTTGGCCTTCACGCATAAGCTGATAAAGGCGATTGACGCCCGTTGTTGTTTCTTCAGACACGCCTTTGATCGCGTCGCGGGTCTTGGTGAACCAACCCGGGCTTTGCTCCATGCGCTTCTTGATTTGCGCCTTGATCACCGCTTCTTCTTCGGATTGGGGTACAGGAATGATGTCCTCACCCGCTTCCGCGCGCGCACCTAGCAGAACATAAAGCGTCGCATCGCCACCATCATCAAGGATCATATTTGCGCCTTCGGGGAACATGAAGGATTTGTCTAGGTAATCCCAATGCTCTTCCAGCGTCTGGCCCTTGATTGCGAAAACAGGAACGCCGGCTTCGGCAATCGCCGCAGCCGCGTGATCCTGGGTCGAGAAGATATTGCACGACGCCCAGCGCACATCGGCGCCCAGCGCGACCAGTGTTTCGATGAGAACCGCGGTCTGAATCGTCATATGCAAGGACCCGACGATCCGCGCTCCGGTCAGCGGTTTCTCTGCCCCATATTCCTCGCGCAGCGCCATCAGTCCGGGCATCTCGGTTTCAGCGATGTCCAGCTCTTTGCGGCCAAACCCAGCCAGCGCGATGTCCTTGACGATATAATCCTTGGCCATTCCCGGCACTCCACATGTCCTACTTGATTGAGACGGCAGTTAGCACGGGGTCAACGCTCCGGCAATGCGGCGTGGTTTACAACGCTGGGGTGCCGTTTTACGCACGTTGAAAAAGAGGCACAGCATGGCAAAACCACCTAGAGCCTGGCAACGGATGCTATCGGGACGCAGGCTTGACCTTCTCGATCCGACCCCGGTTGATATCGAAATCGAAGACATTGCTCACGGGTTGGCGTTTGTTGCGCGATGGAACGGACAAACATTTGGGGACTATGCCTATTCGGTGGCTGAACATTCGCTTCTGGTCGAAACGCTGTTCTCGCGCCTCTGTCCCAGGGCAACTGCTGCCGAGCGCCTGACAGCACTTCTGCATGATGCGCCGGAATATGTCATCGGCGACATGATTTCGCCTGTGAAATCGGCGGTGGGCCCCGGCTATGGAGCTCTGGACGAACGATTGACTGCTGCGATTCACATTCGGTTCGGACTTCCCGCCGTGACGCCAGCAAAGCTCAAGAAACTGATCAAGAAAGCGGACCGGATCAGCGCATGGATGGAAGCGACCCAAATCGCGGGTTTTTCGCGGACGGAAGCAGATCGATTCTTCGGAGCACCAGATCTTGATTTGATCTCGGACCTCGCGATTGTGCTGCGCGCCCCGGTCGAAGTGCGCAACGAGTTTACCGAACGACACGCCGTGCTGATCGGAGAGATGGTGTGATCACAATTCGCCGTGCTGGAATTCTCGATGCAAGACAAATGGCGGAACTCTTGGATGCTATCATCCAAAAAGGCGGGACAACCGCGCACACGGAACCTGTCTCAAAGGAGACAATTCTGGAATGGATGCACCGTTATCCGGAACGATCTGCGTGGCACGTTGCTGAGGACGAAACCGGGATTATCATCGGATTTCAATTCCTCGAACCACATCCCGATCTACCACCAGAGGCCTGCGATATTGCGAGTTTTGTACGTGTCGGGACAACAGGGCTAGGCGTTGGATCAAGCCTGTTTGAACGGTCAAAGAAGGCCGCAATAGAGCTTGGCTATGCTTGGATCAATGCAACGATCCGCGCCGATAATGCAGGCGGACTGGCTTATTATCAAAGCCGCGGATTTGAAGACTATGCGCATCATACCAATCAAAGGTTGGGCGACGGCCTGATCGTGGATAAATTCAGCAAACGCTACGATCTGACCTGAAAGGATCGTTTTGCGTTAGCGAGGCGACCGTTTTGCGAGGATCCGCTGCAGCGTCCGGCGATGCATGTTCAGCCGACGGGCTGTCTCTGACACGTTGCGATCACAAAGCTCGTAGACGCGCTGAATATGCTCCCAGCGCACGCGATCTGCGCTCATCGGGTTCTCCGGTGGCGGCGGAAGATCATCGCCTTTGGCAAGAAGTGCATTTGTGATATCAGTCGCATCTGCCGGTTTCGACAGGTAATCCGTCGCCCCGATCTTGACCGCAGCAACAGCCGTCGCAATCGCGCCGTAGCCAGTTAGAACTACCACACGGCTGTCCGGACGCTTTTCACGGATCACTTCTACAACGTCGAGCCCATTTCCATCCTCCAGTCGAAGGTCGACAACTGCATAGGCCGGAGGGCGCGCTGTGGCGATGGCAGAGCCTGCGGTGACGGATTGCGCTGTCTCAACTTCGAAGCCACGCTTCTCCATCGCCTTGGCAAGCCTGCGCAGAAACGGCTCGTCGTCGTCCACAAGAAGCAGGCTCTTGTCGTCGCCAAGATCGTCAATGTTACGCTCGCTCACCGTGGTTCCCTCCCGTCGCGTTTGCGTTATCCGCCAGTATTACCGGCGAATTTTCCAACATCAACGCACAAATGCCTCTCTAGTCGGCAACGTCAAGAAAGCAGGATGTCCGCTCTGCGACGTCCGCCGGCGACAATTCGCGACGGAAGAATTCAAGGAACCCTTCTTCTGGCAAAACGAGATATGTGAATGTCGAGTGATCGACGAGGTAGTATTCATCGTCACCCGGCTGCGCACGGAAATAGGTTCTGTAGGCTTGACTCGCGGCCTGTACCTGCTCTTCCGAGCCGGTCAGCCCGATCATGTCCTCATGCAGATTGGCCGCGAAGTCTCCTACGACGTCCGGAGTATCTCGCTTTGGATCAATCGAGATAAAGATCGGTGTCACATCATGCCCCTGCTCTTTCAGGATATCGACCGCCTCGGCGTTTCGAACGGTATCGAGCGGACAGACATCGGGACAGAAAGTGTATCCAAAATAGATCAGCGAAGGCTTTGTGATCACATCTTGGTCGGTAACCGTCTCGCCTGCTGAATTCACCAGGGTGAACGGTCCCCCGATCGTATCCGCGCCGCCAGCAACCTGAGTGTTGCGGCAAGAAGCGAACTTATCGTCACCGCCTGAAGGCGCGCTTGCATACCAGATGCCGCCAACCAAAGCGACGATGGCCACACCGGCTGAAATTGCTGCCAAACGTACCATATGAACTCCTTCGCTTGTGCACCAACAAAGGCCTTCTCATCAGATTTGCCTTGCTTATGCTCCGTCACTGCCGAGGTAAGGATTTTGAAATCCGGGGCAAGAGGCGAAAGGGCGCAGATGACTCAATCCGAATTCGGACTTCTTCAAGAAAGACAGCGCGGCAGCTTTATCCGGCTGCGCACAATGATATGGCTACGCTGGTGTGCCATTGCCGGACAACTTGCCGCGATCACGCTCGCGCAGGAACTGTACAACCTCCAGCTGGAGCTGGGCCTGTGTTACCTTGCAGTTGGTGTGTCCATCGTCGGCAACCTGATCGCTATCTTCGTCTTCCCGGAAAACAAACGTTTGAACGAGGCCGAGAACTTTCTCATGGTCCTGTTCGACCTGTTGCAGCTGTGTTTCCTGATCTATCTCACCGGCGGGTTGCACAACCCATTTACGATCTTGATCCTTGGCCCTGTGATCGTCTCTGCGACGATCATGACCTTGCGGTCGACCATCATCATAGGCGCCACAGCCCTCACACTGGTGACATTGATGGTTTTTTTCCACCTTCCCCTACGTACCGAACAGGGCTTCATCATGCGCATCGCGGATGTGTTTGTTTTTGGTCAATGGACAGCTATCACTATCGCTGTTGTGTTTTTGTCGCTTTACGCCCGGCAAATCACAGAAGAAATGAACTCCATGAGCGATGCGGTGGTCGCCACGCAAATGGCTCTGAGCCGGACCCAGATGCTCAACAACCTGGGTGGTGTGGTTGCAGCCGCAGCACACGAGCTGGGCACGCCTTTGGCCACCATCAAGCTCACCAGTGCCGAATTGATCGAAGACCTGGAAGACCAACCCGAGCTTCAGGACGACGCTCGCCTGATCCGGGATCAGGCGGACCGGTGCCGGGATATCCTTCAGTCTATGGGCCGCGCCGGAAAAGAAGACCTACAGATCAGATCCGCACCTTTGGCAGAAGTTGTCCGAGAAGCGGCAGAGCCACATTTGAAACGTGGGAAAGACGTTCTGATTGATGCGCAAAGTCTCGATGAAGGTGACTTCGATCCACCTTTGACGCTGCGCCGACCCGAAGTCATTCACGGCTTGCGCAATCTCATTCAAAACGCTGTGGATTTCGCTCGCGCGACAGTCTGGATTGAAGCGCGCTGGTCAGACAAGACCATTTCAGTGCGCATCATGGATGATGGACCTGGATACCCCACAAATATGCTCGGACGTATTGGCGACCCTTTTGTCCGAAATCGAAGGACCGAACGTGATCGAAAGGCGCGACCAGAATACGAAGGCATGGGTTTGGGTCTTTTCATCGCAAAAACCCTTCTGCAGCGCTCTGGTGCTGAGTTGAGTTTCGCCAACGGCGCAGACCGCGTGTCAACCAGCTCCTCGCGCCAGCGTGGTGCAGTTGTCGAAGTGGTCTGGCCGCGCGAGGTCATCGTTCCGCCAACTTTGCCGAAAGGCGAGGGCATTGGGGAAAATCCCGCCTTCGGGGTTTGATCTCTGCTTCAGATTTAACCAACCATTAACCATCCGACCCCTGAATAGAGGTTCAACGCGTTTGGGGTCACAATATGGACAGCATTTTACTTGCAGGAACTCTTCTGAGCCTCGTTTGCATTACTTTGGCGGCGCGTGTGTTTTGGCGAGCCAGCAGAAGCCTTGGCCTCCAGAAAGAACGAAAGAACACGCCCAAAGTCACTCTGCTCTTTCACAAGAAAACGCTGATAGACGCAGATGACCGCGTTTGGGCGCTTTTGCCCCAAGGTGTAGAGGCGCCGAATTGGGATCACGTTCGAGAGGTCTTTCGCCCGATTTTCCCCAATTGGCCTACGACACCGGACATAGAGCCTGGAACCTCTAAAAAACACGACAGGCTGACGCTTAAGCGGACTGGCGACGTGATCCGCGTTACGATTTTTACATCCGAAGAGTCTGCTACAGACTGGCTGTCGGTCCATATGGAACAGGCTTTGGCCGAACGAACGCACGCGGCAATTGCGGTTGCGCCCTATCTGGTTTGGAGTGTGTCAGCCGAAGGTGAGTTCCTGTGGGGAAACGACGCCTTTTTGACATACGCAGACGCCTATGGCGGCGCGCGGTCATTTTCAGAACATTTGGATCACCACCTGAGCGCGCATGAAACCGAACGACCAAAACGGATCGAGCTTGCTGCACAGCGTTTGAACTCGCGGCAGGATCGCTGGATCGAAGTGACCACCCGAAAAACAGAGACCGGACGCTTCTACTTTGCGGCAGGCATTGATGCCATGATCCGTGCTGAGGCGGCACAGCGGAACTTTGTTCAGACTCTCTCAAAGACCTTTGCGAACCTCACCACAGGACTGGCGATTTTTGATCGAGATCGGCGATTGGCACTATTCAATCCGGCGCTCATCGATTTGAGCGACGTGCCGATCGAATTCTTAAGCGCCCGGCCCGCGATGTTCGAATTCTTCGACAAGTTGCGCGACTCCCGCTTCATGCCTGAACCAAAGAACTACGATGATTGGCGTGAGGGCATGGCAAAGCTCGTCGCAGCGGCGAGTGATGACAGGTTTCGCGAAACCTGGACACTTTCAACCGGGCAAATCTTCGACATTACCGGTCAGCCCTATCCTGATGGAGCCATTGCTTTCCTGTTCAACGACATAACAGCGGAAGTGTCGTTGACGCGTGGATTCCGGACTGAGCTTGATACCATGCAATCCGTGATCGACACGCTGAATGACGCCATTGCCGTCTTTAACCAGCAGGGCAGCCTGACCCTATGCAACGCGACATATGCCGAACAGTGGAACGTCGAGCCCGATGCCTGCGTCGCCGAAACATCAATCGTGGACGCCACGCAATCTTGGAAGACAGCGTTTCACCCCAGCCCACTCTGGCCGGAGCTGCGCGATTATGTCACCCGAACGACGGAACGCGTCAGTTGGGATACAGAGCTTCGCAGCAAAGATGGGCGTGAAGTGATCTGCCGCATTGACCCAATCAGCCATGGTGCAACCCTGATCCGCTTCTGCCACCGTCCGCATCAACCTGGGTCGCAGACCGAAAACGACCGCCTTCAAATCGTTTCCGCTTAAGAGACTGTTTCAAATCTTGCAGCCACGACCAAGGCAGGTAAACATCCCTGCATGAGCACAAACAGCGCGGCCTTCACCTCGACCTCTCCTGATGAAACCGCGCAGCTTGCTATTCGGCTTGGTGCCAGTCTCCGCGCGGGAGACACGTTGTTGATGGAGGGGGGCATTGGTGCGGGCAAAAGTCATTTCGCGCGCGCCCTCATACAGTCGCGGCTTGCCGAGCCAGAAGACGTTCCGTCTCCGACATTTACTCTGGTTCAGGTCTATGACCTGCCACAGTGCGAGCTTTGGCATGCTGACCTGTATCGCTTGAGCGATCCTGATCAGGTTGTCGAATTGGGTTTGCTTGACGCGTTCGAAACCGCCATCTGCATTATCGAATGGCCAGATCGTTTGGACGATCTCGCACCTGCCGACGCTCTGATTGTCCGGCTGGGCGATCCGGAAAAAAGCGATACGCGGAACATAACCTTTGAGTGGCAAGACCCGAGATGGGCCAAACGCGTCGGTGCGGCTCTGGCATGAAGATTGAGCGATTTCTCACAAGCAATGGCTGGGGGCCCGCACGACAGGAACTATTGGCGGGGGATGCGTCGTCTCGGCGTTATATCAGGCTCTATCTGGGCTCAAAACAGGCCATTCTGATGATCGATCCGGACGGAGACACATCGCTGTTCGCGGTGCTGTCAGAGCATCTGGCACATCTGGAACTGTCCGCACCAGTCATCTACGCGCGGACAGACGACCTTATGCTGCTGGAAGACTTTGGCGACGCACAATTCGCGAGAGTGGTTGAAACTGAACCGGACATGGAATTCAGGCTCTACCAAGCCGCAACAGACGTATTGTGCCACCTGGAAACTCAGGCCATTCCGGAAATGCTTGCGGTTGCAACCCCAGACGTTTTGGCGAACATGGTTGAGCCCGCCTTCACGAAGTACCTCCCGATGCTGCAGGTTGAACCGAACCAATCCACATCGGACATCATCACCTGTTTGTCCGACCTTTTGCATCAGAGTCTGCCGACCAAATCCGTCTTGGTCTTGCGAGACTTTCACGCCGAAAACATGATCTGGCTGCCAGAACGCGAAGGTACGCGACGCGTGGGGCTGCTCGATTTCCAGGACGCCGTGGCCGGACCGCCGGTCTACGATCTGGTCTCGCTTCTACAGGACGCACGACGGGACGTGACCGACACGTGCCAATTGTCCACTATTCGCCACTATCTCGTCTCAACCGGACAACAGGAAAGCACGGTCATGCCCATCTTCCACCTGCTTGGCCTGCAGCGAAACCTGCGCATACTCGGTATCTTTGCTCGCCTGGCAAAAGAGCGCGGCAAACCAGGCTATCTGTCTCTGATCCCGCGTGTCTGGCGGCATATTGAAAAGAGCCTGTCCCATCCGGCAGCTCAACCATTGGAACCTCTGGTCAGACGTGTTTTTCCGACGCCAACTCCTGAAAAGCTGAGAGCGTTGATGGCTTCATGAATGAACCTGTGATGCTTTTTGCAGCCGGTTTTGGCACGCGAATGGGGGACTTGACCAAAGACCGGCCAAAACCGCTGGTCAAGGTCGCGGGAAAACCCTTGATCGAGCATGCGATGACCATCGTGCGCGACTTCGCCCCAAAACAGATTGTTGTGAATGCACATTACAAAGCGGACCAAATCGTTACATACTTTGCAGGAACCGATATCCGTGTTCTTGTCGAAGC
>JAUIIR010000164.1 GCA_030431485.1 Alphaproteobacteria bacterium
TTTGCCCTCATGGCATCGCAGATCGCGCAAAACCCCTACCTGAACGGAACGACCATCCGGCTTGACGGCGCTGTCCGCCTGCCAAGACGATAAGGAAACCCCAGATGACCATTCTGAACGTCGAGACCGATGGCGCCATTGCCACACTGACCATGAACCGCCCCGGCAAGCGTAACGCGATGTGCGAGGAATTGCTGGAGGCATTGGACAGCTTCTATTCCGCGCCGCCCGCGGATGTGCGGGTCGTGATCCTGACGGGCACCGAAGGGCATTATTGCTCGGGCCTCGATCTGTCGGAACATGTCCACCGCTCGGCCGAAGAAAACCTGTATCACTCGCGCAGTTGGCACCGGATCATGGAGAAGGTGCAGTTCGGCGGGCTGATCACGGTTTCGGCCATGTTCGGCGCGGTGATCGGGGGCGGTCTGGAACTGGCCGCATCCACCCATGTCCGCATCGCCGAACCGTCGACCATCTTCCAACTGCCGGAAGGGCGTCGCGGCATCTTTGTCGGCGGCGGTGCAACCGCCCGCGTCGGTCGCCTGCTTGGGGCTGACCGGATGACCGAGATGATGTTGACCGGGCGCAAATACAACGCCGACGAAGGTGTGTCGCTTGGTCTGGCGCATTATTCCGTTGCCGAAAGCGAGGCCATGCCGCTGGCCCGCAAACTGGCCGAAAAGATCGCGCGCAACGCGCCCTTGTCCAACTATCTGATGGTCCAGTCCATCGCCCGCATCAATAACATGTCGCAATCCGACGGCCTGTTCACCGAATCCCTGGCCGCCGCCCTGTCCCAGACGACACCCGATGCAGAAGAAGGCCTGCGCGCTTTCCTGGAAAAACGCGCACCGGTGTTCAGGTGAGATCATGAAGAAGACCGACCCAAAGTCCGACGCACCCGCGACCCAAAGCCGGGTAAGCGATGCCACGCTGCGCGCTTTTATTGGCTACAATATGAAGCGCGCGTTCAACGTGGTGCAATCCGACCTGTCCTTGGCCCTGAAGCCGATGGACCTGCGCATGTTGACCTATACAGCCCTTGTCCTGATCGTCGACAACCCCGGATTGCGCCAGTCGCAACTGGCCGCCGCGATGGACATCGAACGCCCAAACCTGGTCGTCATCATAGATGAACTTGAGGGCCGCGAACTGATCGTCCGCGAACGGGTGCCGACCGACCGCCGGGCCTATGCGCTGAAGGTCACGCTGGCGGGGCGGAGGCTTTACGACAAGGCTGTCGCTGCCGTGACCGCACACGAGGCGGCGCTTTTGCAAGGCATCCCCGAGGACACACGCGAAACGGTCTTTGCCACCCTGAAACGCATTGAGCAGAACCAGAAGAGAAGCTGAGCCATGAAGCGAACGTCCGAGTTTGTCGCCCATTCCGTCGCGCGCGAAGACCGCGAAGACGGGACGATCCTGCTCAGATCCAACTATCCGCTTGGTCCGGTTGCAGACAAGACCAGCGACTGGCTGCACCGGTGGGCCGGGGAAACCCCGGACAGTGTGTTTCTTGCCGAACGCAGCGGTGCAGGCTGGCGCAAGGAAAGCTATGCCACCACCCTGCAAAAGGTCCGCAACCTGGCACAATCGCTTCTGGCGCGCGGAATGGGCGCGGACACGCCGATCCTGATCATGTCCGGCAACGGCATCGACCACGCGCTT
>JAUIIR010000025.1 GCA_030431485.1 Alphaproteobacteria bacterium
CGTCGGCATTGTCCTTGAACATCGAGAACACGTCCTCGGTGGTCACAAGGCAGGCAATCGCGGCATAGCCCGACGCAACACCCTTGGCCATCGTCACCATGTCGGGCTGCACGCCGTATTGCTGGTAGCCGAACCACTTGCCGGTGCGGCCCACGCCGCACACCACTTCGTCAATATGCAGCAGGATATCGTACTTGCGGCAGAGCTCCTGCACGCGGTCCCAATAGCCCTGCGGCGGTGTGATGACGCCGCCGCCTGCGGTGACCGGCTCAAGGCAGAGCGCGCCCACGGTGTCCGGGCCTTCGCGAAGGATCACCTGTTCGATCTGATCCGCTGCCCATTCGCCGTAATTCTCGGTCGGGGCGCCCTGATCGCCCGCCCGATATTCAAGGCAATGCGGCACGCGCACGAAACCGGGCGTGAACGGCCCGTACTGCGCATTGCGCTCGTCTTGCCCGCCGGCCGACAGACAGCCGATGGTGGTGCCGTGATAATCGCGGTCGCGGTAGAGGATCTTGTGCTTCTGCCCGCCATAGCGCTTGTGCGCGATCTGGCGGACCATCTTGAAGGCTTTCTCATTCGCCTCGGACCCCGAGTTCGTGTAGTAAACACGGGTCATGCCCGGCATCTTGGAGATCAGCTTTTCCGAAAACAGCGCACCGGGGATAGACCCGGCGGAACCGGCAAAATAGTTCAGTTTCAGCAACTGGTCATAGACCGCTTTGGCAATGCTTTCGCGGCCGTAACCCACGTTCACCGTCCAGACACCGCCGGACACCGCATCAAGATGCTCTTTGCCCTTCTGGTCCCAGACGCGCATGCCTTTGCCTTCGACGATGATCCGGGGATCGTTCGTCTCGAAGGGCTTATGCTGGATCAGGTGGTGCCACACATGGGCGCGATCGGCTTCGACCACGTGGGAAAGATCGTTTTGGGACAATGTACCGTCCATGGTCGTCACCTCCGTTTGAGAATCACAATGAGCCAGATGCCTGCAGGCCCTCCGGCGCGTGTATCTTGATCAGATCACGGTCACGGCGTTAGGGCCAGACATGCGGCAAATATAAGTCCAAATATCGGGCCAGTTCCGCCGGACTGCCGTATGTTTCAGCGTCTAGCTGCCATCTCCGGCGGGCGGATTGGCCGAAGCGCCACTGACCATTCCGGTAAGGTTTTCAACCTGAGCGTTAAGCCAGACCCGAACCTGGTCCACCATCGTCACATAGGACTCTAGCGGCGCTTTCGTCTGCGGCACGGCCTCTGCCAGTTGCGGTGCGTAGACGTACAGCACAGTGCCGACGACGAAAAACAGGATGGTGTAAAGGAAACCACGGCCAAAACCACCCGAGGTTTCGTCATCGTCTTCAAGATCGGCTTGGACCGAGCGCACCTCGCGACGTTCGGTAGAGGCGCGCAGGGTTTGGTTGATCTCTTCGACATCGGGAAGCATGTCGCGGCGCGATCTCGGGCGCTCAGTGACAGCCGATGCGGCGGCTGCGGCCGCCGCAGCATTCGGGTCTTCGCCCCGCAAACGCTGCATCCGCTCCTGCGCCTGACGCGCCCGCTTGGCGGCCTCGTCTTCAGGTTCCTGCAGTCCAAGGTCGGGTTGCTCTTCAAGAGCGTTGGTCTCTGCCCGACGCGCGCGTGCCTCAAGCTCGGCCTCTTCACGAAGGATGTCGGCAACAGACGGATCAAGTTCGCGGCGCTTGGGCGGGCTTTGCGGTGCGCTGGTGCCCGGCGCAGCCTCTTGATTTACTGAAGGCCGGTCGTCGACATCCGCATCGACTTCGGGATGCCAGACCGCCTCTTTCGGAGCCCTGGCGGCAGCGGCCACGGCTTCTGGCGTCGCGCTGGTGTCATGGGTTTGAAACCATGTGTTCCCGCAATTGGAACATTGAACGTCCCGGCCATCCTCGGGAATGACATCATCGGGAACTTCGTATTGTGCCCCGCAACTTGGACATTTCAGTCGCATCTAGCCCGTTGCCCCTACTCGAACGGCCTTGGATTTTGCGACCGTCCCACGTGCTCTTAGTTGAAACGGCAGCATAGGCGCGGCAATCCGCATGTAAATGCCTATTCTGACCCGTCCACCGCATTGAAACCCTCACGATGCTCAGGCACAACAACGCCGAACCAGTGTCAGGGACAAGACCGCTGTGATCGAGTTGGAAAATGTGGCCTACAGTTATGGCGGCGGAGAATTGTTGACGGACATGACACTGAGTGTCGCGCCGGGGTCGTTTCACTTTCTCACGGGGCCGTCTGGTTCGGGCAAAACCACCTTTCTGAAACTGTGCTACGGCGCGTTGCAGGCAACTGGCGGGCATGTACGCCTGTTCGACCGTGACGTGCGTGGGCTCAGCCGGGACGACGTGGCGCTTCTGCGCCGCAAGATCGGCGTGGTGCATCAGGACTGCCAGTTCCTTGACCACTTGCCGGTGACCGAAAATGTTGCCCTGCCGCTGACCGTGTCGGGGCAGGACCCCAATGCATCCGACGCCAATCTGAAAGAGCTTTTGGCCTGGGTCGGGCTGACATCACGCGCTGGCGCGCTGCCGCCGGAGCTGTCAGGGGGCGAACGCCAGCGCGCGGCGCTGGCCCGTGCGGTGATCATGTCGCCGGATGTGATCCTTGCGGATGAACCAACGGGAAATATCGACTGGGAGATGTCGCAGCGCCTGCTGACCTTGCTTGTCGAACTGAACCGCATGGGCAAGACAATCTTGGTCGCGACACATGATCTTGGCCTGATTCGGGCCGCCAAGGCTCAGGTGCAGACCCGAGTTCTGCGGATTTCCAACCGTCGCCTGCAGATGGCGGGGGCCGATCTATGAACGTTGATCTGCGCAACACCGGTCGGATGCTCAAATTCGACGAGCGGGCGGACCGGGTTGTTCCGCCAACGGGTTTCACAGCGCGACTGACCCTGTTCAGCGCATTTGCAATGGCTTTCCTTGCAGTGTTCGCGCTGGCTCTGTCTTTGGCAGCAGGCCGGGTGGCGGACCGCTGGGGCAACGAGTTGGCACAGTCGTCTACCCTACGTATCTCTGCACCGGCCGGAGAGGTCGCCACCCAGACAGAGGCCGCGCTGCGGGTGCTGCGCACCACGCCGGGGATTGTCGATGCGCGGGCCCTTTCGCTGGAGGAGCAACGCGCGTTGCTGGCGCCTTGGTTCGGAGCCGATCTGCCGATTGATGACCTGCCTTTGCCGCAGTTGATCGACATTACGGAAACTGATGACGGCTATGACGCAGCCGGGCTGCGTTTGCGGCTCGCAGCCGAAGCGCCCGCCGCCGTTCTTGACGATCACGCCCGGTGGCGGCGTCCCCTCATTGATGCGGCGGCGCGTCTGCGGCTGTTGGGCTGGGCTGCAATCCTGCTGATCGCGACTGCGACCGCTGCGATGGTGACACTTGCCGCCAATGCAGCACTTGCTGCGAATGCGCAGGTGATTGCCGTATTGCGTCTTGTCGGTGCCACCGACACCTATATTGCCAGCGCCTTTGTACGCCGCTTTGCGTTGCGCGCCCTGACCGGGGCTGCGTTTGGCACTCTCTTGGGGATTGTCGCGCTGTTCCTCGTCCCCTCGGGCAGCGATACAGCAGGGGTTCTGACCGATCTGAGCATTCAGGGCGTTGGCTGGGTCTGGGTGGTTCTCATTCCGCCGCTGTCGGGTCTGGTGGCCTTCCTCGCCACACGCTATGCGGCAGGGCGCGTTCTTGAGGAGTTGGCGTGATGGCATATGCAATTCAGTGGGTCAGGTCGTTGATCTACATCGTCATGGTCTATGCGTCGATTGCGGTCGTGGGCATCGTGCTGTTTCCGTGGGCACTGGTGTCTCAGCGTGGCGCGCGGGTGGCGTGCATGAGCGTATGCCGGTTCGTGCAATGGATCGCGCCGTTCATGATCGGGCTTCGGATGGAGATCCGGGGCACACCGCCGGACTACGAATGTATCGTCGCGTCGAAACACCAAAGCTTTCTGGATGTGTTCATGGTTTTTTCGGCCACCCCCGCCGGCAAGTTCATCATGAAGCGCATCTTGATGTATTCGCCGATCGTCGGTCAATACGGGTTGCGCATCGGCTGTATTCCCGTGGACCGGGGCAAGCGGGCCGCTGCGATTAAGCAGATGGTGGAGGCTGTGCACAAAGGCAAAGCGACGCCAGGGCAGTTGATCATCTACCCTCAGGGCACCCGTATCGCGCCGGGGGTCAAAGCGCCCTACAAGATCGGCACAGCGGTGCTTTACGAACAATTGGGTCAGCCCTGTGTGCCTGTGGCGGCAAATGTCGGGCTTTTCTGGCCCAAGCGCGGGATCTACCGCAAGCAAGGCACGGCGGTTGTTGAATTTCTGGAGCCAATCCAGCCGGGAATGGCAAGGGACGAATTCCTGAAATTGCTTGAAACGCGGATCGAGACCGCGTCCAACCGACTGAACGAAGAGGCCGGTTTTCATGCGCCGCATTGAGAACATTGCCGACCTTGAGGCGCTCTATGATGCGCCCGTTCCTGCCTCATTGAGCAAGGTCGCTGACCATCTCACCCCAAGCTATCGCCGCTGGATCGAGGCTGCGCGCTTCTGCGTGATCTCGACGGCTGGCACGCGTGGCATACATGGCACGCCGCGCGGGGATGTGGACCCTGTGGTGCGCGTGGTTGATGCGCAGACGATCCTGCTGCCCGACTGGCGCGGCAACAACCGGCTTGATGCGCTGCGCGATCTGGTCGAGGATCCGCGCATCGCGTTTTTGTTCATGATCCCCGGCACCAAGACCACGGTACGGGTGAATGGCAAAGCGTGGATCACGGATGATCCAGACCTGCGGGCGTCTTTTGAGAAGAAGAACATTCTGCCCGCCACAGTGATCGTGACGGAAGTGTCCGAGGTTTACACGCAATGCGCCAAGGCGCTGATGCGCTCGGGTTTGTGGGACGGTGCGCCAGTGCCTGACGGTCTGCCCACGGTGGGAGAGATCCTGGCCGACATGACCGATGGTGCGATGGGTGGACCGGAGTATGACGCCAATTACGAGGTGAACGCCGTTCCGCGTATGTGGTAGGACGACCGTACGGTCGCTTTCCAAAACCTTAACGGATTGCACTGCAGTCTGCCCACACGTTGCGCAACGCGCGGACGGGGTGACGCCTGTTCCGCAAAAGACAAGATGGTTTTCCGAATTGGGGGTGACGCCCCGACCTTGAGAAACCGGTTTCACGAAGGCCCGGAGACGGGCACAGGTCCGGGGGATGATCCCCGATATTTCGGAAGAACGTCAGCCCACCAGGGCGGCGCCGCTTCTTTCAGAAATAGGAATGGCTCTTCGAAGAGCCATGATCAAGCGGTTTTGTGACCGCGTGATAGGGCGCCTGATACACGCTCTGTCATAAAACCGCATGTGCTCTTACAAGTCACCAACCATATTGCTTACATCAATTAGGTAAGGACGGTTCATATTGTTGTGCAGCGTTACTTGGTCCTGGAGGCCTTCTCCACCCTTCTTGAAATGGTTAGCGCCCCACATCAATAGCGCTCCTTGTCCCCAATTCTTCGCATAGTGTGAAATACATTTACCAGTGGCTTCGTCACGTTCAGGGATCCTCATATGTCCCAGACGGATCTTAACATCTGCGGCAATCACCTCCACTTCCCGCTCCCATGCCGTGTTTGCAAGTTCTTTCAGAGTGGGCTGGGCATCGGTCGAGATGAGTTTGGCAAAGGCGGACTCGATTGTATCGATTTCGTCCTCGTCGGCGGGTTGGCCTGAAGCTATGGCCTGACCCATGGCCTCGAAAGCGGAGTTTACTGGACTCATGTAGGTTCCGAATGCCTGCACACACTCTTTGTCGCTGTCTGGGCCGAGTTCAATGAAAAATTGTTTGACGCGACCGGACTTCAGCAAAGCACCTGCAAGAATGCGCCCGTGGGAGCGGGTATGGTTTTCGGCTATCGCAACCGGAAACCCAGAGAGGAAGTATTTTCCGAGTTCGTATTGATGTTTCAAGCAATCGGGAACAGACATTTTATCCATCTATAATTGTTTGATGGGTAAAACTTTCTACCACTGGCGGATTCGAGTCAACGGCCTTGCCATATTTGGCAAGACCGTGGCTCAGCGAGGAACAACTACGTTCAAGGAAATTTGGTTTGCTGCTTGGGGAGGGCCTCTTTCTGAGAGGCAACCCCGATCGTTGCGCTTACATGTGGATGGGACCATCGCCGCAGGCCAGCGCTGCTTCGCGCACCGCCTCGGAATAGGTCGGGTGCGCGTGGCAGGTCAGCGCCAGATCCTCGGCAGAGGCACCGAACTCCATCGCCACACAGATCTCGTGAATGAGATCGCCCGCCATCGGGCCAATGATATGCGCGCCGAGAATACGATCGGTGTCTTTGTCAGCGAGAATTTTCACGAAACCATCAGCGGCGAAATTCGCCTTGGCGCGGCCATTTCCCATGAAGCTGAACTTGCCGACCTTGTAGTTGCGGCCCGCTTCCTTGAGCTGTTCCTCGGTCTGGCCGACATTGGCCACCTCGGGGTGGGTGTAGATCACACCCGGAATAACGCCGTAATTCACATGACCCGCCTTTCCGGCGATCACCTCGGCGCAGGCCATGCCTTCGTCCTCGGCCTTGTGCGCCAGCATCGGACCGTCGATGCAGTCGCCGATGGCGTAGATGCCTTTGACATTGGTCTGCCAGTGGCCGTCGGTCTTGATCTGACCGCGCTGTGACATCTCGATCCCCAGCGCATCAAGGCCCAGACCGTCCGTATAGGGGCGGCGACCGGTCGCCACCAGAACCACATCCGCGTCCATCTCGTGTTCGCTGTCATCCTTGCGCAGCTTGTACGTGACCTTGGCCTTGGACTTGGACGCGTCCACCTGTTGCACAGCCGCGCCAAGGGTGAATTTCAGGCCCTGCTTCTGCAGCAGTTTCTGGAAGGTCTTCTGCACCTCGCCGTCCATGCCCGGGGTGATCGTGTCGAGGAATTCGATCACATGCACCTCGGTGCCCAGACGGCTGTAGACCGAGCCCAGTTCCAGGCCGATCACACCGGCGCCGATCACAATCATCTTTTTCGGGATCTTCGGCAGTTCCAGCGCGCCGGTGGAGGTCACGACAACCTTCTCGTCGATCTCGATACCCGGTAGGGAGGACGCTTCGGAGCCTGACGCGATGATGATGTTCTTCGCCTCATGCACGTCATCACCGACTTTGACCTTGCCCGCTTCGGGGATCGAACCCCAGCCTTTGAGCCAGTCGATCTTGTTCTTCTTGAACAGGAACTCGATGCCCTTGGTGTTCTGGCCGATCACGTCATCCTTGTAGGACAGCATTTGTTTCCAATCGACCGAGGGGGTTTTTCCTTTGAGACCCATCTTGGCAAAGTTGTGTTCCGCCTCGTGAAGCTGGTGGCTGGCATGCAGCAGCGCTTTCGAGGGGATACAGCCCACGTTCAGGCAGGTGCCGCCCAATGTCTCGCGGCCTTCGACGCAGGCGGTTTTCAGGCCCAGTTGCGCGCAGCGGATCGCGGCGACATAGCCGCCGGGGCCAGAGCCGATAACGATGACGTCGTATTGTGCCATTTTGCGGTGTCCTTTTTGGTCTGTCGATTGGGGGCCAGCCCCCAAACCCCCGGAGTTTAGGGGCAAGATGAAGTTACAAGAGTGCCGAGATCAGCAGATAGAGTGTGGCGAAGAACCCGACCGCCCAGATCAGTGACCGCCACGGCACCCAGCCGAAAACATAAGCCGGGACGTAAAGCACCCGCGCTGCGAGATAGAGAGCCGAGGCAATCGCCGTCATGCCGGTGCCTTGACCCGAATAGGTGATTACCATGACAGCGATGCCGAAGAGGATCAGGCCTTCGAAATGGTTGTTCATCGCCCGTTGCAGGCGGCCTGCCTTGCCCGTCAGTTGCACTGGTGTGTCACGCGGGCCAAGTGCCTTTTTCGTGCCGACCTGCAGTTGCGCCGTGATGGAGTAGGCCGCGAATTGCAGCACTTGCAGCAGGGCAGCGAGGGTGAGGGCGGTGAGTTCGGGGGTCATATTCGCACCATTGGTGCGTGAGATCACGCACCCTACAGTGGCGTAGGGTGCGTGCTTGCACGCGCCGTTACTACAGATCCATCAACAACCGACGCGGATCCTCGAGCGCTTCTTTCACGCGGACGAGGAAGGTCACGGCGCCTTTGCCGTCGACGATGCGGTGGTCATAGCTGAGGGCCAGATACATCATCGGGCAGATCTTGATCTCGCCGTTGATGACCATCGGGCGGTCCTGGATCTTGTGCATGCCAAGGATGCCCGATTGCGGCGGGTTGAGGATCGGCGAGGACATGAGCGAGCCGTAGACACCGCCGTTGGAGATGGTGAAGGTGCCGCCCTGCATTTCCGCCATGCTGAGCTTGCCGTCGCGGGCGCGGCGGCCTTTTTCGGCAATCGCCTTTTCGATCTCGGCAAAGCTCATGGCGTCGGCATCGCGGATGACCGGAACCACGAGACCCTGCGGCGTGCCGGCCGCGACGCCCATATGGACGAAGTTCTTGTAGACGATGTCGGTGCCGTCGATCTCGGCGTTGACCTCGGGCACTTCTTTCAGCGCGTGGCAGCAGGCCTTGGTGAAGAAGGACATGAAGCCGAGGCGCACACCGTGTTTCTGTTCGAACTGGTCCTTGTACTGGTTCCGCAGCGCCATGACCTCGGTCATGTCGACCTCGTTATAGGTGGTGAGGATCGCGGCGGTGTTCTGTGCGTCCTTAAGGCGGCGGGCGATGGTCTGGCGCAGGCGGGTCATCTTGACCCGTTCTTCGCGTGCAGCGTCATCCGCGCTGACCGGCGCGCGGGGGGCCGCAGCCGGGGCCGAGGTCTGCGCAGGCGCAGACGCGGCAGCCGCCACGGCTTTGGCCACGTCTTCCTTCATCACACGGCCATCGCGACCCGAGCCCTGAACCTGATCGCGGCTGACGCCAGCTTCGGCCATCGCTTTCTTTGCGGAAGGGGCGTCTTCGACATCGGCGTTGGGGCGGCCATTGCCGGCATCCGGCGTGGTGTATTGTTCACCTTTGGCGGCATCGCTGCCCGGGACATTTGCGGCGGAGGCCGAGGCTGGGGCACCGCTGCTGCCGCCGATCACACCCAGCTTGCCACCGGCTGATACCGTGCTGCCTTCTTCGGCGAGAATCTCCGACAGGACACCGGCGCTGGGCGCGGGAACTTCAACCGAGACCTTGTCGGTTTCCAGCTCGCAGAGCATTTCGTCCTGCGCCACGGTGTCACCGACCTTTTTGAACCAGGTTGAGACAGTCGCTTCGGAGACCGATTCACCCAGCGTCGGCACCATGATGTCGACGGAAGCGCCGCCGTCGTCTTTGGCGGGCGCGGGGTCTTTCGCCGGGGCGTCGGATTTCGGTGCACTTGCAGCCGCTTCGCCACCTTCGGCGATATTGGCGAGCAGCGCATCGACACCGACTGTTTCGCCCTCACCGGCCACGATATCGGCCAGGGTGCCTGCAGCAGGCGACGGGACTTCGACCGTCACCTTGTCGGTCTCCAACTCGCACAGCATTTCGTCCACGGCAACACTGTCACCCGGCTTTTTGAACCATGTGGCGACCGTGGCCTCGGTCACGGATTCACCCAGGGTGGGCACTCGCACTTCGGTTGTCATGTCTTAGTTCCCTTCGATCGTCAGCGCGTCGTTCACGAGCGCGGCTTGCTGTGCTTTGTGTTGGCTGGCCAGACCCGTTGCCGGGGAGGCCGATGTTGCGCGGCCCACATAGCGCGGGCGCGGGTGCTTGGCGTTGATGCGACCGAGGACCCATTCGAGGTTCGGTTCCATAAACGTCCAGGCACCCTGGTTCTTCGGTTCTTCCTGGCACCAGATCATTTCGGCCTGCGGGAAGCGTTCGAGCTCTTTCACGGCAGAGATGGCCGGGAACGGGTAGAACTGTTCAAACCGCAGGATGTAGACGTCGTCGATGCCACGGGCGTCGCGTTCTTCGAGCAGGTCGAAATAGACCTTGCCCGAACACATGACCACGCGCTTGATCTTGTCGTCTGAGACCAGCTTGGTGTCCGAGTTGCCGTATTGCGCGTCATCCCAGAGCACTCGGTGGAAGCTGGACCCGGTGGTGAATTCATCCGTCTTCGACACCGCCAGCTTGTGACGCAGCAAAGATTTCGGCGTCATCAGGATGAGCGGTTTGCGGAAGCTGCGGTGTAGCTGACGACGCAGGATGTGGAAGTAGTTCGCCGGGGTCGAGCAGTTGGCGACAATCCAGTTATCCTGTCCGCACATCTGCAGGAAGCGTTCAAGCCGCGCCGACGAGTGTTCCGGGCCCTGACCCTCGAACCCGTGCGGGAGCAGGCAGACAAGGCCGGACATACGCAGCCATTTGCTTTCGCCCGAGCTGACGAACTGGTCGAACATGATCTGCGCACCGTTGGCGAAGTCGCCGAACTGGGCCTCCCAGAGTGTCAGCGCATTGGGTTCGGCCAGCGAGTAGCCATATTCAAACCCGAGCACCGCGTATTCCGAGAGGGCGGAGTCGATCACTTCATAGCGCGACTGGCCTTCCCGGATATGGTTGAGCGGGTAGTAGCGCTCTTCGGTTTCCTGGTTCACGATGCCAGAGTGCCGTTGGCTGAACGTGCCGCGTGTGCTGTCCTGACCGGCAAGGCGAACCGGGTAGCCTTCGGTGAGCAGCGAGCCGAAGGCAAGGGCTTCGGCGGTGGCCCAGTCAATGCCTTCGCCCTTGTCGAACATCTCTTTGCGGGACTCGAGCAGACGGCCCACGGTTTTGTGCAGCGGGAAGCCTTCGGGGAGGCGGGTAAGAGCCTCACCGACCTGCGCAAAGGTCTCGGGGTTGATGGCAGTCTGACCGCGCTGATAATCGTCCTTGTCCTGACGGTCGAGGTGGCTCCAGCGGCCATCCAGCCAGTCGGCCTTGTTGGGCTTGTAGGTTTTGCCCGCCTCGAATTCCTCGTTCAGGTGCGCCTGGAAGGCGGCCTTCATATCCTCGATTTCGCCTTCAGGGATCAGACCGTCCTTGACCAGACGTTCGGTGTACAGCGACAGCGTGGTCTTCTGCTGTTTGATCTTCTTGTACATCAACGGGTTGGTGAACATCGGTTCATCCCCCTCGTTGTGGCCAAACCGACGGTAGCAGAACATGTCAATGACCACGTCCTTGCCGAATTTCTGGCGGAACTCGGTTGCCACCTTGGCGGCATGAACAACCGCTTCGGGGTCGTCGCCGTTGACGTGGAAGATCGGCGCTTCGACCACCAAAGCGTTGTCAGTCGGGTAGGGCGACGAGCGCGAGAAGTGCGGCGCGGTGGTAAAGCCGATCTGATTGTTCACCACGATATGCACCGTGCCGCCGGTCTTGTGACCGCGCAGACCCGAGAGCGCGAAACATTCCGCCACAACACCCTGACCCGCAAAGGCCGCGTCGCCGTGCAGCAGGATCGGCATCACCTGCGTGCGTTCTGTGTCACCGATCTGGTCCTGCTTGGCGCGGACCTTGCCCTGAACAACCGGGTTCACGGCTTCAAGGTGTGACGGGTTCGCGGTGAGCGACAGGTGTACGGAGTTGCCGTCAAACTCGCGGTCGCTGGAGGCACCGAGGTGATATTTCACGTCACCCGAGCCATCCACATCTTCGGGTTTGAAGCTGCCGCCCTGGAATTCGTTGAAGATCGCGCGGTAGGGTTTCTGCATCACGTTGGCCAGAACCGAGAGGCGGCCCCGGTGTGGCATGCCGATGACGATTTCCTTGACGCCCAGATTGCCGCCGCGCTTGATGATCTGCTCCATCGCGGGGATGAGGCTTTCGCCGCCATCCAGACCGAACCGCTTGGTGCCCATGTATTTGACATGGAGAAATTTCTCGAAGCCTTCGGCCTCGACCATCTTGTTCAGGATGGCCTTGCGGCCTTCGCGGGTGAAGGCCACTTCCTTGCCGTAGCCCTCGATTCGTTCCTTGAGCCATGCCGACTGTTCGGGGTCGGAAATGTGCATGTACTGCAGTGCGAAGGTCCCGCAATAGGTGCGCCGCACAATGTCGATGATCTCGCGCATGGACGCGATCTGCAGGCCCAGAACGTTGTCGATAAAGATCGGGCGGTCCATATCGGCCTCGGTGAAGCCATAGGATTTCGGATCCAGTTCGGGGTGGGCCGTCTGTTCGCGCATGCCCAGAGGGTCGAGATCGGCAGCCAGATGGCCCCGGATGCGGTAGGCGCGAATGATCATCAGGGCGCGGATTGAGTCGAGCACCGCCCGTTGGATGGCGTCGTCGGTGACCTCGACACCCTTTTCCTGTGCTTTCGCCTTGATCTTGTCGCCGGCGCTTTTCGCCTCAGCCGGCGCGACAGGCCATTGCCCGTCCAAAGCCGCGGTCAGGTCGTCGTTGGGCTGTGGAGGCCAATCGGCACGCGCCCAGCTTGGGCCTGTGGCCTCTTTCTTGACGCTGACCTCATCGTCGCCCAGTTGCCGGAAGAACGCCTGCCAGGCCTCATCGACCGCGTTGGGGTCGTTGGCGTAGCGCGCGTACATCTGTTCCAGATACGCCGCGTTGTGCCCCTGCATGAAGCTGGAGGCGTGGAAAAGATCATTTGGGCTTTGATCCGTCATGTTTTGTGGTCCTCCCGAACCGGTCTGATCAAGCAGCAGGAAAGCGGATCACAAGATCCGCTGTCGCGCGGCTTTCTGGTTGTGCGCAAGCCGGGCAAATGCCCGGCCTACATAATTCGTCTGCGTGGGCCGGGGCGTCTGCCCGGCCCTGGCGTTAGCCTTTGATCGCTTCGAGCACCGCTTCGCCAAGGCTGGCGGGGCTTTCGGCCACGACGATGCCTGCGGACTTCATCGCTTCGATCTTGTCTTCCGCGCCACCTTTGCCGCCTGCAACAATTGCGCCAGCGTGGCCCATGCGACGGCCCGGAGGGGCGGTGCGGCCAGCGATGAAGCCAGCGGTGGGCTTCCAGCGGCCTTTCTTTTTCTCGGAGGCGAGGAATTCTGCGGCTTCCTCTTCGGCGCTGCCACCGATCTCACCGATCATGATGATCGACTCGGTTTCGTCATCCGCGAGGAACCACTCCAGCACGTCGATATGCTCGGTACCCTTGATCGGGTCGCCGCCGATGCCGACGCAGGTGGACTGGCCCAGACCCACATCGGTGGTCTGCTTGACCGCCTCGTAGGTCAGAGTGCCGGAACGGGACACAACCCCGACGCTGCCGCGACGGTGGATGTGGCCGGGCATGATGCCGATCTTGCAGGCGTCGGGTGTGATGACACCGGGGCAGTTCGGGCCAATCAGGCGCGACTTGGAGGTTTCGAGCGCGCGCTTGACGCGCATCATGTCCATGACTGGGATGCCTTCGGTGATGCAGACGATCACTTCCATTTCGGCGTCGATCGCTTCGAGGATCGAGTCGGCAGCGAAGGGCGGCGGCACGTAGATCACGGTCGCGTTCGCCTCTGTTGCGTGCTTGGCCTCGTGGACCGAGTTGAAGACCGGCAGGTCAAGATGGGTCATGCCGCCTTTGCCCGGTGTGACGCCGCCGACCATCTTGGTGCCATAGGCGATGGCCTGCTCGGTGTGGAATGTGCCCTGCGAGCCGGTGAGGCCCTGGCAGATCACTTTGGTGTTTTCGTCGATGAGTACGGCCACGGTGGCTCTCCTACTTCTGTCGTTCGGTCCGCGCTACGCGGAATTATTCGTAAATCTGGCTGTAGCCGACCGAGAGGGAGACCCCTCTGTCGCGGATCCAGCTGTGCGAGACGGCGAAATGGCGTTCCTTGGGGACGCGGAAGACCCATTGATGTGCAGCTTCGTGGGGCGATGGTTTGTCCATCTCGTCCGAAAGCGCACCCGGGTATGTCGCGTCGATCCGGGCCTGCATGATGTCACGCAGGCTGGTGAAGAATTCCTCTGTTCCAAGGTCAGGCGGGATATTGAGCTGGCAGGCCATCGAGTCGATCCGGCGCGAGAACACCACATGCGCGCCACCGGGATTGCCGAACATGGCGGCCTCGTCCGAGGCCATCACCTGCGGCAACCCTGCGGCGGTTGCGAGTTCCTGCGCGGATGCGAAGAGCGCGTCGAAGTTGAGCGATGTGGTGACACATGCTTCGCCCATCAACGCGCCTGCGTCTGCCGGATCGTCAAACGGTCCGGCAGCGACCCAGCCGGGAATGGCCGCAATTGAAAGTGCGGTTATCCAGCCAGCCCGGATCATCAGCCTTTAACCGCCTTCACGATTTTCTGCGCGCCGTCCTTTAGGTCGTCGGCAGCAATCACGTCGAGGCCAGAGGTCGAGATGATCTCCTTGCCCTTTTCGACGTTCGTGCCTTCGAGACGCACCACCAACGGCACCTTGAGGCCAACCTCTTTGACCGCAGCAATCACGCCTTCCGCGATCACGTCGCAGCGCATGATGCCGCCGAAGATGTTGACGAGGATGCCTTTGACTTGCGGGTCGGAGGTGATGATCTTGAACGCCTCGGTGACCTTTTCCTTGGTCGCGCCGCCGCCCACGTCAAGGAAGTTGGCGGGTTCCGCCCCGTAAAGCTTGATGATGTCCATCGTCGCCATGGCAAGGCCCGCGCCGTTCACCATGCAGCCGATTTCACCGTCCAGAGCGATGTAGTTGAGGTCATACTTGGAGGCCTCAAGCTCTTTGGGGTCTTCTTCGGTGGTGTCGCGCAGTTCGGCGATGTCCGGGTGACGGTAGATTGCGTTGCCGTCAAAGCCCATCTTGGCGTCGAGGCATTTGAGATCGCCTTCATCGGTGACGATGAGCGGGTTGATCTCAAGCATCTCCATGTCTTTTTCAACGAACATTTTGTAGAGCGTGCCCATCAGTGCAACGCATTGCTTCACCTGCTTGCCTTCAAGGCCGAGGTTGAAGGCGATGCGGCGGCCGTGGAAAGCTTGGTAGCCTGTGGCCGGATCGACGCTGAAGCTGAGGATCTTTTCGGGCGTGCTTTCAGCGACCTCTTCGATGTCCATGCCGCCTTCGGTGGAAGCCACAAAAGACACGCGGGATGTCTGGCGGTCCACCAGAAGCGCCAGATACATCTCGGTCTGGATGCCGGACCCGTCTTCGATATAGATGCGGTTGACCTGCTTGCCGGCCTCGCCGGTCTGCTTGGTCACAAGGGTGCGTCCGAGCATCTTCTTGGCTTCTTCGGCAGCTTCCTCAACCGACTTCGCAAGCCGCACGCCACCGGCTTCGCCAGCACTGTCTTCTTTGAACTTGCCCTTACCGCGGCCACCTGCGTGGATCTGGGCCTTGACCACCCAGAGCGGCCCGTCCATTTCGCCTGCTTTGGTCTTGGCCTCTTCGGCCTTGAGGACCACGCGGCCATCCGACACCGGAGCGCCGTAGCTGCGTAGCAGAGCTTTCGCCTGATACTCGTGGATGTTCATCAGTCAACTGTCCCGTTTCTTGCTGCGATTTGAGGCGATATAAGAGTGCCAGCGGCCAAGACTTAACGGTTTTTTTGCCGCACCGGCCTTCTGGGGCGAAAAAAGCGACATTTGTGATCACACTAAAAAATCGTGTGATCACATAATCAGGTTGACGCGTCTCAAAATGTCCGCTTGCAGGCCAGACACACCCGAATCTTTTGATTTGCCCGTCAGTTGACTGAAATTCCGAATGCGGCATACCGTTTGCACTAAGCCACCCGCGTCTGACGGATCAAAGTGGCACGTTGAGGACTATGCAGTAAGATGAACGATTGTTTGCACGCATTCGCAACGTGCCCGGAGACCGGTGCGCCGTTGGGGCTGACGGAGTTGCCTTTCGACCAAGTCGCGCGGAACAAGGATGCGTTCGTCGTGCCGTTTCGCCGAAATGTCCGCACGGGTCCCCGTTTTCATGCAGGTGTCTTTGACAGCACGGGTGACCCGCTTCCCAATACCGAAATGCGCATGCTGCATCGCGCCACGCTGACAACGAGGGATGTCCGCGATGCGGCCCTAGATGGTGCGTCAGAGCTCAAGGGTGAGTGGCTTTACTGTGGGCTGGTCTCATCGCAGTTTGGACATGTCATCACGCGCAGTCTGGGCATGCTTTGGGCGACCGAGCGTTTGCCGAAATCGGTGAAACTGCTTTTTGTATCGGTCATGTATGTTCACGATGAACATAAGTTCCTGCGGACGCTTCTGGATACGCTTGGCATCGACAACGACTATGTCATCCTGCGTCAGCCAACACATATCGAGGCTCTCTATACAGCGCCCGACCTGTTCAGTGAGGTGACAACCTGCTCCGCTCCGGACGTATATGTCGACTGGATACGAGGGCGCGTGTCGGAACTGCCTACTTCGCGGTTCGGCCGAAAGATCTACGTGACCCGTGACAGACTATCGGCCACATCAGGGCGTCACCTGTGCGAAGATATTCTGGAAGACAATCTGGCAAAGGCCGGTTTCGATGTCGTCGCGCCCGAAACGCTGACGCTGCGGGAGCAGCTTGCCGTCTATAGCGAGGCTGACCTCGTGGTTGCGGCAGATGGATCTGCGCTCCACATTCTGCCGTTTTCAATCCGGGATGACGCGCAGGTGTTTGTTTTGCAACGGCGCACCAAGATGCCCGTGCTGATTGCAAATCAGTTGAATACCTTCACCAAGGCATCGGTCGTGCCTGTCGATGTGATCGACGATGTGATCTGGCCTCAGGATCGGGCTGACAATACGGCCTTGATCGCTTTGGACTTCAAAAAACTTCGGGACGTATTTCTGCAGTACGGACTTGTTGCGGACAAAGACGCTTGGCGATGCCCAAGCGAGGCGGAGTTTGCAGCTTCACAATATCTGGGACGATCAAAACAGCACGGGTTCATGAGCGAGGCCGAGCGCCCGCAGTTTCTTAAACAATTGCGGCTCAACAAATTGGAGAAAAAAGGCATGAAAGACATGGTCGACGAATTGCCGATCCCCGCGATCGATGGGCTGAGATATTTTCGGGTGTTGAGTCGGTTGCACGAAAAGCTGAAGCCGGACTGGTATCTTGAGGTCGGCACTTTTACCGGCAAGAGCCTTGCGCTTGCCAAGTGCAACACAATCGCTGTGGACCCCAAGTTTCAACTGAAGTTTCCGGCGGTCAATGCCACCGGTCGCCAGATGTTCTTTTTTCAGCAAACCAGCGACGAGTTCTTCGAAAGTGGGTTCCTAAAGCAGAACAAGATCAGTCTCGATTTCGCGTTTCTGGACGGAATGCATCTGTTTGAGTTCTTGTTGCGCGATTTCATCGAGACCGAGAAGCATATGTCAAAAGACGGCATGATCGTTCTTCATGATTGTTGTCCGACGACCGATTACATGGCGACACGTGAGTTTCACGACGGGCAGTGGACGGGTGACGTCTGGAAGACCCTGCTGATCTTGCAGCGCTATCGGCCCGACTTGGTGATTGATGTTGCGGCAGCGGCGCCGACCGGATTGGTTGTCATCCGCAATCTGAACCCGCGCAGTACGGTTCTGTCAAAGAAGTACGACGCTTTGGTCAAAGAGTTCATGGACGAAAAGCTGATGGATTTCGACGGCGGGATCGGCGGATATTACGAGAATTTCGAACTCAGGGATCCAGTCGAACTGCTTGATACGCTCTAATTGAAAAAGGCGGCCCCGAAAGGCCGCCTTGTCGATACCGTTCAAGCGTATTGCTTTACGCGAGGCTTTCGTCGATGCCTTTGCACGCTTCGACAAGGCCTTTGACGGCGTTGACCGAGTTGTCGAACATCGCCTGCTCGTCTTTGCTGAGCGAGATGTCGACGATCTTTTCGATGCCGCCAGCGCCGATGATGGTGGGGACGCCGACATAGAAGCCATCAAGGCCGAATTCGCCGTCGCAATAGGCTGCGCAGGGCAAGAGGCGCTTCTGGTCCTTGAGATAGGCTTCGGCCATCTCGATGGCAGAGGTCGCCGGGGCGTAGAAGGCGGAGCCGGTTTTCAACAGGCCGACGATTTCCGCGCCGCCGTCACGGGTACGCTGTACGATCGCGTCGAGCTTGTCCTGGGTGGTCCATCCCATCTTCACCAGATCGGGCAGGGGGATGCCTGCAACGGTGGAATAGCGTGTCAGCGGAACCATCGTGTCACCGTGGCCGCCGAGAACGAAGGCGGTGACGTCTTTCATCGACACGTCGAATTCGAGGCTCAGGAAGTGGCGGAAGCGGGCGCTGTCAAGAACGCCAGCCATGCCGCAGACCTTGTTGGTCGGCAGGCCCGAGAACTGCTGGAGCGCCCAGACCATCGCGTCGAGCGGGTTGGTGATGCAGATGACGAAGGCGTCCGGTGCGTTGGCGGCGATGCCTTCGCCCACGGATTTCATGACCTTGAGGTTGATGCCCAGCAGGTCATCGCGGCTCATGCCCGGTTTGCGCGGTACACCGGCGGTGACGATGCAGACGTCTGCGCCTGCGATGTCGGCGTAATCCTGCGTGCCCTTCAGGCGCGCGTCAAAGCCTTCGGACGGGCCGGATTCGGCGATGTCCAGCGCTTTGCCTTCTGGGGTGCCTTCAGCGATGTCGAAGAGTACGACGTCGCCCAATTCTTTGAGTGCCACGAGGTGAGCAAGGGTGCCACCGATCTGTCCCGCGCCGATGAGGGCAATCTTGGGTCTGGCCATGGAATTTGTCTCCGGTCCGTTTTGAATTTGCGCTGTGCTAGTCCGACTTGGGCTATTTCGCAAGTGCGGCGGAGACGCACGTCTTAGCTGGCAGGTCGGCGCAGGCCGCGATATGTCAATGAAATGCCGTGGGAAAGTGGGGGTTTCATGGACGCTCTGAGCTGGACAGTTTTTGCGCTGGGCGTTCCTGCGGTGGTGTTTGCAGGGGTCTCGAAGGGCGGTTTCGGGTCAGGTGCGGCGTTTGCCAGCGCGTCGATTCTGGCGCTTGTGGTGGAACCTGCGATTGCTTTGGGGATCATGCTGCCACTCTTGATGTTGATAGATGTGGCGAGCCTGCCCGCCTATTGGAAAAAGTGGAGCTGGCCGGAAACGCGACTGCTTTTGTGGGGCGGGGTGCCGGGCACGTTTCTGGGCGCGCTGTTCTTTGGCTGGGCGGATGACGACGCCATCAGGTTCCTGATTGGGGGAATCTCGATCGGGTTCGTGATCTGGCAATTGGTGCAGGCTGCGGGCTGGGTTAAAATCGGAGAGCGTCCGATGTCGCCGACGGCGGGTGTCTCGGCGGGTGTCGCGCTGGGGTTCACCAGTTTCGTTAGCCACGCGGGCGGGCCGGTGGCGGCGGTTTATCTGCTGGGACGGAAGCTGAGCAAGACCGCGTTTCAGGCGACGACGGTGATCGTGTTCTGGGCGATGAACGTGCTGAAGGCGGGAATTTATGCCGCGATGGGCTTTTTCACACTGGAGACGCTGACGCTGAACCTTGCGCTGGCGCCGTTTGCGATTTTGGGCACCTATCTGGGCGTCCGGGCACATCATGTGGTGCCCGAACGGGTGTTTTTCGGTCTGACCTATGTGTTGCTTATGGTGACCGGATCAAAGCTGATCTTTGATGCGCTGACCTAGGCATCCTCGGCAGGTGTCGGCAGGGCTTCCGTGATCTGTTCAAACGCCTGACCGCTGGCGACCAGGCAGGTGAGGCCAGAGGCGTTGGTGACGGTGATGGTCCATGTGCCCGTGGTGGTGGAGGCGAACACCTCGACCATTGTGTTGTTCTGAGCAAGGCCAATGGATTGGCGGGTTTCGCCATAGGCGCTGGCCAGGCGGTCTATCACCCGATCACGCGCCGCGCAGTTCTGCTGTGCCTGCGTCAGTGTCGCGGATGCCATAAGCGCGCCTATGGCCAGCACTGTCATTGTCCAGAAGTCTCGTTTCATCGCCTTACCCCTTTTCGGCTGTGATGGGGCAAAGCGTCCGACCGGGTGCCTTACATATGGTTAACGAACCGTTCGGAATGCGGGTGCAGCAGCTTTTTTCTGCGGTGCGGCAGATCACCTCTTGCAGTTTTTGCAAAAGAATGTAGCTCTCTGGCGCAACATTATTTCGCAAGACTCGCTGAGGAGACCGCAATGGACATGCGCAGCCGCCCCTATCGCTCGGTTCTTTACATTCCGGGGTCGAAAGACCGGGCTTTGGAAAAGGCGCGCGGATTGCCGGTCGATGCGATCATCTTTGACCTTGAAGATGCTGTGGCCGTTGATGAAAAGCCCGCCGCGCGGGAAACGCTGAAGGCGGCGCTGGCGGCGGGCGGCTATGGCGCGCGTGTGCGGATCGTGCGGATCAACGGGTTGGACACTGAATGGGGCCGGGCCGATGCCGAAGCAGTCACACAGATGGATTGCGACGCGGTGCTGTTGCCGAAGGTCGAATCTGCTGCACAGCTTGACGCGTTGGCCGAGATCACCGGCGACCTGCCGATCTGGGCGATGATGGAAACGCCGCGCGGCATGCTGAACGCGGTCGAGATCGCGGCGCATCCCAAGATGGCGGGCATGGTGATGGGCACTAACGACCTTGCCAAGGAATTGCAGACCCGGTTCCGACCGGATCGTTTGCCGATGCTGACCTCACTGTCGATGTGCCTGCTGGCGGCCAAGGCCGAGGGGCTGGTGATTGTGGACGGGGTGTATAACGCGTTCAAGGATGACGACGGGCTGAAGTCGGAATGTGTGCAGGGCCGTGACATGGGCTTTGACGGCAAGACGCTGATCCACCCCGCACAGGTGGACATCGCCAACACCGCCTTTGCGCCTGCGGCGGAAGAGATTGATCTCGCCCGCCGCCAGATCGCCGCGTTCGAGGCGGCGGAAGCCGAGGGGCAGGGGGTTGCAGTCGTGGATGGCAAGATCGTCGAAAACCTTCACGTTGCCACAGCGCGTGAAATACTGGCAAAAGCAGAGGCAATCGAAACCATCCAAGCGGGGTAAGCCATGATGGGTCTTCTTGTTCTCGGACTGCTGATTTGGGTCGGAGCCCATATTTTCAAGCGCGTCGCGCCCACTCAACGCGACGCGATGGGCGACAAGGGCAAAGGTGTGGTGGCGGTTCTGCTGCTGATCAGTCTTGGCCTCATAATCTGGGGCTATCGCGGGGCGGAGTTTATCCCGATTTGGTATCCGCCGGCCTTTATGGTGCACATCAACAACCTGCTGATGCTGATCGCCGTGTTTGTGTTCGGCATGAGCGCCACGACCGGCCGTCTGCGGGGCAAGATGCGACATCCGCAGCTGACCTCGGTGAAGATCTGGGCGGTGGCGCACCTTTTGGTGAATGGCGACCTGGCGTCGATCATACTGTTTGGCGGGATGCTGGCCTGGGCCGTTCTTGAGGTGATCCTGATCAACAAGGCGGTTCCGGTCTGGGATCGTCCTCAGCCGGGCGAAGCCAAGAAAGACGTGGTGCTCGTGGTGATCACGCTGGTGATGTTCGGGCTGATGACCGGTGTTCACGTCTGGCTCGGCGTTTGGCCGTTTCCGGGGTAAGCCATGAAGATTTATCGACTTTTGACCGAAGATGACACGTCGGCCTTTTGCCATAAGGTGTCGCTTGCCCTGAGCAAAGGGTGGGAGCTTTATGGCGACCCCACCTATGCGTTCGATCATGCCAATGGTGTGATGCGCTGCGGGCAGGCGGTGACCAAAGAGATCGATACCCCTTACCATCCGGAGATGAAACTTGGCGAACAGTGACACACTCGACCGACCCGCGACCACCACAAAGGGCGCAGCGATGACGAAAACGAATGAAGGCCGTTTCTTCGAGGATTACTCGGTCGGGCAGGTGATCCGCCACGCGGTTCCGCGCACGGTGTCGGGTGGGGAACGGGCGCTGTATCATGCACTTTATCCGGCGCGGCATGCGCTGTATTCGTCGGACCTGTTTGCACAGAACTGCGGTCTGCCGTCGTCGCCGATTGACGATCTCGCGGCGTTCCATGTGGTGTTCGGCAAGACGGTGCCGGATGTGTCGCTGAACGCGGTCGCGAACCTTGGGTATGCCGAAGGGCGCTGGCTGACCCCGGTTTATGCGGGGGACACGTTGCGGTCGGAATCCGAGGTGATCGGGCTGAAGCAGAACTCCAACGGCAAGACCGGGGTTGTGTGGGTTCGGACGCGGGGACTGAACCAGAATGACCAGTTGGTGATGGAATATGTGCGCTGGGTCATGGTGCGCAAGCGGAACGCCGATGCGGCAGCGCCCGAGACCGTGGTGCCGGAGTTGAAGACTGTTTTGGCGGTTGGGGACCTGAGCATTCCGCGCGGGTTGGACTTTACCGATTACGATTTCGAGCTTGCCGGAGAGCCGCATCGCTGGGGCGACTACGCGATCGGCGAGAAGATCGACCACGTGGACGGCGTGACCATTGAGGAAGCCGAACACATGATGGCGACCCGGCTGTGGCAGAACACGGCCAAGGTGCATTTCGACGCCACGTTCCGGCCCGATGGGCAGCGGCTCATTTACGGTGGGCACGTGATCAGCATGGCGCGGGCGCTGTCGTTCAACGGTCTGGCGAATGCGCAGATGATCGTCGGGCTGAACGGCGGGGCACATGCAAACCCGTGTTTCAGCGGGACCACTGTGCGCGCGTGGTCCGAAGTGTTGGACAAGGCGGAAACCTCGGCCCCCGGAGTGGGGGCAGTACGGTTGCGGCTGGTGGCGACCTCGGCGAGCGGGTCGATGGAGCTTAAGGGCGATGACGGTAAGTACCTGCCGCATGTCTTGCTGGATCTTGATTATTGGGCTTTGATGCCGACCTGAGCTTGGGCCCCTGAGTTTCGGTTTTGGATTAAAGGTCATTGCCTGTAGTCTGCCTGGAAACTTGGGGGACACATGCGGTTATGATCAGTCTTGGCCTTTATACGCTTGCAGCTTTGGCGGCTTTTATGGTCGCGGCAAAATATGGCCTGTCGCCCGCGCCGCTTGCATATCACCGGACCATCATTGAACAGGACGGCGCCGTCTCAACCGGGACGCAGCGCGTGATCGAAGCGTTGTACCGCGTTTGGGGAGCGAGCCTTGCCGGGTTTGGCTTGTGCCTTTTGGCGCTGATCTGGCTGGCGGCTCCAACCGGGGCGGCGTGGCCCCATCTGGTGATCCTGCTTGCGACCATTGTCGTGGCTGTGCCGACCACAATTGTCCCGCGTCGTGTTGAACAGGACATGGGCGTGAAAACGCCTTGGCGTCTGGCGGTGGGGTTGCTGGTGGCGGTTGGTTTAGGGTTTTTGGCATGGATTATCGGATACTGAGCGTTGCCGTCGCGATGGCCGCATCTCATGTAGTGGCGGACGAGGCCGAAGACGCATTCGTTGAAGCAAACATCCTTGGGATATTCTATCACGAGCTGGGCCATGCCCTGATCGACGTGATGCAGATGCCGGTCTTTGGTCAGGAAGAAGACGCCGCAGATGTGGCGTCGATCCTTTTGATTGACGAGTTGTTCGAGCCAGACTGGGCCTTGAGCATGGCCTATGACGTGGCCAACGGATTCTGGGCCGAGGCTGTGGCAAATTCTGAGTACCCCGTGCCCTATTGGGACACGCATGGCCCCGATGAGCAGCGGTTCTACAACACGGTTTGTCTGTTCTATGGCGGCGATCCGGACACCCGGGATGATTTTGCCGAGGATATGGAGCTGCCTGAGGAGAGGGCGGAGTATTGCGTCGAGGAATACGAGCTGGCGGTTGATAGTTGGGGTGCGGTATTCGATGACCTGAGCAAGGGCGGGACGCCGATGTTGTTTTCGGCAGAGGTCGCTGGCAGTTTCACTGCAGATATCATCGAAGCTGAGGTCGAAGCCCTGAATGCGGATTTCAAATTTCCGAGCACGGTGCAGGTGATCACAGGCGACTGCGGCGAAGCGAACGCGTTTTACGATCCGTCGGATCAGTCGATCATCATGTGTGAAGAATTCGAGGATCACCTGCGGGATTTGTACCGCATGCTGGAGCCTTGAGTGCCGTTTAGCGCCTTCTGGCAACTTGGGCGAGTCGGATCCGGACGGGCAATTCGACGTGGTAGCGTTAACGCAAGACTCGTGGCAACCGATTGAAACCGCGTGTATTGAAGTTTGTGATCACAGTTTTTGCACGTGTGATCACAATTTCCGGGAAATCTGGTAAGTTGCGCCAAAAAACCGCGCCTAGGGGTGGCCGGTCGGCGTGACACAGCTTTTAAAAGCAATAAAAAGACTGTCAGGAACCGGAAAGGACTCAGATCATGGCTGACGTCAATCGGGGCAATCGACCCCTGTCACCACACCTGCAAGTTTATCGCCCACAACTGACTTCGATCACGTCGATCCTGACACGGATCACCGGCAACGCTTTGATCGTTGCTGCGTTGATGATCGTCTGGTGGCTTCTCGCGGCCTCGACCGGGCCGGAATATTTCGCCTTTGCCAATGGCTTTGTCACAAGCTGGTTTGGCGATCTGGTGATGTTCCTGTCCGTCTGGGCGCTGTGGTATCACTCGCTCGCAGGCATTCGTCACCTGATTTGGGACAACGCGAAGATGCTTGAAATCGACAAGGCGGAAATGCTGGGCTGGATGGTTGTCATCGGCTCGGGCGTTCTGACTGTCTTTTCCGTTGTCGTGCTTTGGTAAAGGGGGCGCATCATGGCTTTTCTGACTGACCGCAAACGCGCCACCGGATGGGGCGCTGCAAAATCCGGGACCGAGCATTTCTGGTCGATGAAGAAATCATCGGTCGCATTGCTGATCCTGATCCCGTTCTTTGTCTTCACCTTCGGCGGCATCCTTGGCTCATCCTTCGAGGAAGTGCAGGCCTATTATGCACGTCCGTTCCCAGCGATCATTGCCGCGCTGACCCTGATTGTTGGCTTCAAGCACTTCAATGACGGTTTCCAGGTTCTGGTAGAAGACTATGTGCACGGTACCTGGGAGAAAATCCTGATCCTTGGCATGACATGCATCAGCTACGGCGCGGCCGCCGTTGGCGTCTTTGCAATCGCCAAAATGGCCCTTTGAGACACGGAGTTTCCAGCAACATGGCTGCATACGAATACGAGACGCATGAATATGACGTCGTGGTCGTCGGCGCAGGCGGCGCAGGGTTGCGCGCCACGCTTGGCATGGCCGAACAGGGGTTGCGCACGGCGTGTGTGACCAAGGTGTTCCCAACCCGGTCGCACACGGTTGCGGCGCAGGGTGGGATCGCCGCATCGCTCTCGAACATGGGTCCGGACCATTGGCAGTGGCACATGTACGACACCGTTAAAGGCTCGGACTGGCTGGGTGACACGGACGCGATGGAATACCTCGCGCGTGAAGCGCCCAAGGCGGTTTACGAGCTTGAGCACTACGGCGTTCCGTTCTCGCGCACCGAGGAAGGCAAGATTTACCAGCGCCCATTCGGGGGCCACACCACTGAGTTTGGCGAAGGCCCGCCCGTCCAGCGCACCTGTGCGGCAGCGGACCGGACCGGTCACGCGATCCTGCACACGCTTTACGGTCAGTCGCTGAAGAACAATGCCGAATTCTACATCGAATATTTCGCGGTCGATCTGATCATGTCCGAAGACGGCGCTTGCACGGGTGTCGTCTGTTGGAAGCTGGACGACGGCACGATGCATGTCTTCAACGCCAAGATGGTGGTGCTGGCCACCGGCGGTTATGGCCGGGCCTATTTCAGCGCGACCTCGGCCCATACCTGCACCGGCGACGGTGGCGGGATGGTGGCCCGCGCGGGTCTGCCGCTTCAGGACATGGAGTTCGTACAGTTCCACCCTACGGGGATTTACGGCTCTGGCTGTCTGATCACCGAAGGCGCGCGCGGGGAAGGTGGTTATCTCACCAACTCCGAAGGCGAGCGGTTCATGGAGCGCTATGCGCCTAACTATAAAGACCTCGCGCCGCGCGATTACGTATCGCGTTCCATGACGATGGAAATCCGCGAAGGCCGTGGTGTGGGCGCAGAAGGCGACCATATCCACCTGAACCTGTCGCACCTTCCGAAAGAGGCTTTGGCAGAACGTCTGCCGGGCATCTCTGAGTCCGCCAAGATTTTCGCAGGTGTGGACGTGACCAAGGAACCGATCCCGGTTCTGCCGACGGTGCACTACAACATGGGTGGTATTCCGACCAACTACTGGGGCGAGGTGCTGAACCCGACCAAGGATGACCCGAACGCGGTTGTGCCGGGCCTCATGGCCGTGGGTGAAGCGGGCTGCGCGTCGGTGCATGGTGCGAACCGTCTGGGCTCGAACTCGCTCATTGACCTCGTGGTGTTTGGCCGTGCTGCGGCCATCCGTGCGGGCAAGGTCGTGGATCGCGACACTGCGGTGCCGTCGACAAACACCGCGTCTGTGGACAAGGCGTTCGACCGCTTCGACGGTCTGCGCAACGCGAAGGGAACGATCCCGACTGCCGAATTGCGGCTTGAGATGCAGAAGACGATGCAGGCCGATGCAGCCGTGTTCCGTACCTCGAAGACCATGAAGGAAGGTCTCGACAAGATGGTCGCGATTGCGGGCAAGATGGATGACCTTCAGGTCACTGACCGCAGCCTTGTCTGGAACAGCGATCTGATGGAAACGCTGGAACTGACCAACCTGATGCCCAACGCGCTGGCGACGATTGCCGGGGCCGAGGCGCGCAAGGAAAGCCGTGGTGCGCATGCGCATGAGGATTTCACCGCGCGGGACGACGAAAACTGGCGCGTGCACACCATCGCGCGGGTTGAAGGCAACAAAACCGAGCTGACCTATCGTCCGGTGGTGAAAGACCCGCTGACGACCGAAGAGCAGGGGGGCATTAGCCTCAAGAAAATCGCGCCGAAGGAACGGACGTTCTGATGCGTTTCGCATTCGCCGCATGTCTGGTTCTTGCTGGCTGTTCCGTACAGCAGCAGGACCAGATCGCGCGCGATGCGGCACGGTCGGCGATCACGCCGGTTCTTATCGAGCGGTTCCCGGGGGTGCCGCTTGAACCCGCGCTGAACTGTGTGATCGACAATGCGAGTGCCGTGCAGATCCGGGCGCTGGCGCTCGACAGCGTGACCGGGACCACGGAAAGCACGGTGCAGATTGTGACAGATATTGTCTCGAAGCCCGAGACATTGACTTGCCTGGCGGCCGAGGGCTTGCCAGCTTTGCTTCGCTAAGGAGAGAGACATGGTTCAACTGACGCTCCCCAAGAATTCCACAATCCGCACGGGCAAGACCTGGCCCAAGCCGGAGGGTGCCACCAATGTGCGCAAGTTCAGCATCTATCGCTGGAATCCGGACGATGGTGAGAACCCGCGTGTCGATACGTACTTTGTTGACATGGACAAATGCGGACCGATGGTTCTGGACGCGCTGATCAAGATCAAGAACGAGATTGATCCCACGCTGACCTTCCGCCGGTCTTGCCGCGAAGGGATCTGTGGCTCCTGTGCGATGAACATCGACGGGATCAACACGCTGGCTTGCATCTATGGTCTTGATGAGATCGACGGCGACGTGAAGATCTACCCGCTGCCGCATATGCCGGTTGTGAAAGACCTGATCCCGGATCTGACGCATTTCTATGCGCAGCATGCGTCCATCATGCCGTGGCTGGAGACCAAGACAAACCGTCCAGCGAAAGAGTGGAAGCAGTCCATCGAGGACCGCAAGAAGCTGGATGGTCTTTATGAATGCGTGATGTGCGCGTCCTGTTCGACCGCGTGCCCGTCCTACTGGTGGAACGGTGATCGGTATCTTGGACCGGCGGCGTTGCTGCACGCCTACCGTTGGATCATCGACAGCCGCGACGAGGCAACAGGCGAGCGGTTGGATGAGTTGGAAGATCCGTTCAAGCTTTATCGCTGCCACACAATCATGAACTGCGCGAAGACCTGCCCGAAGGGTCTGAACCCTGCGAAGGCGATCGCCGAGATCAAGAAGATGATGGTTGAGCGTCACGTCTAAGTGATTTTTTGACCAGACGGTCAAAAATCAGGCCCCTGCGCTATGATGCGCTGGGGCCTTTCTTTTGGGGTATGTGACTGCCACTTAGGCCACACCTTTACGCGCGACGCGCGCGGTCAGGGAGTGAGTGCCGAGACAGAGAGACCGTTCAAATCGAGAGCGTATCGCTTGCCCTCGTTGGTTGTGAGAACGAGTCTGTTTTCCGCAGGGTCATGAGTCATTTCGGTGATTTGTTCCGAAACGCTGTCTGTGCGCTCGGGATCTGGGACGTCAAAAATCTGAATGACGAAAAGCAGGTCGATTGTTTCAACGTCGATGATTGAAAGATAACCGGTCTTTTGCGGCAGGCCGAGTGCGGAACCGTTCTCAACAGGCGTGTATTTCCGGCCGTCCAAAATAATGGGTTCGGCTGCTGTTGGAGTGCTGAGCAGGCTCATTTTTGTGTTTCCTTTCCGCGGGGCGAGAAGCACGGATAGTGAGGTGACCAACCCTCCGACAAGAACCTTCCGTCGGCTGGTGGGACCCGTGCCGGAGCTGTTGATCATGCGCTCAGTTCCAGTTTGCGTCGAGCTTTGTGAGTGATCCGCCGGTGCCATTCAGAGCGCGGGTGATATCCCCGGCCACCAGTGCGCCGCCGCAATCCGCTGCAAAAAATGCCCAGCTGTCTGCGTTCTTGAGGGCCTGTGCAGCGGTAATCTTTGTACCCGGCTTGATCCCTTTCCATGCGTATTGTTCGTCTGTGGTGGACAGATCGAGATGCGTGCATTCATGCACGATAACCCGGGCCCAGTTCTTTTTCATGTCGTGTAGAACAGAGATGTCGAAGTTGTTGGACAGAGCCTGTTCGATATAGACGGTCTTCGGTTTGTGGGCTGCGACCATGACATAGGCCTCGGTGTATTCCTTGCTCGAGTCGCCGCGTTCTGGGGGATGATCGGTCAAAACGACATGGGTGTCGTTGAGCGTGCTCTGGATTTTCTTGAAACCTTTTTCGAGCTTTTTGACAGTCTTGTTTACGTTGTCATCGCCGGGTGCAAACCACCGATCGAGTTTTTCGCGGGCCTCCGGTTTGGTTTTGACTTCGCTCAGAACGAGTAGAGTTTTTTGAATCCAGGTCGCGCCAAGACGCGTCGCTTCGCAGAGTTTCGATCTGGTATCGGCGTTGAAGAACTCTTCCTTGTCGCCCAGCTTGGATTTCAGAGACGTCGACGACGTCCCTGCAGCTTTGATGATTTCCCAGCCATATTTCTTCCAGGTTTTCGGACTGGAATGCACCCAAACGGTCTGTGCGCCTGTGCTTGCTCCAAGATACATGTGGCGCAGGAATTTGATGCTCGCCACGTTTTCGACCTGCTTCGTGGAGGGGGCTTTGTTTGATCCTTCAGCGATGCCGGCCGCAGCCAGAATATTTGCGGCCTCGTCGCCGGTCTTCAATTTGGTGCGCAGCGCATCGAGTTTGGGACCTATGCCTGTCTTCGGTCCGCGCGCGTGAAGACACCCTTTGAGGTCCTTCATTTCGGATTTCACGGGGTCCTTGAAGGTCCGCGAACGGAGCACTGCTTTTACTTTCTTATACTCTTCGGGAAACCGATCCACTGCCATGATATTTCTCCAAATCAGATAATGAATTACGGCAACGGTACCGCGCTTTGAGAGTCGTTCAAAGCCTGGCAATTGTGTCAGGTCAGGCGAAGGCCGTGTGCATGTGCGAGGCCGAGGACCCAAATCGTGCTTTAACTTTCCGCGCGGACATGTGACGAGAACGGATGCCCATCTTTCTGATCCTGCTGCTTATTGGCGTGCTGGCCTATCTTTACTGGCGGCGCAAAACGACGACTTTGACGCGTGAGTGTCGATGGCGACGGACGGCACCGGGGGCGTGGCGCTGCGCATTCTGCGGGGCCGAGATGACGTCAGAGGATAGTCCGCTTGTGTGTTTGAAGCACCAAAGCGGTCCCTCGCAAAAAATGTGAGTCCACGACAAATTTTCTATTGCACCGACTCAAAATCAATTCCATATGCGCGATCAGTGACGCCAACGCACGCGCCTCTGGCGAGGTGGGCAAGCAGGACCTGCACCCACGCGGTTACGTAGCGACGGTAACGTCTCTGAAAGAACTGAGCGGTCTGTGCCGGGAAACCGGAATGGCCGGGTCTATTGGAGATGACCAATGAACGCATACGTAACGGGGCTTTCCGCCCGCGAATCCGCATCTGTATCCCGCGCTGAGGCATTCATCCTGAGCCATCGGTTCGAGCGTCCGACGCTTGTCATCGACACTGAAGCTGTGGCGCGTCAATACGCGGCACTGGCACAGGGTCTGGGCCGCGCGCGTATTCACTACGCTGTGAAAGCAAACCCGGCGCCGGAAATCCTGCAAACACTGTTCGCACTTGGCAGCAACTTTGACGCCGCATCGCGCGCCGAGATTGAAATGTGCCTGAACGCCGGTGCGGATGCATCGCGCGTGTCCTTCGGCAACACCATCAAACGTCCGTCGGACATTGCCTGGGCGCATGAGATTGGGATCACTCATTTCGCCGCGGACTCGGAAGAAGAACTGCACAAGCTGGCGCAGCACGCGCCGGGTGCAGAAGTCTATATCCGTCTGATCGTCGGCTCGCTGCACGCCGACTGGCCGCTGTCGCGCAAGTTCGGTTGTGCACTGGACAAGACACCGTCGTTGTTCCGTCTGGCGATCGAACTGGGCCTGAAGCCGGTTGGCCTGTCGTTCCACGTTGGTTCGCAAACGCGCCGCGCCGAAATGTGGGGCGAAACGCTGGATCAGGTGGCAAAGGTTTGGCACGGTCTGAAGGCGGATGGGTTCGAGCTTTCTCTGCTGAACATCGGTGGTGGTTTCCCGGCCTTCTACGGTCAGGAACTGGACGCGCCGCAGAACTACGCCTCTGACGTGATCCGCCAGATCCATGACCGTTTCGGGGATGTCCCGGCGATCATGGCCGAGCCGGGTCGCGGTTTGGTGGCCGAAGCCGGTGCGATTGCGGCTGAAGTGCTGCTCGTGTCGCGCAAGTCGGACAGCGAACTGCACCGCTGGGTGTATCTGGATATCGGCAAGTTCTCGGGCCTCGCGGAGACCATGGACGAAGCGATCCGTTATCAGTTCATCACCGACCGTGACCACGAGCCGACAGGTGCCTGCATTCTGGCCGGACCGTCTTGCGACAGCGCCGATGTGCTGTACGAAAAACAGCCGGTGCAACTGCCACTGGGTCTGCAGTCGGGTGACCGTATCGTGATCCGCAACTGCGGCGCGTATACTTCGACCTATGCATCGGTCGGTTTCAACGGTTTCCCGCCGCTGGATGTGATCGCCATCTGATCCTGCGCATCGCGCTATCTAGACTCAAGCAACGGTGCTACCCTCCCGCGATAAGCGGGAGGGCATCATGGCGGATATCACGGTATTGGTCGGCACGACCAAAGGCGCTTTTCTTCTGACATCGCGGGACAGTCGCGCAAGTTGGGTGCTGTCAGGTCCGCATTGCGAGGGTTGGACCATCAACCATGTTTCGGGGGATGCCGAGACTGGGATGCTGGCCGCCGGTGGCGGCGGTGATTGGTTCGGCGCGGGGGTGTTCGTTTCACATGATGGCGGCGCAACCTGGGCTTTGACGAAGCTGTCCAAAGGGGAGATGGACGACTGGGCCGCCAACGATCCCGGTTTTGCCGCGATGATCGGTTGGGAGGACACGCCTGCGCCGTTTGAGGAACTTAAGGCGGTGTGGTCGGTCAAATTCGTTCATGGCGCGCTTTTTGCGGGAACCAACCCGGCGCAATTGCTGATGAGTCGCGATGATGGCGCAACGTTCGAGATGGTCGAGGGTATTTCGCAGCATCCAACGCGGGGCACGTGGAACCCCGGAGCGGCTGGGATGGTGTTGCATACCATCGTGCCTGATCCCGACGTTCAGGAGAAGATGTGGATTGGTATCTCTGCCGCCGGAGTGTTTGCGACCGAGGATGGCGGTGAGACCTGGGAGCGGCGTAACCGGTTGTCGAATGCCGAAGCCTGTCAGGATCATCACCACCCCGCGGCGCCGTCGAATGGCGAGATCGGGCATTGCGTGCACAACATGGTGCGCGCGTCTGGCAGCGACCTTCTGTATCAACAGAACCACCATGGGGTTTGGAGGTCGCGCGATGGCGGTCGGCACTGGGATGACATCACCGAAGGGTTGCCCTCGACTTTTGGCTTTCCCGTGGCCGTGCATCCGCACGATCCGGAAACGCTTTGGACTCTGCCGTTGAACGGGGACTCGGCAGGGCGCTATCCGCCTGATGCGGCGGCTGCCGTGTGGCGGTCGCGTGATGGGGGCGATACGTGGCAGGCTTGCCGCGCTGGCTTGCCGCAGCAATGCTATTTCACCGTGTTGCGGCAGGCGATGGCGACGGACGGGCAAGAACTGGCCGGTGTGTATTTCGGCACCAATTCCGGCTCGGTCTTCGCCAGTTTCGACGAAGGTGACAGCTGGGCCGAGATCGCCCGCCATTTGCCGACGGTTCTGTCGGTCGAGGTGTTGGACCGGACACATTAATCCGGGCTTGTGCATGGCGTCTTCAAGTTCCAATCATGGGAGCATGACACATGCTCCTGACGACGCTGAAGCCCGCCGCGCGATTGCACCGGTGATCTGCTATCCCATCGACACGCTGCCTGTTCCGGACATGGCGTTGTACACGCGTGCCTTGGCCGGAGCCGAGGTTGTGGACGTGTCGGTTGCCGCGCCGCGAGAGGCCTGTACGTTCCATGCGCCTGCAGGATCGTTCTTTCGGATCGTGAGTGTCGAGGGTCCACAGGTGGGGGACCTCAACCTGTGGAACGCGCATGACCTGTCTGAGCGGTTCTATTCCGGCAAGACACGCGCGTTGCACGGCACGCACGTGACCACGGGTGAGCGGCTTTGGTCGTCCTTTCCGACGCTGCGCCCTATGGCGACCATCGTGGAGGACAGTCTGGGTTGGTACGGGATCGACGCTTTTGGCGGGTCTGTGCATGACGTGATCGGCACGCGCTGCGATCCTTATACTGGAAACCTGCTGTCCGGCGTGCAGTATCACCATTGCTGCCATTCGAACCTGACGCGGGCTTTGGCGGATGCGACGGGGATGTCCTTGTCCGCAGCCGAGCCACATGTGCATGACGTGCTTAACGTGTTTATGTGCACTGGTTTCACGCGGGACACGGGCCAGTATTTCATGAAGGCCAGTCCGGTGCGTCCTGGGGACCACCTTACGTTCTTTGCCGAAATTGATCTGTTGGGTGCCTTGTCGGCCTGTCCGGGTGGCGATTGTTCGTCTGAACATACCAGTGATGCAGCCGCCTGCTATCCGCTGAGGGTTGAGGTTTTGCAACCTTCCGATGGTGCGCTTGCTGGCTGGGAGTCGCCCGCCGTCAATGGCTATGACAGGAGCCACGGGCGAAGCTAGTCGTGGCGGTGTGTCCGGTCATAGGGATGCGTGGCCAGGATCGTCCAGTACATCAGGTAGTGTAGAGCAATTGGCCCTAGCGTAATCGCTATGATCCAATCAAAAGCTGTGCCATATCTTGCGGCCATTTCATTCAGCAAGATAAGTGCGATGAGCCGTGCAACGTGCCAATTGGCGGCGTTTGTTTGGCCGTCGTCCCAATCGCGTGCGAACCAACCAACCTTGTCACCGTCGCCGAAGAAATAGAACGTTATGACGAACAGGCACAGATACACCGCAACACCCAGACTGAGAGCGGCCTGCGCAACGTCGAGCGATGGAAGCGCCATCACGCCAGCATAGGCTGCCAACCATATGAGGATCAGTTTGCCTCCTGCATTTGGGAGGCCAATACGTTCATAGGTCTTCAAACTGTCGGGCATTTTCACCGCAACTACGGCGACATGCCCGAAAAGCGCACACATCACAGGCAGAACCAGCCCGAATTCGCGCAATGCTGCATGATGATGAACCGTCAGAGTGAAAAGGGACAGAGTGATTACGCTGAACAGAAAGAGCATGCGCGGAATCGGCACGCGGGTTGTCAGCAGGATGTATATGTCAATGACCCAATTCGGCATGACCTCTGCATGGCACAGGAATGTGGCCGGAATTGGAAATGACCGGGACATTGGTGGATGTCCCGGTCCGCTTTCGATCAGGCGAATGCGGCGGTGAGGGCGATGTCCACCATGTCACCGAAACTGCGTTCGCGGTCTTCCGCGGGCAGGGCTTCTCCGGTTTGCAAATGATCCGAGACGGTCAGCACTGCCAAGGCGCGGACCGAGTGGCGGGCCGCGAGATTGTAGAGTTCTGCCGCTTCCATTTCGACACCGAGAATGCCGTGACGGGTCATCTGTTCATTCAAATCGGGGCGTTCGTCGTAGAACACGTCCGATGAGTAGATACCGCCAACATGGTTTGTGGTGCCTTTCGCTTCGGCGGCTTCAGCAGCGGCTTTCAAAAGGCTCCAATCCGCGCAAGGGGCAAAGTTCAATTCCTTGAAGATGCCGCGAGACGGTGTGCTTAGTGTACTGGCCGTCATCGCAAGAATGACATCACGGATGCCCACATGCGGTTGCATGCCGCCACACGAACCAATCCGGATCAGGGTTTTGGCCCCATAGTCCCGGATCAATTCGTTGGCATAGATCGATAAGGACGGCATGCCCATTCCAGAGCCTTGGATTGTGACAGGACGTCCGTTCCAAGTGCCGGTGAAACCGAGCATGCCACGCACTTCATTCACGAGGCGCGGGCTGTCCAAAAAGGTTTCTGCCGCCCATTTGGCGCGATACGGATCCCCAGGCATGAGGACTGTTTCGGCAATATCACCTTGCTGAGCGCCGATGTGGATTGTCATTTTAGATCTTCAGATCTTCCATCGTTTTGCCGGATGCCAATGCGTCATTCACCCAGTTCGGCTTACGGCCTTTTCCTGTCCATGTCTGAGACGGGTCCGCCGGGTTCTTGTATTTCGGTTCGCTTTTTGAGCCCTTCTTTTGCGGGCGGCCCAGAAGTTCATCAAGCGAAAAGCCGTATTCTTTTGCGGCGGATTCCGCAGCTTTTTTCGCTTCGCTCAAGCGGCGTGTTTCGATCGTTTTGAGTGCTTTCTCGGCGTCCTTGATGAGCTTTTTCAGCTCGTCTTTAGACATATTGTTGAGATCGATACTCATGTGTCCCTCCGGGAAATTCTTGTTTTTGAGTGGTGCACTTGGCTTAATCGGCTTTTTTCAAAAGTCAATTCGAGAAGATAAAACGTGCAATTTAGGCGGAAAATCTTCTCTAAGGAGTTGTTCGTGGTCGAATGTTTCGCACGGAGGGGTTGTTGTGACGCGATTTAGCGTCAATTCCCGCTCATGGATTGCATCATTGCGGCCATGAAACCGGATTCACTCATGCGTTCCATCATGATGTCGGTCAGACCACATTCCGCATTCACGGTCATGGAATAGTCTTCGGAAACGCCCTCTGGCAGGAAACTGGGCTCTTCTCCCATCGCGTCGAGATCCATCTCGGCCATTCGGGGGATGAACGCCTCCATCTCGTCCAGCATTGTATCGACGGCCGAAGCGCTGGACGCCTCCGTGTATCTGTCGATTATGCATGCGCCTGCGTCACGATATGCGTCATCCCAAGTCCCATCCGGCATTGCCGCGCGCAGCGGTTCGGGATTGCCGCCTTCCTTTTCGACCATGCGGATCATTGCGGCGAATATTGCATCGTTCAGCCTTTCGGAGATGCTTTCCAGACGTTCCAGTTGGGTTTCTGCAAATGCGGTTGCGGGAAAGGCCACAAGGAGGGCCGCTGCCAAAAACTTTTTCATCTATCTGATCCAAAAAAAAATTGCGGGTACGGCTGCGACCGTACCCGCTAGCCCTAAGTTGGGAAAGTGGTTTTGCCGGTTACTCGGCGGCGACCGCCGTTGGATCGGCGAGTGTAACAATGTCCATCATAATGGCGTTCAACTCGAAATCCTTGGGAGTGTAGACTTTCGCCACGCCCATTGCCCGCAGACGTTTGGCGTCTTCATCAGGGATAATTCCGCCGACGATCACGGGGATATGGCCGAGACCTGCATCGCGCATCTTGGTCATCATGTCTTCGACGAGCGGAATGTGGCTGCCTGACAGGATCGACAGGCCGACCACGTGGACTTCGTTCTCTTGCGCGGCGGTGACGATCTGGTCAGGGGTGAGGCGGATGCCTTCATAGTCGATATCCATTCCGCAATCGCGGGCTCGGAAAGCGATTTGTTCGGCGCCGTTGGAATGACCGTCAAGGCCCGGTTTACCGACAAGGAACTTGAGGCGACGGCCAAGGCGGTCACTGACGGCGTTGACCGCGTCGCGGATATCGTCGAGGCCTTCGGTTTTGTTGGACACGGATTTCGACACGCCGGTCGGGCCACGGTATTCGCCGTAAACCGCGCGCATCTCACCAGCCCATTCGCCGGTGGTGACACCCGCCTTGGCGCAGGCGATGGAGGCGGGCATGACGTTTGCGCCGTCCTTGGCGGCGGCGCGCAGGTCGGCGAGGGCCTTTTGCACTGCGTCGCTGTCACGTTCGGCGCGCCATGCGTTGAGGCGGTTGATCTGCTCCTGTTCGACAGCGGGGTCGACGACCATGATGCCGCCATCGTCGGTCTGGAGCGGTGAGGGTTCGCCTTCGACCCATTTGTTCACGCCGACAACGATGGTCTCGTTGCGTTCGATCCTGTTCAGGCGGTCGGCATTGGAGTCGACCAGACGGCCTTTCATGTATTCGATTGCGCCGATGGCGCCGCCCATCGAGTCGAGGTTGGCAAGCTCTGCGCGGGCACCTTCCTTGAGCTTCTCGACCTTGGCATCGACAGCGGGGTTGCCGTCGAAGAGGTCGTCGAATTCGAGAAGGTCGGTTTCGTAGGCAAGGATCTGCTGCATCCGCATGGACCATTGCTGGTCCCACGGGCGCGGCAGGCCAAGCGCTTCGTTCCATGCAGGAAGCTGAACGGCGCGGGCGCGGGCTTTCTTGGACAGTGTCACCGCGAGCATCTCGATCAGGATGCGGTAGACGTTGTTTTCAGGCTGCTGTTCGGTCAGGCCCAGCGAGTTCACCTGCACACCATAGCGGAAGCGACGATATTTGGGGTCAGTCACGCCGTAGCGCTGTTCGAGGATCTCGTCCCACAGGTCTACGAAGGCGCGCATTTTGCACATCTCGGTGACGAACCGGATGCCAGCGTTTACGAAGAAGGAAATCCGGCCGCAGAGCGCCGGGAAGTCCTCGGCAGGCACTCGCGGCTTCAGTTCATCCAGAACGGCGATGGCGGTGGCCAACGCAAAGGAGAGTTCTTGCTCGGGCGTCGCGCCCGCTTCTTGCAGGTGGTAGGAACACACGTTCATCGGGTTCCATTTCGGGATATGCGTGTAACAGTATTCAGCCACGTCCCCGATCATCTTGAGCGACGGCTTCGGTGGGCAGATATAGGTGCCGCGCGACAGGTATTCCTTGATCAGGTCGTTCTGCACGGTACCTTGCAATTTGCTGACATCCGCGCCCTGTTCCTCGGCCACGGCCACGTAGAGCGCGAGAAGCCAAGGCGCGGTTGCGTTAATCGTCATCGACGTGTTCATCTGCTCCAGAGGGATCTGGTCGAAGAGCGTGCGCATGTCACCGAGATGGCTAACCGGCACACCTACCTTGCCGACCTCACCGCGCGCGAGCACGTGATCGCTGTCATAACCCGTCTGCGTGGGCAGATCGAAGGCGACGGAAAGACCGGTTTGCCCCTTGGACAGGTTTGAGCGGTAGAGCGTGTTCGATGCCTTGGCAGTTGAGTGTCCCGCATAGGTGCGGATGAGCCAGGGGCGGTCGCGGGTGGGTGTCTGTGCGTCGGTCATGTCGGCTCCGTCAGGCGGGATTCACGTGTGTAATCTTGTTGCGTGATGCGATGCATACGCGAAACTTTATGTCGCTGTCAATTCGCCGCGCTGCGGCGACGCGGTGTTTGCTGCGAGACAGCATAATTCATCACGTTTGTCTCTGAAAAGCACGACCGTTGTCGCATACAGTCCCAGTGTTGAAAGGGGCAACAAGACCAGCACTGCGCTTTGCTGTTTACCTGTACGGACTTCGTTGAAAGAGTGCGCTCATGACAACGCAGGTGACTTTACCGCTCTGGGCCTTTCTTCTGATCCTGCTCTTTGCAGCGGTCACTTTTGCCTCGCATTTCCTGTTTCCATCGGTCCGCTGGTTTTTTCGCAGGCGTATGGAGCGCGCTGTAAGACGGTTAAACGCGCGGCTTGAGCGGCCGATCCAACCGTTCAAGCTGTTGCGGCGACAGGATATGATACAACGTTTGGTCTACGATCCCGAAATCACCCAAGCGATTGTTGAACATGCCGAGGCGGAAGGTGTCCGGGAGGACGTCGCGTTCGAGCGCGCGCGTCGTTATGCGAAAGAAATTGTGCCGTCGTTTTCGGCCTGGGCCTATTTTGGCTTTGCCATTCGCGCCGCGCGGTTCCTGAGCAATTCCCTTTATCGCGTGCGTATGGTGCATCAGGATGCCGGGCTGGCATCGGTTGATCCGGACGCGACCGTTGTTTTTGTTATGAACCACCGGTCGAATATGGATTATGTGCTGGTGACCTACTTGGCTGCGGATCGGTCCGCTTTGTCCTATGCAGTGGGCGAATGGGCACGAGTGTGGCCGCTTTCGCGGTTGATCCGGGCTATGGGCGCGTATTTCATCCGCCGTAAGTCGCGCAATGATCTTTATCGTAAAGTGTTGGCGAAATACGTTCAGCAAGCCACTGCGGCAGGCGTGACGCAGGCCGTTTTCCCTGAAGGTGGGTTGAGCCTTGATGGTAGTCTGGCCGAGCCAAAGGTCGGGATCCTGAAATACATGTTGGAAGGCGCGGCTCGGGCGGAGCGCGACGTGGTCTTTGTTCCTGTCGCCCTGAACTATGACAGGGTTCTTGAAGATACGATCCTTCTGGCAGCACAGCGGAAGGGCCAGCGGAAATTCCGTGCACGGATCAGCGTCGTGTTCCGTGCGATCCTGCGGCAGATTTGGTTGCGGGTGACGGGCAGGTTTCACCGGTTTGGCTATGCTGCGGTCAGTTTTGGTGAGCCTTTGTTGCTGAGCGAAGTCGACAAATCCGAGGACACGCCCGATGCGATTTCTTGCCAGATCATGACCCGGATCGCGGCGGCAGTCCCTGTTTTGCCCGTCCCGTTGATTGCTTTTTTGCTTTTGAAGAACGGGGCAATGTCGCGCGATGACCTTGAGGCGGCTGTCGCCGATAGCCTGAACCAGCTTGCGGGTGCAAAGGTCCATCTGCCGCGAAATGATAGGAACTACACAGTGGAATTTGGGCTCCGCAGTCTGCGCGAAAGAGGGCTGATAGCAGAGCATGCGGGGCAGATCCGCCTCGTTCCGGATAAAGAAGAGCTCGCGCAGTTTTATGCAAACTCCATCAAGCACCTGATGAGATAGAATTCTGCGACCGCGAATGTTTTTCTGCATTCGCTCGGTCATAAAATTACAAAATTACCCGAAATCTTGTTGCATAATTTCAAGACGGGTCCTATTTCAGGGTCAGACGCCGCGGTTCTGCGTTGCGGCACACAAAATATGACCCTAGGAGGCTCCAATGGCTCTGGACCAGCAGACCGGTATTGCGGCGTATGACGCGCCTGAAAAAGACTTGTACGAGATCGGCGAAATGCCCCCGCTCGGCTATGTTCCCAAGAAAATGTATGCATGGGCCATTCGCCGCGAGCGTCATGGCGAGCCGGAACAGTCGTTCGAAGTTGAAGTGGTCGACACCTGGGATATCGACAGTCACGAGGTGCTGGTGCTCGTGATGGCGGCTGGTGTGAACTACAACGGTGTTTGGGCCGGGCTTGGGGTTCCCATCAGCCCGTTCGACGGACACAAGCAGCCGTATCACATCGCCGGGTCAGACGCGTCTGGTATCGTCTGGAAAGTGGGAGACAAGGTCAAACGCTGGAAAGTAGGCGACGAGGTCGTGATCCACTGCAACCAGGACGATGGCGACGACGAAGAGTGCAACGGTGGCGATCCCATGTTCAGCCCCACGCAGCGCATCTGGGGCTATGAGACCCATGATGGCTCGTTCTCGCAGTTTACACGCGTTCAGGCGCAGCAGCTCATGCCGCGACCGAAGCACCTGACATGGGAAGAAAGCGCCTGCTACACGCTCACACTTGCCACTGCCTACCGCATGCTGTTCGGTCACCAGCCGCACGAGCTGCGCCCGGGTCAAAACGTTCTGGTTTGGGGCGCCTCGGGTGGTTTGGGGTCCTACGCGATTCAGCTTGCGAATACGGCGGGCGCCAATGCGATCGGGGTGATCTCGGACGAAGACAAACGTGATTTCGTCATGTCGATGGGCGCCAAGGGTGTCATCAATCGGAAGGACTTCAACTGCTGGGGTCAGTTGCCGACGGTAAACACGCCTGAATACAAAGAATGGTTCAACGAGGCCCGCAAGTTCGGCAAGGCCATCTGGGATATCACCGGCAAAGGCAACAATGTCGACATGGTGTTCGAACATCCAGGCGAGTCGACCTTCCCGGTCTCGACACTGGTCTGCAAGAAGGGTGGCATGGTCGTGATCTGCGCCGGCACGACCGGGTTCAACTGTACCTTCGACGTGCGCTATATGTGGATGCACCAGAAGCGTCTTCAGGGCTCGCACTTTGCGCATCTCAAACAAGCTGCATCAGCAAATCAGCTGATGGTCGAGCGGCGTTTGGACCCGTGCATGTCGGAAGTGTTCCCGTGGGATGAGATCCCGCAGGCCCACACCAAGATGCTGCGCAATGAGCACAAGCCGGGCAATATGGCCGTGTTGGTTCAATCTCCAAAGACAGGTTTGCGCACTTTTGAGGATGCACTTGCGGCTCGGTCGTAACCTTCTGCTTACCTCTAAACGCTAAAAAGACCCCGCAGGCCTTGATCCTGCGGGTTTTTTTACGTCCGGTATGCGCAGTCTGGAATGGCACGTGGCTTCCCGGCCTCACCAGAAATGGGGAGTTGGAATCAGGGAGTTTGCCACGGTTCAGACACATGTTATGGTTGTATTAACGTTCTGTTAACTATCTTTAGGTGACGCTGTTATGGGACATGACTGGATCATAGATGTGCTCACGGATCTCAAGACATTCGCGGTAGCGAATGATCTGGAGGCTTTGGCAGCCAAGCTTGATGATACGCAAGTGGTGGCCAAAGCCGAGATCGGAGCGCGCGGCAAAGGGATAGACCGTGGGCTTTTTGGAGAGAGTGCCGCAGTTGGACGATGTGATCGCGCGGTTGGAGTGCGCAGAACATCCTGACGCGCTTCAGGCGGTTATTGAGTGGCTACGCGACTATTATTCTGTTGACGACATTGTTTACCATTGGGTGTCGAGCAACGGAGACCAATACGGGTGCGGCACCTATGATCCCAAATGGGTCGCCCGGTATCTGGAAAAAGGGTACCTGCGCATCGACCCTGTCGTGATCGGCTGCTACCAGCGGTTTCATCCTGTCGACTGGAAAAGACTGGATTGGTCGGGCAAGGCAGCGCGATCTTTCATGCAGGATGCGGCAGAGCACGGTGTTGGACATCAGGGGTATTCCATTCCGATCCGCGGGCCGAATGGGCAGTTCGCTTTATTCACAGTCAGCCATAGTTGCGATGACGAGCAATGGGCGAGTTTTACTGAACTCAACCGTCGCGACCTGATCCTGCTGGCGCATTATTTCAACCAAACGGCACTTAAACTTGAGCCAGGGCGCAAGCCCGAACCGACGCAGCCTTTGTCGCCCCGTGAGGTCGAGACAATGACACTTTTGGCGGTGGGCTACAGCCGCGCGCAGGTTGCTGAAACGCTGGCTATCTCGGAACATACGCTGCGCGTCTACATCGAAAGCGCCCGGTTCAAGTTGGGGGCGCTGAACACAACGCACGCGGTTGCACGCGCCATGGCGCGTGGGCAGATTATCGTGTAGGTCGCCTCGACCATTCTTGGCGGCGCTCGCGGGTTTTTCCAGCGCGCAACGCACGGTGCCCGAAGCATCCATTCACATCTGCGCATGAGCGTGCCCCCGGCAACGGAGGGCATAGACATGATTCGATATCTCTACGGCGATCAACTGATTGACCACCCGAAACTGGCACATACCATGTTCGAAGACCGCGCGGGCCAATTCAAAACGCGGCTTGGCTGGGAGGTTCAGGTCAACGCATTTGGGGAGGAACGCGACGCGTACGACGATCTCAATCCGCTTTATGTCATTTGGGAAACCGCAATGGGCGCGCATGGCGGATCTATGCGGTTTCTGCCGACGACCGGGCGTACGATGGTCAATGAACATTTTCTCGATCTGACCGATGGGGTGCCGTTTCAGAGTCCGTTCATCTGGGAATGCACGCGGTTTTGCCTGTCGCGCCATGCCGAGCCGGGCACGGCAGCAGCTCTGATGCTGGCCGGAGGAGAAATCATGCAAGGCTTTGGGATCAGGCATTTCGTCGGCGTGTTCGATGCGCGGATGGTGCGGATTTACAACCGGATCGGGGCTGCGCCCGAGGTCCTGGGTACGCAGGGCGCGGGACGGCAGACGATCAGCGTTGGGCTTTGGGAATTCAGTGAGGCTGCGCAAAAGCGGGTGTCGCAGGTGGCAGGTATTCCATTGCAGTCGTCACGCGACTGGTTCGAGAAGTCCTTTGGTGACGTGCTGCCGCAACAGGACGTAAGCGCGGCCTGACGCTGGTGCCTGCTGCGCGGGCGCTATAGGGTCCGCGCATGACCCTGCCCGCGCTCACATATTCCGAAGATCAGGTCGCTGCACATGATGCGGTGGCCGAGATGCTGCGCGAGGCGGGCATCGACTTGGATGATGGCCTTCTGCTGCCTCCGCGCGACGGTAAAACCAAGATTATGGCGATCACCGGCAAGGCTGGATCAGGCAAGACCTTGCTTTTGGCCGAGCTGTGCAAGTCGTTGCAGGCAGCGGGCGTCGACGTTGTCTCGGGCGATTACGAAGGACGCCGTCGCAAAGATCGCCGGACTTTGGCTGTGCTGGCCCCGACCAACAAGGCCGCGTTTGTGCTGCGCATGCGCGGTGTGCCTGCAACGACCATTCATCGCATTCTCTACACGCCGGTCTATGATCCGGAATATGAGCGCATCGCCGAATGGCTCATGGGCAATGGCGATCAACCCGAGATCGAAGGGCTGACCGAAGAAGCCCTCGCGCGGGCGCAGATGTCGTACGAAGCGCACAAGTCGATCCCGGCGGCTTTGGCTGCCGCAGGTCTGCGTGGGTCGGATTTCATTACCGGTTGGAAGCGCCGCGAAGATCCATTGGACATTGGCTTTGTTGACGAAGCGTCGATGCTTGACGAACGGCAGGTCGAGGATTTGCGCGAGATCTTCCCGAACCTGCTGCTGTTCGGCGATCCGGCGCAGCTGGCCCCGGTGAACCAGTCGGGCAAAATGGTCTTCGATACGCTGGCACCGAGCCAGGTGCTGAACCTGAACCGCATTCACCGGCAGGACGCGGACAACCCCATTCTGGATCTGGCGCATGCGCTTGCCGACCCGAACCTGAGTTTTGACGGGTTCGAACGCATGGTCGAAGACATTGCGCGGAGCGATGACCGGGTGGTGCTTGGCCAACGGGTTGAGGTCGATCTCATGGCGCGGTCTCCTGTGCTGGTCTGGCGCAATGCGACGCGTATTCGGCTAATCAATGCATTCCGGTCTGTCTATGGCGCGCCGGAAGATTCGCTTCTGGAAGGCGAGCCGCTGATCTGCGACGGCTTGGAATTGCCGCTGAAACACCGCAAGAAACGGTTGGACCTTGAGGCCCGGGGGCTGATCAAAGGCGCGCAAGTGATCTACCTCGGGCCGGGGCGCAAGCCTGGATTTTCGCGGCTGCATGTGATCGGGGCGGAGGATCCGCAGGTGTCGGCGGCATCCATCGTCAAGATTGAAAAACCGGGCGAAGAGGAGCCGTTCATCCCCTTCGCCGCCCGCATGGGGGCGACGTTCCTGCATGGGGCAGCGGTGACGATCCACAAGGCGCAGGGTTCGCAATGGGACGAGGTGCAGGTCTTCGCGCCCGACCTTTACGCGGCCGCCCGGATGGGGCGGAGCGAGGCGGGTCAGCCGCTCTGGAAACGGCTGGCCTATGTGGCGATCACGCGGGCGCAGACGCGTCTTCACTGGGTGGTGCGCGCCCGGCTGTCAAAGCCGAGCGGGCCGCTGCAGGTGGACGATCTGAGGGCCGCCCCTGCGGCCCCCTTGGCTTTGGAAGTCGAAGCCGAGTTCTAAAGCTTAACGATCTGTTTGCCGGTGTTGCCGCCCTTGAGCATGGCGGTGAACGCATCCGGCGCGTTCTCCAGACCTACGGCCACGTCTTCGAGATAGGCTATCTCGCCCGCCGCGACCTTTGGACCAACGTCTTTGAGGAAGGCCGGGTATTGATCCCAGTGGTCGAAGATGATGAAGCCTGACACTTGCAGGCGTTTGACGAGGATGCTGCGCCACATGCCGGGAAGCTGGTTCTCGGGTGCGATGTTCGACCCGCCATACCACGCGATCATGCCACAGACCGGGATGCGCGCGTGCACGTTCATCAGCGGCATCACCGCTTCAAGCACCTGACCGGCGACATTTTCCCAATAGATGTCCACGCCATCTGGCGCGACCTCGGCAATCGCCTGGCGCAAGGACGCGGCGTCTTGGTGGGCGCGGTGATCGATGGCAGCGTCGAAACCGAAGGTTTCGGTCGCGAGGCGGCATTTCTCGCTGCCGCCGGCAATGGCGATGGTGCGCAGGCCCATCTGTTTTGCCAATTGCCCGACCATAGATCCGACCGGACCGGTGGCGGCTCCCACGACAAGCGTTTCGCCCGCTTTGGGTTTTCCGAATTCGTTGAGTCCGACCCAGCCTGTCAGGCCTGGCATGCCGAGTACACCAAGCGCGGTGGAGGGGGGCAGCGATGGATCCAGCTTGCGCACTTCGCTGCCCGGCAGGCAGGCATGGCTAACCCATCCGGTCATGCCGGTCACGGTGTCGCCTTCGGCAAATCCGTCTGCGTGGCTCGCAATCACGCGACCTACGCCCTGGCCGGTCATCGTGCCGCCCAGATCGACCGAGGGCGCATAGCTTTTCACGTCATCCATGCGGCCGCGCATGTAGGGATCCAGCGACAGGTGGGTGACTTCGATCAGCACCTCGCCGTCTTTAGGCGCTGGCAGTGGGCCGGTTTCCAGTTTGAAATCCTCGGGCACCGGCGCGCCTTTGGGACGTCGGGCCAGCGTGATGCAAGACATCGTGTCGGACATGGGATTGCTTCCTCACGGTTAGGGGTTGCGCGATTTCGGTCGGATCATCAGTGTATCTGGAACGATAGGGCAGAAGGCAAGGGAGGGCTTGATGCACGGAATGATGATGAACCGACCATTGTCGGTGATCGAACTGCTGAGGTACGCAGCAGAAATTCACAGTGCCGGGGAAATCGTATCGGTCAGGACCGAGGGCGACCTGCATCGCCAGACCTATGCGGAGACCTTCAAACGCACTGGGCAACTGGCGCATGGGCTGGCATCTTTGGGGGTTCAGCAGGGCGACCGCGTGGCCACTCTGGCGTGGAACGGCTATCGCCATTTTGAGCTCTACTACGCGATTTCGGGAATGGGGGCCGTGTGCCACACGATCAACCCGCGCCTGTCGGCCGAACAGATGCTCTACATTATCGGCCATGCCGAGGATCGGGTGTTGTTTGTTGACCTGACCTTTGTGCCCATCCTTGAGGCGTTGAAGGATCATCTGCCTTCCGGGTTGAAGCTCGTGGTGATGACCGATGCGGCGCATAAACCGACCTCGGTGCTGGACCTGCATTGCTATGAAGACCTGATCGCGCCGCACCCGACCGAGTATGACTGGCCGGACCTGCCGGAAGAGACTGCGGCGGGGCTGTGCTATACTTCGGGGACCACGGGTAATCCCAAGGGATCGCTCTATTCCCATCGCTCCACCGCGCTGCACGCGCTTTTCATCGCGGTGACGCTGCCTCGCTCCTTGCATGAAGGCGCGCGGCTTTTGCCGGTGGTGCCGATGTTCCACGTCAACTCGTGGGGCATGCCGTATGCCGCGCCCATCGTCGGGGCGTCGCTGATCATGCCGGGAGGGAAATTGGATGGGCCGTCGCTCTACGATCTGATGGAAAGCGAGAAGGTCACGGCAAGCTGGGGTGTGCCGACAGTCTGGTTGGGTTTGCGGGCCGAGATCGACGCACGGGGCAAAGCCCCTTCGGCGCTGGATCAGGTGGTGATCGGCGGTTCCGCCGCGCCGCGCAGCATGATTGAGTTCTTCGAAAAGATGGAAATCGATGTGTGCCATGCGTGGGGCATGACCGAGATGAGCCCGGTCGGCACAACTGGCCAATTGCCGAACACGATGGACGATGCGCCGTTCGCCGACCGCATGGCGCGCAAATCGCTGCAGGGGCGACGGATCTTTGGGGTCGACCTCAAGATCGTGGGCGAGGACGGCCAGCGCTTGCCGCATGACGGGAAGGCGGTTGGAGAGCTTTATGTACGCGGCAATGCGGTGATCTCGGGCTATTTCAGGAACGATGAGGCGACCAAGGCCGCGATTGATGCGGAAGGATGGTTCGGCACTGGCGATGTGGCGAGTATTTCGCCGGATGGATATCTGAGCATTCAGGATCGGTCCAAAGACCTGATCAAGTCGGGTGGTGAATGGATCAGTTCGATTGATCTTGAGAACGTCGCGATGGCGCATCCCGAGGTGGCGAACTGTGCCGTGATCGCAATAGCGCATCCGAAATGGGACGAGCGGCCCGTTCTGGTGGTGGTGCCAAAAGAGGGCTGCGAGCCAAAGCTTGAGGATATCCATGCTCTGATGGAACCGCATTTTGCCAAGTGGCAGTTGCCGGATGATCTGGTGTTCGTCGATGCGCTGCCTCTGACGGCGACGGGCAAGGTTTCGAAACTGACCCTGCGCCAGCAGTTTGCTGACTACGTGCTGCCGGATGTCCGCTGACATCTTGCGGCAGATGCCGCCTTGCCTTTCCCGCTGGTATGAGATTGGTCAGGAGCGGATCAACGCTTTTGCTGATGTGACCGAAGACTGGCAGTTTATCCATCTGGATGAAGAACGGATGGCCCCGCAGGGCGGAACCATGGCGCATGGGTTCCTGACACTGTCGATGCTTTCGGCCATGTCTTACGACGTGCAGCCCGAAATCCCCGGTATGGTGCAGGGGTTGAACTATGGCTTTGACCGAATTCGCTTTGTCAGCCCGGTACGGGCCGGGCAACGGATACAGGGGCGTTTCACTGTCGCGGATGTGGTGGAAAAGCCGGGGCGCTATGACGTGACATGGGATGTCACGGTCGAGATCGACGGGGCAGAGCGCCCCGCCATCGTTGCCAAGTGGATCAACGTGTTTGAGGTGGAGGGTTAGACCGACGCTCGGATCGCCCGAATGTTCTCGCCATAGGGTGCGGGGTTTTCGACCGAGCCGCCTTTGAACACGGCAGAGCCTGCCACCAACACATCGGCGCCAGCGGCTGCAACCAGCGGTGCGGTGGATGGATCGACGCCGCCGTCGATCTCGATATGGACTTCGCGGTCGCCGATCATCTCGCGCAGTTCGGTGACCTTCTGCACACAGGAGTGGATGAACTTCTGGCCGCCGAACCCGGGATTCACAGTCATCACGCAGATCAGGTCAACGAGGTCGAGCAGGGGGCCTGCCGCCTCGGCCGGGGTGCCAGGATTGAGGGCGAGGCCCGCCTTGGCACCCGTCGCACGAATGGCCTGAAGCGTGCGGTGGATGTGCGGACCTGCTTCGACATGGGCGGTGATCACGTCGGCGCCGGCGTCGGCGAAAGCCTGAATGTAAGGATCGACGGGCGCGATCATCAGGTGTACGTCCATCACCGTCTTGATGTGTGGCCGAATGGCGGCGCAGGTCGCGGGGCCGAATGTGATGTTCGGCACATAGTGACCATCCATGACATCGACGTGAATCCAGTCAGCACCCTGCGCCTCGACCGCCTGAATCTCGGCTCCGAAATTAGCGAAGTCGGCAGACAGGATGGAAGGGGCAATTTTTACCGAACGGTCAAATTTCATGGCGGCAGCTCCTGATAGGTTTGTGCGGGCTTAGTACCCGGCGTCCCGGTCTACAAGATGCAAGAACGGCTCACCGGCTTCGCCACGGCGGATATTCTCGGCAATCGCGCGGGAGGCGCTGGGTGCACGGGTCTCGGACGCGATGTGCGGTGTCACGGTGACGCGGGAGTGCGCCCAGAAGGGGTGATCCTGCGGCAACGGTTCGACACGGAACACGTCAAGCGTGGCATGGGCGATATGCCCGGAGTCCAAAGCTTCAAGCAGGGCGTCGTCGTCTATGAGGGGTCCGCGACCGGGATTGATGATGAACGCGCCTTTGGGGAGCATCGCCAATGTTTCGGCGTTGAGGGTGTTCTCGGTCGCCGGGGTGCTGGGTAGCAGCAGGATCAGGATCTCCGATTGGCGCAGGACTGCGTGCAATCCGTCCGTGCCGGTGTGGCAGGTGATACCGTCGATTTGTTTGCGGCTGCGCGCCCAGCCACTGACCGGAAAGCCAAGCCGCGCAATGGCTTGACCGCAGGCGCTGCCCAGTTCGCCAAGGCCCAGAATGCCGACAGGACGATCCGTTGCCACTGGCGGTGCATCGGGCACCCATTTGTGGTCTGGGTTCACGATATGGGCGTCCATGCCCAGATGGTGCCGCAGCGTGTGGCCAGTGACCCATTCGACCATGCCTTGGGTCAGGCCTTCGTCATCTACCATGCGGGCGTAAGGCACCTTCAGCGTCGGGTTGCCGACGGCATCTTCAACTCCGGCCCAAAGGTTCAGAACGGCCTTGAGCCGTGTGTAGGGGGTAAAGTCCTGCACCGGTGAGTTAGGGGCATAGACGATGTAGTCCACTTCTGCCGGAGGCATGTCCGTGGACAGCGAGTAGTCTACGCCGATCGCGTCCAGAGCGCTGCGCAAAGGGGCTTCGTATTGCGCCCAGCGTTTTTCGTGGGCGGCGAAGAGGACATTGATCGGCATGGCTTACCTCGGTCGGTGGATATGGGCGCTCTGTACCAAGCCGAACGCGAGCATCAAGACCAACATCGCCGATCCGCCATAACTGACGAGCGGCAGAGGCACGCCAACGACTGGGGCCAAGCCCATGACCATCGACATATTCACAGCAAAGAAAAGGAAGAAGGTGACACCAATTCCGAGGATCAAAAGCGAGGAATAGCGGTCGCGGTTTTGCAGGGCAGAGACGATGCAGAAGACGAGGATCAACACATAGAGGATCAGCAGAGAGATGCCGCCGATGAAGCCGAATTCTTCGGCCAGCGTGTTGAATATGAAGTCAGTGTGTTTTTCCGGCAAAAAGTTCAGGCGCGACTGAGTGCCTTGCATGAAACCTCGTCCTGTCCATCCGCCCGAGCCCATCGCGATCTTGGCTTGCGTGATGTGATACCCTGCACCGAGCGGGTCAGAGGACGGGTCCAGGAACGTGTCGATGCGTCGGAACTGGTAGTCCTTCAGCAATTGCCATTCGGTGCCTCGACTCAGGAACACCGTGTAGATCCCGCCGACACCAATAGCGATGACTGTTGCGAAATATGCCCAATGGACACCTGCCAGAAACATCATCAAACCGCCGCCCGCGACCAGGAGGATGGCCGTGCCAAGGTCAGGTTGGGTGAGGACAAGAAAGGTCGGCAAAAGGATGATAAAAACCGGAACCAACACCCAGAACGGGTGGGACGTCTTTTTGATCGGCAGCCAATCGTAATACGCGGCCAGCACCATCACCATTGCGATCTTCATCAATTCAGACGGTTGCAAGCGCATGAAGCCAAGGTCGATCCAGCGCTGTGCGCCCATGCCGACCGCTCCGAAGAACTCGACCGCGACCAGCAACGCAAGGGCCACGAGATAGGCCAAGACAGACATGTTCCGCCAGAACCAGATTGGCACCATCGCGACGATGAACATCACCGTAAGCCCAAGCGCGTACCGCTTCATTTGCGGTTCCGCCCAAGGGGTCATTGATCCGCCCGCGACAGAATAAAGCATCAAGAGCCCAACGCCGGCGATTGCGGTCAGCAGGATGACCAACGGCCAGTTGATAAACAGCATCTTGCGCCAGCCGCTTGGGACCGTTTTGACGGTATACTCAAGATAACTCATGCGCGGCTCCGGGTGTCCGGATCGTTTTCTCGAAGGACTTGCTGCAGGCGTTCCTGTTGCGACCGGATGCGTTCCCGGTCTTTGGATGGGTAGGCGTTCAGCGGGGGATCTTCGCCATAGAGGGCCTGAAGCGTGACGTCGCGCGCGATTGGCGCCGCTGCTGCAGACCCACCACCACCGTGTTCCACAACCACAGACACTGCAATCCTCGGGGCTTCGAACGGAGCAAAATTGACGAAAAGCGCGTGGTCACGCCGGTTCCACGGCAAGTCCTCGTTGCGGGTCACGCCGCGTGCGCGCTCGGCGGCAGTGATGTTGCGGACCTGACTGGTGCCGGTCTTCCCGGCCATCCGATACGCTTCCTCAATAATACGAGACCCATAGGCTGTGCCGCGCCGATTGTTGCTGACCGCATACATTGCACGCCGGATTTGCCGAAGGTGGTTCTCGTTGAACCCCAGATCCTGTCCTGCTTCTGTGGTCGGTTCGACCCCACCAATCCGGCGCACCAGCCGTGGTGCAACCTCTTTTCCGGTCGCGAGGCGTGCCGTCATCACGGCAAGCTGTAATGGTGAGCTGAGCACAAAGCCCTGTCCGATTGATGCGTTGACCGTGTCGCCGATGACCCAGCCAGCCCCGCGTTCACGCTCTTTCCAGTCCTTGTTCGGGACAAGGCCTTCGGTCACGGCGGACATGCCAATGCTGAACGCATGTCCCAGACCGAGCCTGCGCGCGGTTTCGGCAATCCGTTCAATTCCGACCTTGAGTGCAAGGTCATAGTAGTAGACATCGCAGCTTTCACGCAGCGACTGTTCGAGATTCATGTGACCGTGGCCCGCGCGTTTCCAGCAGTGAAAGCGGCGACCGCCAACCTCCATGTGGCCGGGACACCAAACCGTTTCATCGGGTGCCACCACTCCCGCATCCATCGCCGCCAGCGCCGTCACCATCTTGAAGGTCGAGCCGGGTGGATAGGCATCCTGAACGGTTTTCGAGGCCAGTGGCCTGTGATCGTTGTCACGAAGTTCGCCAAAATCGGCGACCGAAATTCCGCGGACGAATTTGTTCGGGTCGTAGGAGGGGGAAGAGGCGATACCCAGAAGGTCGCCGTTCTGTACATCCATCACAACAACAGAGGCACTTTCTTCACCAAGCCGGGCCTGAATGTAGCTTTGCAACTTGCTGTCTACGGTCAGCTGCATGTCAGCGCCGGGTGTGCCTTCGCGGCGGTCCAGTTCGCGCATCACGCGTCCGACGGCATTGACCTCGACACGTTTTGCACCGGCACGTCCGCGCAGTACTTCTTCATGGCGGGCTTCGATGCCTACCTTGCCGATTTGGAAACGGGGAATGCGGAGCACCGGATCAGGGGTCTCATATCGCGCGAGGTCCCGTTCACTGACCGGGCCAACATATCCGACGACATGGGCAAAGTCGCCACGGCGCGGATAAACACGGGACAGGCCAACTTCGGGGGTGACACCGGGCAGGGCTGGGGCATTGACGGCAACGCGACTTATGTCGTCCCATGTGACCCGCTCAGCCACAGTGACCGGCAGGAAAGGCGCGCTTCGGTCCATTTCCGTCAAGGCGCGGTTCAGTTCGTCCTCGTCGAGTTCGACCAAAGAGGAAAGCCTTGCGATGACGTCATCGACATTCCCCGCATCTTCCTTGACCATTGTAATGCGGTACGACGGTTCGTTGCCTGCGAGGATGGTTCCGTTGCGATCAAAGATCTGCCCGCGTGTCGGTGGGATCAGTCGGATGTTGATGCGGTTTTCTTCAGCAAGCAGACGGAATTCATCGGCTTGATCGACCTGCAGATGCTGCATGCGCAGCCCCAAAGCACCCGCGAAGGCCAGCTGTACGCCACACAGGATCAGCCCGCGCCGCGAGATTTTGCGAATGCTCTCTGCTGTGTCTTTTGGCGCTCGTCTCATGAGGTTCGCCCCAACCGATCGACATCGCCGGGCGCAGACCGACGCACTCCGGCAAGGAAATAGGAAACGCCCACCACCGCCGGATAGATGGCGATTGTCGCCAGTACCTGCACGAAGCTCAGCATGAGCGCTCCGGGTGTGATGATAAGGATCATCATGACCGTACGGTAGAGGATCGTAATCACAATCAAGGTACCCGCGAAGGTCAGCCATTCAAGGGCAAATGTCGTCTCGCGTTGACGCCGTTCGCGGGATTTGAGCCATTCGGCGGCACAGACAACGAGCACGGACCACAGGCCCGGTGGTCGTTGCAGCATCAAATCTGCCAGGAGCATCACACCGGCGACCAAGACGATGGGAACGTATTCAGGGCGGCGCACGGTCCAGGCAAAGACCAGCGCCACCAGAACATCGGGGCTGGCCCATTGGCTGGGTGCTGGATTGAGCGGCAGAAGGTGGAAGAACAGTGTGAGCAGCGCCAGCAGAACAAAGAGAAGGCGCATTCCCCAGATTTGTAGCAGCCCCGAGTCCATCACTGACCCGTTTCAGTTGCTGCCGCGTTCGTCGCGCCCGGCGGTGTTTCTGGAAGGATCAGAGCGGATGGGTTGGACACGCGCCGCGCGCCGTGATCGCGGAGGACACGCAAAAATTCGAGCCGTTCGTAGTCGGCGGCAAGCCGGGTCCGAAGGCGTCCGCCCGGGTCTTGCGCGACCTGCCCGATCAACAACCCGGGGGGGAACACGTCGCCGTCGCCTGATGTGACGATGCGGTCGCCTGGGCGCACCTGATCCGGGTTCTCAAGAAAGTCGATCGGTGGAGCGGATGTGTTGTCGCCGACAATCAGTGCACGCTGGCCAGAAGGTTGAATTGTCGCCGGGATACGGCTTGTCGCGTCGGTCAGCATGATAACGCGGCTGGTATTGGGACCTACGCCAGAGATGCGCCCGACAAGGCCTGTGCCGTCCATTGTTGCCCAGCCGTCAACAATACCATCACGTGAGCCGACATTGATCAGAACAGATTGGCGGAAGGGAGAGCCGGAATCGGCCAGAACCACCCCTGTGATATAGGTCAGCCGTGGGTCGAGACGGACGTTGTTCAGGTCCCGCAACTTGGCGTTTTCCTGCTCCAATTGAAGCGCCGCTTCTTTCCAAGCTGTCATCTGGCGCAATTCGCGTCGCAGTTCCTGATTCTGTTCGTATATGCGCTGATAGCTGCGGAAATCTCGAACAATATTCACGGTGGCTGTGACCGGTGCCATTGCCCAGTCGAAGCTTGGCATCACTGTGTCAATTACGGCAGCGCGGAAGCGTTCGACACGCGGGCTGTCGATGCGCCAGACGAAGAAGAGACCAAGGAGGCATAGAATAACAACCGCCAACAGCAGGCGCCGCAGCGGTGTTGTGAAGTCTTCGCTATTCGTGCCGTTCTTTGCCAATACTCTCCCCTTCACGTGCAAACCGAAAAGAG
>JAUIIR010000026.1 GCA_030431485.1 Alphaproteobacteria bacterium
GCCATCCCGCGCGGGCCATTTTCGTGTTCCTGGCGCCCGATCCGTGACCGGATCGAGCGTTGTTTGCCTTTCGTCGCGTGTGTCTTGAACGCAAGTTTCGGAAGCCTTTTCGACCTGGCTGTCCTGCGTCGATGCGGGCGGGACCCGTACAATGCCGCGCCGCGCCGCGGGGTCTTGATGGCGTCCCATTCCTGCAAAAACACACACCATGCAAAAAGTAATATTGCGCAATGTGATGTATTGAAATATAAGCGAAGGAGAGAAGGAAGACGTTGGCAGGATATGGCCAATGTTTGCACATTTTGTCCGAGGGGTCTGACCCGTGCCGAGGCCAGCGAAAAACCTGAAACTTGAGCAGCGCATCGAAGTCGCGCGGCGCTTTGCGGCGGGCGAAAGTGCCAAGGAGCTGGCGGCGGCGTTTGGCATCTCACCGCGCCACGTGAACCGGCTCGCGAAAGAGGAGGCGGGCGAGGGGCTCGCGGCACGCGATCCGAGTGAGACGGTGGCGTTCCGGGCAAGCCGATCTGAGCTCGATGCCTTCGATGCGGAGTGGCGCGAACTGGGCTACGCTAATCGGTCTCAGGCGCTCAATGCGGTGCTGCGCGGACGGTGCGGAATCCTCGATGTCCCGCGCGATCTGGTCTCGGAATTCTGCGCCGCGTGGCGTCAGGCGAAGGACGTGAGCGACGCCGGATTGGTGCTCGCCAAGGCGGTCCATCGCGGTCGGCTGGAGGTCTCGGAGGCGGATCGCGCGGTCCTGATCGAACTCCTCGATCTTGCGCAGTCCATGAGCCGTGAGATGGGCCGGATGAAGGATGCGGCGCAAGCGCTGCGTCATCAGGAGTGGCCGAAAAAGGAAGAAGGGCAGGGGGCGGAGAGCGCGGTTCTGGAGGATGCTCCGCGCACGATCGAGCGCGGATTGAGGCTGGTCAGGAATGGCTGATCCCCTCGCCCTCTACGCCTCGGTCATGGGTCGGCTCTGGGAGGATGAACGCATCCGAGGTCAGGCCGCGGCCCGGATCGACGCGCGACTGGCGGGGCGTCGGCAGGGGCGGAGTTTCGCGCGCGTCGGCTCCATGTCGGCGCGCAATGCGCTGAAGGCGGCCTCGGGTCAGAGCCGGGCGGCGGTGTTCAAACGGATCCGGGCAGGAGGCTGCAAGACGCGCACCTCGCTCGGGGCGCAGATTTCCTACATCAACGACAAGGCGGTCTATACCTACTCGACGATGACCAATGCCCTGACCGATGCGGCGGTGCTGTCCGAGGATCAGAAAGAGGACATCATCGAGGACTGGGCCAGGACCTGGCGCGGCTCGACCAAGCTCGGGTTCACTTCGCACGTGCTGCTGTCCTTCCCGACCGACGTGACGGTCGATCAGGTGCGCGACATCGCGATGGACTGGACGGAGCATTTCTTCGAGAGCGGGGAATATGGCGATCAGTGGGACTATGTCCTCGCGGTTCATGACGACCGGGCGCACAAGCACGCCCACATCATCCTGAACAATCGCGGCGTCGAAAACGGCACCTGGTTCTCCTGCTGGGCCGAAGGCGTGATGTCGCCGCAGCTCATGCGTGAGAAGCAGGCCGAGATCGCGGAACGCTATGGCGTGATGCTTGACGCCACCACCCGGCTCGAGCGCGGCATCTTCGAGAAGCCCGCCGGCATCGAGGAAATCTACCGCGCCAAGGAAGAGGCCCGCCTGCCGCGCGAGATCGTCATGACGGCCCAGGAATCCGCCATCGCGCAGGCGCAGGTGGTGGGCTTCGCCAAGGACTACAAGAACCTCGCCGACCTGCTGGACCGCATGGACCAACGCCACATGGCGCGTGCTGTGCGCGGCATGGCGGACGGGCTTGGCTCGGGCACGCCGTGGAATTTCACCGAAGGAGAGATAGACATGAAGGACATCAAGACCGTCGGTGATGCGATCGACTATTCCGAGCGCACGATAGAGGCGCTGCGGCTCAAGGCCGAGGAACTGGACCCGGCCGAGCGGGCCGCTTTTGAAGCCAAGGCCGCGCCGATCATCGCGGACCTCTCGCAGATGGTGCCAGACCCGGAGTTGCGCGCGCGTTTCGGCAAGCAGCTCGAAGAACCCTATCCGCCGGGGGCGGGCAGCGATGTGCTGATCGCCGCGCTGCAGGCCGGCAAAGACGAAGGGCTGCGCGACGTGCTCGAGCGCGCCGAGGAGATGGGCATGGACAGCGAGGAGCTGGCGGCCCGGATCGCGGCGGGCGGCACGCGCAACTACGGCATGGCACAGGACTGGGTCGAGCGGGACATGAACGCGGTGCTGGCTAAAGACGGTCTGAGCGTGGAGACCGCCACTGACGATCAGCTCGATGCCGCGCTCGAAAAAGTCGACGGCGTGATGGACGCGCTGATGGAACGCGCCAAGGAGATGGGCGTCGAGATCGGCCGGACCCTTGCCGATGAGGAAGAGGCGACGTTGCCCCTCATCGACGAGGATGACCGGACGCCCAATCCCTATCTGCAGGACCTCGCCGACATGCTGCGCGATGGCAAGCTCACCGAGGAGCAGGAAGAGACCGTCGAGCGGACCCTGCAATCCGAGCTCTTCAAGGAACTGGGCGAAGAAGGCTTGGCCGAACTTCGCCGCGGCAACTACGAGGTGCTTGATGCGGCCCTGCCGAGCAAGCTCGATCAAATCACCGTCACTCAGGAGTTCCTCGAGATGACCTTCGAGGAAACGGGCGACCAGGTCTTCACCGACCGCGCCGCCGGATTGCAGCAGGACAAGGCGACCGAGGTCGCGCGGTTGCGCGGCCAGCTGGAGGCGCAGGAGCTGGGTCGCGATCTCGGTCGGGACCGCGGTCTCGATGACGAGATGGAATTCTGAGGGGGACGACCACCATGACCAAGACACTTCCCCTCTGGGCCGCGCTCCTCTTCGGCGTGATCTGCGGCGCTGTCATCGGCACCATCGTTGCCGCCTTCTACCTGACCCTGGCCCTGAAAACCGGCTTTGGCAGCTTCGACATGCTGGCGCTCTGGAAGGCCAGCGCCGCCACCCGCGCCGCGCATCCCGAGGCTTTCAAGGTGGGCTTCGGCGCTGTCGGCTTCGGAGCGATTGGCCTCGGCGCCCTGGCGCTCGCCTGGACCTGGAAGAAAGAGCGCGACGACTACGGATCGGCGCATTGGCAGACCAAGGCGGAGCTGAAGAAGAACGACATGCTGCAGGCCCCTGGCAAAGGCTTCGTCTGCGGCAAGCTTGGCGCGCCGACCTCCAAGGCCGAGTTCATCTCTTCAACTACCATCCCGCATGTGATGATGGTGGCGCCGACCCGCGCGGGTAAGGGCGTGGGTTTCGTGATCCCGAACCTTCTGAGCTTCGCGGGCTCGGTCGTGGTGCTCGACGTGAAGGGCGAGAACTTCGAGAAGACCGCGCGGCTCCGGGCGTTGAATGGCGACGAGGTCTATCGCTTCAGCCCCTTCGACTGGGCCAATGCCACGCATCGCTACAACCCGCTGGCGCGGATCGCCAAGGCCCCGACATTCGCGCAGCGCTTCACCGAGGTGTCGATCCTGGCCGACCTCTTCCTCGACAAGGACAACAAGCAACTCGACACTTTCTCCGAGGCCGGCAAGTCGATCTTTGTCGCGGCCTGCCTGCTGGCGATCCAGCGTGGCACGCCGAACCTTGGCGAGGTGAACAAGATCGTCGCCGGGGGCGAATACAAGAACGCGCAGTACAAGACCTATGCCGACGAGGCCGAGGAAGACATCCTGCGCGAGCTCTGGACCAATGCGGCCTCGGCTTCGTCGCGGCTGCTGACCTCGAACATCCAGGCGCTGATGACCGCAGGCCTCAAGCAATGGGACAACCCGGCGGTGCGCTCGGCCACGCAAGCCAGCGACTTCGATTTCTCGACCTTCCGGAAGACCCCGCAGTCGCTCTATATCGCCGTCTCAGAGGATCACATCGCGACATTGGCGCCGCTCCTGCGCCTAATGTTCGCCGATCTCATCGCGTCGATCCGTCTGAACGAACCCGGCCCGGACGAGCCTTGGCCGGTTATGATGATGATCGACGAATTCCAACAGATGGGGGCAATGCCCTATCTGGAGCGCGCGATCCATTCGCTTGCAAGCTATGGCGGTCGCGTCGCGATGATCGCCCAGTCACTGGCCTCGCTCGATCGGATCTACGGCCCCGAGGGTCGCGAGAGCCTCGAGAACGGGGCAGGGCTGAAGCTCTACATCACACCGCGCGATCAGCGCACGGTGAAGGAGGTCTCGGCGGCCGTCGGCAGCACCACCCGCGAGGCGGTGACCCGGATGTATGGCCGCAACAAGGGCTTTCTTGGCGCGACCTCGACCTCGGCGCGGCTGGAAGAGCGGCCGCTGCTTTCCGAGACCGAAGCGCGCCTGATGGATCCCGATGAGGTGATCATCCTCGCCTCGCCGCAGCATCCGATCAAGGCAAGCCGGATCAAGTATTACGACGATCCGTTCTTCAAGGAGATGTTGGCCCGCCAGGAGGGCAAGCCGTTCCCCTTTCCGCCGAGCGTGCAAGGCGTGGGACCTTGGGGCGGCGATGGTGGTGACGAGACCGGCGCAGACGAGCAGGCAAAACCAGCCGATCGCGCGCCTGTCCGGGATAGATCGCAGCGGCGCGAGGCGCGGGCGATGAGCGTGATGGCGTTGGAGGCCGGGCGCGGGCAGCCCGAGCCCGAGACGCTCGAGCGGGAAGCTGCGGTGCCGAAGGAATGGGAGGCGGCGCTCGACCGGCAGGAGGATTTCATCGAGGAATTGTTGGGTGTCTGACGAGCGGCTAGCTGGTGTCGTCTGGGAAGCCGCATTTGGATCTAGGGTTGTTGTCGTCAAATGAAGACGGGAAACTAGCAAGACCTTGTCCATCGGTCGGCGGCCGCGGGTATGTCTTGCCTTCGATCAAGAGAATGACCACATCATAGCTACTTTCGTGAAAAGGCGCGTTTTGAGACTGGCAAAAAGGTGGAATTAGATGAGCAGTGAACTTTCACTTCCCGAGAGGCTTGGTGGGACTCGAGACCACAATGAAAAGTACCCATGGGTTGGGCTCATAGGGCGTGGCAACAGCGGATGGAGTTACGCGACTTGGCGAAAAGGAGGTTTCAGCACAACCGGAAACCCAGGTTTGGCTTATACGTTTTCCACCAGAGAGGCTGCTTTAGCATTTGCGAACAGCTTTCCGTTCGGCGGACAGAGATCTGCGAAGCGCTTTACGGTTCTAAGCAACCCAACTTCTCAGGGAGACCGGTACTGGCGGCGATAGAAAATAGTAAAGTCGTCCGTTCATTTCCCGCTATCGAAATTGAGCCAATGTAATCACTCAAAGAACGTTCGGGCAAGAATGTAAGATCATCATTGCAGTCGTTCATTTGGTGTGCAGAGCTTTTCATCTCTGGCTGAATGAAAAATTGGCAATCTCATTGGGAGTTCTTCGAAGCTAGTTTCGACCACGAGCTCGCCTCATGAAGAGATACATGCAGACCCTCAGGAAACACAGCGGTTCCTACTATGACCATCAAGAACGCATTCAACTCATGCTTTGACCGCGCAAACAGGTCAGCCATTGACAAAATGTCAGTGGCTGAGGGCGTGGGAATGCATTGCGGGTGAGTGTGCCAATCTCCGAAATAGTGAAGCCCAGATTTGTGCAATGTGCTGATCTCCCGACGCTCCGCCAGACGGTCTGCGACAAAAAAGAAGCGTCCTCGTCGGTCGGAACGCCTCGGACCGGTTGCCAGCTTGACTTGGATGAATTGACCTTCGACCGCACCAAATAGCTGCCCACCAGCTTCAGGCATTTTCGGGTCCACCTGTCGCCATTTGACAAAGTGATCAAGAACATTCTGTTCTATGGCCAGAAATTGCCCACTTTCTCCAATAGGGTATTGAATACTCATGCTTCTGTGCAAAAAGAACAATTCCCCTCTTGCCCCCACTCAAATTGCCTCGCTCCGCCGAACTCAGGAACGTCAGGGAAAAGATTTAGGAAGTCCGGGTTAAATCGCCCTCCTTGACCCACAATTTCTTCCTTTGAGGCCCAGTAAACGGTCTCGGTCCCGGGGGGCACCTCACCAAGCAATGCTTTCGTTGTTGTCTTCGCCACCAAGGCTGTTACGCCTGACAGCGATGCGGGCCCATATGGTTGAAAACTGGCCCCACAGTGGGGTTGTTTACGCGTCGTCTCGGTGTCCCACTCACACACTGTTCGTCGTGCCCTCCCGAAATGGTCCATACCGCAAGCAAAACATGGGCCGTTGGAGCCGATCAATACGGCGTGTCCTGCAACAGAAAAGGGTTCTGCCCACCCATAGATCACAGGGGGGAAATCCGCTTCCTTCCTAGCCACTTGGTTAAGCCTGCCTTCAGCCACCCAACTGCCAACCGTGGACACTATCAAGTCGGTGTTGTGAAAAACCTCAGGACGTTTGCCGTAGAGCGATTGCCAGCCCTCGGCAAAGTACTTGATCGAGCGCATATGCGGGAAGTCAGCAGCCAATTTTTCTGCCAGTGACTTCGCTTTGAACGTCCTGACTTGCGTGACCCCGAGCGTATGGCGCCCAACATTGGGATAGTCCAGAAGTTCCGGGTCGACCAATGAGATCGTGCCAACACCCGTCTTGGCCAGAAGCAGAGCAACCTCGCTTCCCAATGATCCCGCACCGATCATCAGAACACGCTTATCAAACAAAGGGGCGACTTTAGGGGTGTCGCGCCCATGAATCCACGATGGGTCCGCGCGCATAGTCTCGTGGCGCTCAACCTTGTTCCCCCCGAACAGCCGCTGCATTCGGATATGGGGCGGTACCTTTCCAGGCCGAAAGCCCTTCTGCACCATGTCTGGGCGTCGCCCGGCTTTCATACCCTGTTTGACGGGAGGCATGACTTCGACGGCGAAAAACACCGGCCCATCATCCGTGCGCCCCTCGAAGGAAACGGTGAACTTGTCATCAGCGGTTACAGCCGCATCTTCCAGCAGTTCTACGGATTCGGGTGCCAGCTCCCGCAAAAAGCGTAGAACCGCCGCCGCCGACCTCGGGTATTCCGAAGGCAGAATGGGCCTATTGAGGGCAATGTGAGTCGCGGTGTTGAATTTGTAGTCCTTCTTGTTCCCCGGAAAACGGTTGCGAAGCCAACTCTCCAAGGCCGTGTGGTCATCTGCCAGATAGTAATCACCTGTACTGCACCACAGGGACACCCGACGAGAGGGACCGCCGGGCGACAGGAGGCTGACGATGTTTTTGCCCCCATCAGTTTTGCTCCAATAAGAATCGAACTCGTCCGCGAAATCACTCATAAACGCGTCGTCGTATGAAGCGACGATCAATCGAGTGGCTTCTTTGATAGCGTCCCATATTAACCCTTTGGGGTTCAAGGGATTGTGCTCTGTCCCCGGTGGGTAAAGGCAAAATGCACCGTCTTTTTCGATATGCGGATATTGCATAAACCGAAATTTTTCGGTGCAGTACACGCGCGGCTTTGTCCACGGGAAATCCTGCAAGAGCACCACTTGCAGATCAAAGCGGTCAGCTTGATGTTCAAACGGGACAACCCATCCGTGGATCGGGTCCTTGGCCTCGTATAGAGACAATTCGCCCTGCGTGAGGTCTCGCGCATTCGGACATTGAGCGAGCACCCAGCGGGATAACTCAGCTATCATGAGATCGGTAGGTTCAGACGGCCCAGTCAATGCCGACTACCCGTAGCGGCCTCCGCCCTGCTTGTTCACAGCGGCGAGGTCATTGCTTTGCTCAGCGTCAACCTTGTCCACAATCCCCAAGGTAAGGGCAGCAGGTGCAGCCAACTCGCTTGCCTTTGTCTCAAGGCCAGCGTCGGGCACATAGAGGGTGAGATCGTCTGGGATACGCCCGCCAAATTGGTTTTGTAGGGCTTCGAAAGCTGCCGTGCGGTCTGACGTCTGTGTCAGCGCGTCTTTCAGATGCTCAGCAAGCACCCTGGCCTTCGCAACGAAATCGCTGCGTTCCTCAGGTGACCAACCCTGATCCAACCGCGCGCCTTCTACGACAGGGTTTGGAATGTCATTGGCGAGAAAGTCGGGCAAGTCTTCCGCGACTCGCAACAACGCCAGATCGTCCCTATCGCTGGCAATTGCTGCCGACGCCTTCTCAAAGACCGACACGACTGCGGCCATGAGTGCAATCGATGCCAACCTTCCTTCGGGCCATTGGAAGTCTTTCCAGCCCTTTAGATAGCGGCTGACGGTTCGGATCTGCTCGCCGTATTGTTTCACGGCATCGACAAACCAGTCTTCGAGTTTTCGCGGGTCGGATTTCATCCAACCCTCGTTGCGGTGCGCGAGCATCATCTCGTCGTGAGACAACATTCTATACGCGGTATCTTCCATCATTAGTTCGGCTGTGAAGTCTACACCACGACTTTGGGCATCTTTCACGATGCGCTGAAAATCCGTATCCGGCACCGAGTAAAGTGCGAGGTCGGTGTGCATGGTGTTGTCAATCTTGACTCGGATGCACGAAGGCTTGTCCGTTACGAGTTGCCACCCCTTCTTGTCGCAAAGCGGTGCTAGGATGCGTTCGATAATGGAAAAGTAGGCTGCGCTTTGGATCACAGGGGATCTGTCTCCGCCTTTTTGAAAATAGGAAACGGGCATGAATAGCCCATCGTCCAAGTCGATCTCCTGAGGTGGCACATGCGCAGGTTGGTTGCACGTGTGGTATGAGAAGCTGCCCTGCATCTTGAACTTCGGTGTCTGGTAGCTCCGCACAAGTACTGGCGCTTGATCTTCGAACAGAGCCCGATCACCCAGAGCCTTAGCAAATGACCCAAACTGAGAGGAGATTTCGCTGCGAATGTCATCCCGAGCGTTTCGCAGTGTCTGTTCCTGCTCCTCTGAAAGGTTCAATGCGAACTTGTAACCCGAGGGTCGGGACACAAAGGCTTTATGTGCGTTAACAGGCATTAAACTGTCCCTCTTCTGATCTTATCTTGTGGTGGTGACGCCGCTTGCCCATATACTTGGGGGCAATGGGCCGAGTCTTCAATACCAGAGGTTGAGCGTCGTGGCAAAGTTTGTTCCCCTAAAGTTCTGGGTCACTATCGCCGTATATCTCGCACTAGGGATGCTGCCACTGCTCGAGGCAGGGATTCTGTGGATCAGCGCGAAAGTGCCAGCCTTGGCGCCATTGCTTGCAGACGCGTTGACAACTCGTTTGCTAGCGTCACTAATTTCGGGCCTTTTGGCTCTTTTTCTCGTGGCGCAAGGATGGAGGGTCGTCTGGAAGCTTCCATATGTCGGCCGCAAGTTAAGCGAGGTGCTCTTCTACGACCTCAACGGGATTTGGACTGCAAGCTTGCAGTCCAACTTCTCAATCGTCGAAAAAATGAAGGATGCCGCAAACAGCACCGAGACTCGTTTCGATGTCTTTGATGACGCAGCTCTTCCCGGCCTCCTGGAGCGCAGCTTTGAAGTGCGAATAAAACAGACGTGGTTCCGAACTGACGTCGAGTTCTTGCCAAACGATACAGATCCGTTGCTCGAGTCGAAAACGATTTCCGTTGAGTTCTTCAAAGCAGAAAATGGTACCAAGACCATGGCTTGGATATTTGAAGCGAAAAACAAGCGTGAGAATGGTGCGCGGCTAGCTGTAACCGACGAGCAAGTATATCAGGGAGCCGCTAGCCTCAAACTAAACGAAGACGGAAGCGAGCTGAAGGGTGAATTCTGGCAAAATCGCTCTTGGCATCGAGGGCTTAATGCTGCCGGACTAATTCGAATGAAAAGGAAAGTTGATTAGAGCCCGGAGAACGAAATGGTGGCATTAATCAAGTGAATTTGAAGCTACTCAGTGGAGATTTCGGATATTTGATCCAGGTCCGTCCCTGGAGTAGAGTGCTAATAGTATGAGACCTCCACGTCTGTCTTGGTGGAGGTTTGTTTCAAGATTATTCGCCCGCAGGTCTTTCTGTTAGTGTAGTAGTAGCCGGACAGCTCAAGTGAATTCGGCGCCTTTAGGGCCGCATTGCGCACATCAAGGATCGTAGATCCGGTATAAGATGGCCACTTCACGTTCGAAGGTGTTGAGCGATATGTGTAGTACAGCTTGAATTGCCCCGCTTCGATTACCGGTGTAGTTTCAAGTGTCGAGGATTTTGAGGTCTCTGTGTGTAGATCAATTTGCGCCTCAAGGAGGTTTTGCCGAATTACCGCTCTTGCCGGAATTTTCTGCCCTCCTTCAAGAGTGATCTCGCCTTCCCATGTCCCATTTAAGTCGGGGTAAAGGGAAGAGTTGAACCTTTTGAGTAGCTTCCAAATTGGTCGTGAAGTTGAATTGGTTGTGATTGCAAGTATAACAACCAAAACCACCCAAGGCGCTACAGACAAAAGGCGAACGATTGGCAAATCGCTTTGTAGCACCCGTTCTGCACCCCAATAAGCAAAGATACTTAGGGCTGTGGTTGCAATCGCTACGTAGCGTAGCAAATACGTGAAACTGATAACCCTAAACATTTGAGCCAATCGAGCTGTACTCACAAGCTCGACCTTTCCCCGTGCTCTTTGCGTAAAGAAGCGCTACGTATGCTTCGCGCAGAGACTTTCCGACTCCGACAGAGAACGAAAGTTCGTGACCAGCGATATTTTCTATTTCTTGGTACAATGCGCCCACATCTATTTTCTCTACCTTCAAAGCTCCAGTTACCCCATCTGCGGCACAAAAGAAAACTTCGTAGCCCAATCGGATTAGCAAGTCGGAAATGTGTTGGGTTGTGAGATCGACCAAGTCCTTAGTCGCCTTAAGATCATCCACGCGGTTTGAAAGATAGCAGCTTGCGAGCTTTCTACCAATGTCATCGCCGTCAATCGCTACATATATCATTCACGGTTCCAAATCGTTCATTGTCCAGCGATGTCCTTCAAAAGGAGAACACGTCGTGTAGTTGCCGTTCCATGAGTTATATCAAAGAGATATGCGTAACCAGTCAATTTTGGCGCGGAACAGCGAACACTGCGGATGGCCACCACCGCAAATGCCATGCTATGACGCTACAAACGGGTTCTCCGCCCTCCGTTGGAAAGTCGCAACTAGCTTGGCAGATAGAACTCCGTAATCCCCCGCTTCCCCTCGGCCCGCCCCAGCTGCACGATCACATCGATGGATTTCCGTATGTATTCCCGCACCTCGGCGAAGGTCAGCGGTGTGCCAGCTTGCAGCACCATGATCGCCAGCCGGTCGATGGCGAGTTCTGCGGTTTCCGCGTGGATGGTGGAGACAGACCCGCCATGACCGGTGTTGATCGCTTCGAGATAGGTCAGAGCCTCGGCGCCGCGCAGCTCGCCGACGATGATCCGGTCGGGGCGCATGCGGAGCGAGGCCTGCAGGAGTGCGTTGGCGCTGCGTTGTGAGCCGGCACCGCGGTCGGCCAGGAGGGCGACAGTGTTCGGCTGGCCGGGGAAAAGCTCAAAGGCGTCCTCGATGGTAATCAGCCGCTCGTGCTCGCTCACATTGGTCAGAAGGTGGCGGGCGAAGGTGGTCTTGCCGGTCGAGGTGCCGCCACTGATCAGGACGTTAAGCCGTGCCTCGACCAGGGTTTGCAGCGCGGCTTCGAGGTTCTCTTCGGCGAGACTGGCTATGTTCTTCATCTTCTCGGCGCGGAGCGCGTCGAGCGAGACGGCCTTGCCGAAGAGATAGGTGGGTGTGTAGTCCCGGAGGCTGCCCGAGGCGAAGAGGCGGATTGTGATGGAGGCGCCGCGATCGATGGCGGGCGGCACGGCGACCTGGACCCGGAGGGGTCGGCCCGCATATTCCACCTTGCCGGAGACGAGGGGGTTCTTTTCAGAGACGCGGGCCTTGGCGTCGCCGACGATGGTCTGGGCCATGTTAAGGGCGGTGGTGCGATCCACGGTCTGACCTTCGTGGCGCATGGTGGCGTCGCCTGCAACCTCGAGCCAGACCTTGCCGTCCGGGTTGATCGCGATCTCGACCACGTCGTTGCGTCTCAGCAGGTCGCGGAACGGGTCGAGGTAGCGCTCGAGATATGAGGCTGGTGATGCATGCTCCATCAGTAAATCACCACATCCCGGTCCACGAGCACGGTGACCGAGGCCCCCTGATCGACATAGATCGTCGGCGCGATCGAGACCTGGTCGGCGATGACCGAGCCGACCGCGTCCTGAAGGTCGCTGCCGACATCGCCCAGGACGATGCTGGTGGTTTCATCGTTGGCACTTTCCGCCGCGACGGCTGGTGCCGCCCCGATCACGGAAATCAGCGCCGCCCCGCCGAAGCGCTCGGCGAATTTGGTGTCGACGAGACCGGTGAGGCCCGAGCGGCCAAGCTGGTCCCCGCCTACCGCGGCGATTTCCATCGAGGTGCCGTCCGGGGTCAGGGCGCGGGTCCAGAGGATCAGGATGCGCTTCTGGTGCATCTCGATCCCTGAGCGGTATTGGCCAAAAAGGCGGGAGCCGCGGGGGATCAGGATCCGGTCCCCGGAAAACGCAGGGACCGGCTCGGAAACGACCGCCACGACAGACCCGGGCAAATCGCTGTTGATGGCGGTCTGGAGCGCGGCCTGGATGACCGAGCCTTGCGTCAGCGTGCGCTCGGGATGGGTGAGGCGGGCGGCCTCCTGCACTTCGAGCGGGCGCGCGCTTTGCAAGAACTGCTCATTGCCCGAGAGGGTTGGCCCTTGGGTGCCGGGGGCCGCCGGATCGGCCATCGTCGCGCTACTCGCGCCGCCGCGCGGACCGTCCGCATAGACCACGGCGGGGGATTTGATCTGCGCAGTCAGAAGTTCCTCGGCGACCCGCTCGGCCTCGCGCTGGCGCTGCTCCTCTTCCTGACGCCGGCGTTCTTCGAGAAGGCGTTGGTCTGCGATCAGCCCCTCGCGGTCGAGCTCGGCTTCGAGTCCCTCGCGCTGCGCCCGTTCGGCATCGAGCATGGCCTGAAGCCCCTCGATACGGGTCTCGGTCTGGCGCTGCAGGTTGGCAAGCTCTGCCTCTTTCTCAGCGATAAGCGCTTCCAATGCAGCCTTCTGTTCATCGAAGGCTTCGCGCAGGTCGGCAACGGCGGACTGGATCTCCGAGTTGCGGGCGGCCTGGCTGGCGGCAAGGGCCTCGCGGAGCTTGGCGATCTCGGCCAGCACCTCGGCGCTCGGTTCGGGGGCAGGGGCGGCGGGCACATCAAGCGCTTCTTCGACGGCGATCAGCGCGTCATTGACCCGTTGTTCGGTCTCATCGGGTGGAAACTCCAGCCGCCCACCGGTGCCGGGGCGGCGGTCCTGGAAGGTCTCGACATCGGAGGTCTCTAGTGCGCTGTCACCTTCTTGCAGGCCGGTGGCCAGGAAATACGCGACCCCGGCGCCGCCAAGGGCGAGGGCGGCGGCGAGGGCACCGACCCCGAGGCTGTTGCCCCGCCGTTTGGATTTGTCGCGCTGGCTGAATTGATCGAGGCGGTTTTGAAGATCTGGAGGGGTTTGATCGGCCATGGTCAGTTGCTCACGTAGATCGCGCTTTCGTCGCGCCAGGCGCAGATCGCCTCATCGCCGATACGCAGCGTCCAGTAGGTGTTCACCCCTAGCACCCGGACCGTGTTGCCTTGCTGGGTCCAGTTCACGGTGCGCTCACGGCCCTGGTCATCGGCCTTCAAGAGAGCAGGCTGACGGGCGTTTTCCGGGAAGACGAAATACGTGTAGCGTCCGTCGTCATAGATATGGCTGGGGCGGAAATCCCCTTCGCCCGAGACGCGGTAGTTGTAGTTGCGCGGGGCCTCGAACCCCTTGGGCTGGGTGGCACCTGCCGCGCGACGTTCCTCGTCGGGGTAGCGGAAACGCACCTCGAAGAACATGCCGGTGCGGTTCGGGATCGAGCCCTCGCGCAAATGGAAAGAATAGGTGCGGCGATTGGTGATCACCGTCATGTTGGTGGAGGCATTGGCCACATGCGGTTTGATCGTCAGCACATTGCCAAGCTCGGGGATCGGGTCGACCTGGAAGCTTTCGGTGTCGCCGACAATCACCGCCTCGAAGCGTTCCCCCGTCCCGAAATGAATCGTCGTCGAATGCCGCAAGTCAGTTTCGATCCGGTAGACCTGGTTTTCATTGTAGACGGCGGTGCGGATGCGGATGTCGAGCGGACCGCCTTGCGGCGTGGCCTCGGCGAATGCAGCAACAGGAAGGGCAAGCGCCAGAAGGAGCGCAGGTAGAGATCTCATTTGGGTCAGTTCTCCAGGGTCTCGGCGTCGACGCGGTAGGAGGTCACCACGAAGCCCAAGGGGTTGGCCCAGACGTCCTGAAGGCGCTGGCGGGTTTCGGGTTGGAAGTCGTAGCCGACGGTCGCGACGTAAGACCGGGTGACGGTGCGCGTGTCGCGGGGGCGACGCAGCGTGCGGGTGAAACGGACCTGGGCCACGCCGCGCTCGATCTGGTTCACCGACTTGATCACCACCTCGATCTTGGCGTCGCGGCCGTAGACGGTGATCGGGTAGTCTTCATTGGTGGAAGACCAGAGATCGCGCAACGTGCGGGCGGCATCGCCATCAGAGCGGTCGAGCACCGAGTTGATACGTTGCTCGCCATCGGTCAGGTCATAGGTCTCGCGGTCATCGACATAGGCCACGAGATTGGCCTGGATGATGGCGTCGCTTTCCGAGAGCGTCAGGGCCTGGACGGCGGCGACCCGATCCATCTCGCCGGTTTCCTTGTCGACCACGACGACGAAGGTCTCCGTCGTCTTGAGCGGAAAGAGGCTCGCGCCCGCGACCATGCCGGCGACGCCGACCAGCACGCCTGCAGCCGCGACAAACCAGGCGAAGCGCTCGCGCCGCCTCGGCCCGTAGATGAAATCCGCCTCAAACGCGTCGCGGTCAGGCGCGGAAGAACTAAGTACCTTCTTCTTCAATTCAGTCGTCTTTCACATCAGGGTTTGCGGAAGGCCTTGGCGGCGGAAAGAAGCGCGCCGGGGCTTTGCCGGATCATCTCGCCGGTCTTCACCACGCCCGCATTGGCCATCTGGTTCAGTTCCTGCGGAGACTTGCCGGTGACGAGGCGCGAAGTGACACCCGTGCCATACTCCCGCGTGTTCACGAAGCCTTGACGTGCGAGGCCGGTCAGTCCCACGGCATTCGAGGCAATGCCGACGACGCCGGTGAGGTTGGAGGCGATGTAGGGGACCGAGGCCATGATCCCGGCGCTGAGGATCAGGATCACGAGGAAGGGCAGGATGAGGCTGACGGTCTCGACATCGCCCGGATCGGCGGAGGCGTCCCCGATGGCCTCAGCGATCGCCACGATGATGCCCGCAGCCCCGGCGGCCGCGACCGGCATGAGCGCATAGCCGATGGTGGCGCGGGTCCAGGCCTCGAAGAGGGATTGGGTCGGCTTGAAGAGCGAGGTCACGATCATGAAGGGGGCGATCACGATCATCAGGGCGAAGACGATCCGGGCGAAGGCGATGATCCCGGCGGTGACGGCGGCAAAGACGGCGGAAAGAACGAAGAAAATCGCACCCAGGACCGCGCCGAACACCCAGCCCGCGCGGTCGCCGATCGTGTCGCCATAGGCGGTGATGCGAGCGACCATGTTGTCGAGGCTCTCATAGACCCCGGCCTCGTCGCCCGAGCCGGTGAGCGCGAGGATCGAGGCTCCGACGGAGTCGGGCACGCGCGTGACGATGTCATAGATGACGCTGAAATTGTCCCAGCTCTGCGCGAAGATCCCGACGAGCGCGATCTTCATGCCGAAGGCAAAGCCGGTGCCGAAGGGCAGGGGGCGGATCTGCATGACCGCGTTGATCCCGAGCAGCACGACGAGGAACGCGGCGCCGGCGGAGATCACGTCGCCGACGGCGCCAGCGGAGGAGACAAAGCCGTCCTGCGCCACGGTATCCACCGCGGCGTCGACCTGGCCAAGGATGTCGCGAATGACCCCCATTTACTCCGCACAGGCCTCCACGACTTGCGCCTCGAGCGCGTCCGCCTTGGCGTAGAGCTCGAGCACGTTGAAGGGCAGACGCAGGTTGTCCGAGGTCTGGAACCGGGGCAGGGCGGTGAGTGCCTGATCCCAGGTGAACTGGTCCAGCAGGCAGGTGCAGGTTTCTGAGGCGAGGGCTTCTTCGGCAATCAGGATGCGCAGGATCGCGCGGTAGCCGTTGCGCAGATAGGCGGTTTCGGCCAGATCGGTAGGGGGTTTCGGAACACGACATTCATCCGTTTGATCCCGCGCGATGGCCATCGAGTTGAAGGGCGTGTCGCCGGAAGGGTTCGTGCTCGGGGTCTGGGCCGACGCAGCATTGGGCAGGATGCTCAAGACAAGGGCGGCGAGACCGAGCGCCCGGCCTAGAGCCAAGCTGCGGGTCATGGTTTGCCTCATGGATCCACCGCCATCGAGCGGAACTTGCGCTCATCCGCGAGGGTCGCGGCATCAACGACCCCAAGCTGGCCGGCACTGACGCCTTGCGCCGCTTCCAGCCGCCAGATCTGGGTCAGGATGATGCCAAGCTCTGCGGTGACACGGGTGTTGAGATCGACGGCGGCTTTCAGCCCGTCCTGATCGTCGATGAGCCCGACCATGGTCTCGAGCCGTTCGAGGCTTTGCCCCGCCTCTTCATGGCTTTCTTGCGCTGCGACCGACAGCATAGCGCTGGCCCCGGCAGAGGCGGCGATGCGGTTGTCGGCGGGCTGATCGGAGCCCGAGAGGGTGCTTAGGCGTTCCGAGGTGAAGCCGCTGCCCGAAAGCACGCGCTCAACCGAGGCCGAGAGTTCCGCGCCGGGATTGAACCCGCTCAGGAAATCACCGCTGGCCAGCGACTGTGCCGTATTGAGGGGGGCCACCAGCTTGCCGCGAAGGGCGCGGAACTCTTCGACTGTGGCAAAGAGTTCGCCGAGCCCGCTGCCCTCGATGAGCGAGGTCAGTTGCGCCTCGAGGTTCGTGAGCTGCGACAGCTGGGTTTCCAGTTCCAGCCGCATGGTGGCGAGCTGCTGCATTTGGACATTCAGGTCCTCGGCCATGTGTTCGAGCTGGGCCACGAGTTGACCAAGCTGCGAGCCATCAAAGGTTGGTACGCCCTGGGCCGTGGCGGGCGAGGCAAACCCGAGCGTGGTGACCGCAGTCACGGTCAGGAGAAGCTGTCTCATTCGGGAACTCCCATCTGCATGAAGTCGCGCTCGGCCAGGCGGTCGGCGACGAGGTGCTGCGCATAGGCCGCCTCGCGCTGCTGGTTTGCCGCCATCAACCGGACGCGGAGGTTGAGGATGCGGCCAATCTCGGCCTTGGCGTAGGTGTTGAGCTCCCAGGCCGCCTTGGCATTGGGTTGCGCATCGATCTGCAGGATGATCGCGCGAAGGCGGTTGATCACCTGTTCGGTGGTGGCCGAGCTGTCGGCGGCGTAATAGATGCCCGCCTCGGAGATGCTGGCATATTCGGCCAGAGCAAAGTCCGAGGGCGAGAGCGTGCCAAGCGCATCGGCGCCGCCCACGACGGCCAGGTATTCGTTGTAGAACTTCGAGATGTTGCGGACGTAACCTTGGGTCTCGGCAAAGGGCGGCACGCCCCCGTATTCGATCACCCGGCCGGGGCCAGCGTTATAGGCCGCGAGCGCATGGGGGATGTTGCCGAAGCGGTTCAGTTGCGTGGTGATGTAACGCGCGCCGCCGCGCAAGTTGTCTTTCACATCATAGCGATCGACGCCGAGGTCAGACGCGGTGCCGGGCATGAGCTGGGTCAGGCCATAGGCCCCCACAGTGCTTTCGGCAGCGACGTTGAAGCGGCTCTCCTGCTTGATCAGGGCCTGAAAGAGGCAGCGCCATTGGGTGGCCGAGAGACCCGCGCGGGCCACACCGGGGGCGCCTGCGAACTCACCCGCGACCTCGACGATCATCATCTCGACGGTCTCGCGGCCCTCGCCGAAGAGGCGGCTGTTCATCGGGCTTGGATCGGTATTGGGATAGACAGCCGCCACCCCGAAATCCGCATTGCCCTCGAGCGCGCGGATATCGAAGCCGGGGCCGGTGATGGCCGCCGTCATCTCCTCGAGGACGCGCAGCTGGTCGGCCTGGACGTCGGCCAGGGTCGACTCTGTCCGATCCTTGTCCTGCTGGACGCCGAGATCCTCGGCGAGCGCGGCCACCCGCGCGATGGCGCGACCGATCGCGGAATTGTCCTGCGTCGGCACGCCCTGGGCATGCGCGGGCAGGGCGCCAAGGCCAAGGCAGAGCCCGGCGGATATGATCGCGGCGCGGCTCATTCCGAACGGGGCAGGGGCTCGAAGGTGCAGTCGGGCTTGGCCGTTGCGTGAGCCGGTGCGCCCATGGTCGAGAAGGACAGGGCGGACCGCGTCACCTGCGGCGCGCCGTTGCGTCCGAAGCAGGGCGAGGTTTTCTCGGTGTATTTCTCGCAAGCGGCCAGCAGGCTTGCGGCCGCGCAAAGCGCGAGGAGAGGTTTCGAACTCATATCACATGTCTCCAGAAATCAGGGTTGGCGCGCCAATCGGCGGGCACGCGGGCCTCGCCGGTGGCGCCGCCGCCAAGGATGGGGAGGAGGTCGCCCAAAGCGGAGAGGTCCGCATCGACGAAGACGCTGTCACCGGCTGAGCGCACCAGCGCGATGCGCTGGCCGATTGTGGGCTGGACAAGGAGGGCGGCCTCCTTGGCGTTCACGCGCAGGAAGTCGTAGTCAGAGATGGTGGCGCGGTCGTTCGGGAAGAGGATCTGGGTGGGCACCGTCTCGACGATGGTCTTGCCGACGCGGCTGTCGCGGAGCTGGCTCGGATATTGCGTCATCATGATTACGACGCAGTTCATCTTGCGCAGGGTCACCAGCCAGTTTTCCAGCCGCGCCCCGAAGTAGGGATCGTCCAAAAGCTTCCAGGCTTCGTCGAGCACGATGATGGTGGGGCGGCGATCCTCGACCACGCGTTCGATCTGGCGGAAGATGTAGGAGAGCACCGCCATGCGCTCGGTCGTCATGTCGAGGATCTCGGTCATGTCAAACCCGACGATGTTACCCGCGAGATTGAGGCCCGCGCCCCGCTCGGGTTCGTCGAAAACCCATCCGTAACGTCCACCCGGCGCCCATTCGGCAACGCGGGACTGCAGCTCGCCATCATCATCGAGCGACTGAAACAGCGTCTCGAAACTCGCGAAGCGCTGGAGCGAGCCCTCGGCATGGGCATTTTGCGAGACCGCGCTCTGGATATGGCGGGATTGCTCGCCCGTGAGGGTTCCATTTCGTGTGAGAAGTGTCGCAAGCCAGTCCGAGAGCCAGGCGCGGCCGCGCTCGTCGGTTTCGGTGGCGAGCGGGTTCAGACCTGTCGGCACACCGGCGCGGATTTCGTTGTAGCGCCCTCCGAGGGCGCGCACGGCCATCTCGAGGCCGCGATCCTTGTCGAAGAAGAAAAGCCGTGCGCCGACTCGCTGTGCCTGCGCCGCAAGGAAGGCAGTGGTCAGCGTCTTGCCAGTGCCGGTACGGCCCAGCACGAGGGTATGGCCGACCGTGGGTTCCTTGGCCATACTGCCCGCCTCGTGAAAATTGAAGCGATAACCAGAGGTGCCAACCGTGGGCAGGACTGAAATGGTCTGACCCCAAGGGGATTGGACAGGACCACGTCCCTCGACGCTGCCATGTAGTGCGGCAAAGTCGGCGAAGTTGATCGAGGAGATCGGCGTCTTGCGGGCGCGGTAGCCGAAGTTGCCGGGCGATTGCGCGAAGTAGGTGGCTTTCAACGCCATGTTCTCGCGCACGATCACCGACATGATCTCCTGTCCGACGCGCTTGATCTGGGCGGCGGCGCGTTCGAGCATGTCGCGGTCTAGGGCATAGACGGCGATCGAGAGGTGATGGTCGCCAAAGGCGATGCGTCCTGCCTCCTGATCATCGGCGGCCTGGCCGAGTTGTTCCCGCAGGGACACGGCGGCATCGTCTGAGGCGTGCATCTGGCGGATGATGCGCTGGATGCGTTCGGCCATGATGTTGTTCGGGATCGGGCTGAAGGAGTTCGTCAGAACGATGTCGAGGGGCAGGTCGAGCGCGTCGAGCAGCGTGACATCCGTGAGGGCCGGATAGGTCTTCATCGAGAAGAGTGCGCCGTATTTGACCTGACCGGTCGCAGCATCGGTCAGGGTGACGACATCGCCGTCGAAGGTGGCGCGGCAATTGCTCAGGGTGTGCGAGAGAGGCAGGGCGCTTTGCCCGAAGGCGATCGGGGAAAATGCCCCCGCGTTCAGCGTGTTGAGATAGCCCAGCCATTCTCCGCCCTTGCGGGTCAGCCGCACAGGGTTGGCCGACGCAAGCGCCACTTCGAAGAAGCCCATGACCTCATTCAGCTCCTGCAGGCGTGTCGCGCGGTCCTTTACCCAGGCCTTGCGGGCCAGGGCCCGCAGGAGCGGAATGCGGGCAGAGATATCGGGGCGCCGGATGACGCTGAGATAGAGCTGGCGTTTGGCCGGGCGCAGGTCTTTGACATGGGCCTGCCAGCGCGCGTCGATCGCGGCGGCGAAGCTGTCCCCCTCGATCGCGCGCATCCCGAGATCCTGCGGCACGGAAATCCGGTGGATGTAGAAACCGAAGGCGTTGCCGGTCTGGGCGACGATGGCAGCGACCGCGCGTTTGAGCGCGTCGAGCCGGGCGTCCTCAGTGGTCATCGGGTTCAGACCATCAAGGCGCAGGGTCGCCATCAGATCGCCCTCGCGCAGGACCATGACATCATCATCCGCGAGCGCGAAATACGGCAGGTGTTCGGCGAGATAGCTCTCCCGCGCGAACGCCCCGCCGCCAGCCTGAAGTAGTGCCGTTCCGTGAGTGGAAAGTGTGCCCGCATCAAGCGCCAAAGCTGTCGCCTCCATGCAGGGCCCGGTTCTTCGTCGGGCGCACCGATCCATAGGAGACGCGCAGCACTTCGAAGAAATGCGGCTCGCGGTCGGCGACGAACCAGAGGATCGGATAGGCGACGAGACCAATCAGGAAGAAGACCATCGACTTCGTCCAGATGAACGGCAGAACGACCCCTGTCGCCAGCACCACGAGGTATCCGACGGGGAGGCCCAGATACTTGGGCGGACGGGCGAGGCCCAGAAAGAGGGGAGATCGTTCTGCCACTGCTCTACTCGGTTCTCAGGAGAAGCCGTCAACGATGGTGCCGGCCGAGAAGATCAGCACGATCCCGATGATGACCGATGCGAACCAGCCCCAGTTCAGCCGTCCCATCATGCACATGAAGCCGGTGCCGATGACCGCAAGCGTGGCGACCGCGATCCCGATCGGACCGGTCAACGCGGCCTCGACGGTTTCCAGCATGGTCTGGATGGGTGACAAGTCCTGCGCGAGAGCGGGCGTTGCGAAAGCCGCCAGGGTTGTGGCGGCAGGCAAGAGGCGGCTGAGGCGATGTCGAAGCATGCGAAGTTCCCTTGTTTTACTGAAGATCGATGAGGACGGGCGCGCGGGCTGGAACCCGGTCTGCGACGCGGATGTCCGGAGCGGCAACGGGCGTGCCCGCGAGCCTGGAGCGGATCCAATGGATGCGCGCGATGTAGTCGCGGGTCTCGGCGAAAGGCGGGACACCGGAATATTCGACCACGCGGTGCGGCCCGGCATTATAGGCGGCAAGCGCCAGGTCGATGTCCTTGAAGGTCGCAAGCTGCGCCAGCAGGTAGCGCGCTGCGCCATCGAGGTTCTGGGAGGGATCGCGCGGATCGACCCCGAGGGCACGGGCCGTGTCCGGCATCAGTTGGCCAAGACCATAGGCGCCCTTGGGGCTCAGGGCAGTCGGATTGTAGCTGCTTTCGGCCTCGACCAGAGCGCGGAACAGGATCTGCCAGTCCTGCGCGTCGAGACCGACGCGACCCAAGGCACGATTGCCCGCATGGCGCTCTGCGGTGGTGCGGATCAGCGCGAGAATGCCGTCGCGACTGGAAGGCGGTGTGGCGTCCAGCGAGGCCAGAACGACTTCGGCCTCGGTGCTATCATCCAGCCCCGCCCAGGCAGGTCGCTCGCCATGAAAGGTCCAGCCAGAAGTCCGGGCCGTCCCGTCGCGGCCGAAGGCGATGACGTCAGCCGCGCTCCTCGAGGGTGATGCTGTAATCAGGACCAAAGCGCAGATCGCGCCCGTCACCGAACTCGAGATGATGTTTGAAGAGCCCCGGCCATATGTTGAAATACCGCGGCTCTGGCCCGTGCGGGGTGATCCGGGTCGAGACCAGAATGGCTTCCGGCTCGCCGTCGCGCAGGTAGATGCACTGGTAGCGCGGCTTGCCATCGTCCGTGAACCCCACGAGTTCATACCGGCAGCGGAACGCGATGCCCTTTTCGGACAGGTCTTTGACACCATCGATGGTGATCAGGATCTGGTTGCGCGCTATCGGCATGTTCGGACTCTCCCCACGAGAGCCCTTCTACTTCCTGCGCTTAAATCCATAAAGTCATATGGAGTCAATACGACATATTGCAGATAAATACATATTGCGCGATAGTCTGCGCAACTTTTGCGGGAGAGTGACATGAAACGGCAATTGATGGCGGCGGCGATGGGGGTGATGGCGGTGTTTGGAGCCCCGGAGAAGGCGCAGGCCTATGACATCGACTGCGCCATCATGCTCTGCATGGCGGGTGGTTTCCCCCCGAGCGCCGTATGTGCACGGGCCTATCGCACCATGATCCGCCGCATCACGCCCTGGCCAAGCCTGCCGCCCTTCGGGGTCTGCACCTTCGCCCATGTGCCGGTTGAGCTGGGTGGACCCGGCGGAGAGGGTGAGCTCGACACCAACCTGCCGGAGTATGAATGGCTGAACCGCACTCATGTGATCTGGTTCACCGGGCGCTCCTACGAGCCGCGTGACGAACCACGTCAGTGGGACTGGTCGATCCGCTCCTGCGATCGCGAAAACCGGACATGCCGTTACATTCAGCGGGTCTACGGATCCCACACGCCCTGGCCCGCGACATTCATCTCGGAAAGTGGACAAGAGATCGCCTATCCGACCAGTGGCGGTCTTTGGCACTTCTATTCCCGCAGCATCATGGTTGAATTTGGCGACTACGAGGGCAACATGGGCCACTCGGAGTGGTTTTCCTACTGATCTGAACTTTTACTGGGCGTCAGGGAAAACGGGCGCAGCTCGGCCAGACAAACATCAAAGCGTTCCGGATCGACATGCCAGCGGCGACTCACCGAGCCGTCATTCCAACGGTAATCGGTGAACAGGTGGATCTCCTGCGCACCATCGTTCAGAAACCCTTCCTGGAAAGGCCAGCCTGTCTTTCTCTTCGCCATTTACCCGCGCCACTCGTACCGTTCTTGTCCTTGTGTCTTTTCTGCTGAGCTGTGCGATCAAACTCGGATGAAACGGACTAGCGCTTCACAAAAAGTTCGACGGGATCGACATTGAGCGCCTTGGCGATGCGTTCGAGAAGGTCGAGGGAGGCGGCGAACTTGGCGTTCTCGACCTTGCCCATATGACCGCGGCTTACGTTGGCTCGATGGGCAAGCTCCTCCTGGCTGAGGCCGCGGGCGCGTCTCAAATCCTGGATGTTCTGTGCTACACGGTCCCGCAGTCTCATGCCTTTGAGACGGACACGGTGCATGATATATCGCCACGCGATATATGTTACATTCGCAGATGAAGAGAAGAAATCGTCGAACGGCGCAGGGTTGTAGTGAATATTTGCCAACCAGAAAGCGCGGCATTCGTCTACTCGCTATGTGATGTCATACTGCCAGAGATTCTTTCATTCCGTAGGTTTGGCATTGCTTTGAAGGACTATTCACCGTCTTTCCTCGGTGCTGCACTAAAGACATATCCGGCGCCATAGACGGTTCTTATCAGTTTCGGTGTTTTCGGGTCGTCGCGCAGCTTCTTTCTGAGACGACTTATTCGCGCGTCCATACTTCGATCAAAGGGACCGTCATGGTGACCCACGGTTGCGTCAAGCAATTGATCGCGGCTCAAGACCCGCCCCGCGGATTCAACGAAAACTTTCAGGAGGGATGCTTCCGATGCACTCAGGGTCTCTATGCTACCGTCGGAATGGGTCAATGTGCATGCGTTGAAATCGGCCGCCCACTCTCCGAATTCTACGTCCTGTCCAATGGGTTGCAAATTCGGTGTTGAAGACGACGAATAGCGCCGCAGAACTGCGCGGACGCGCGCAACCAATTCTCTGGGCTCGAAAGGTTTTACAACATAATCGTCTGCTCCGATTTCCAAGCCTACAACCCGGTCAGTAACATTGCCGCGTCCAGTTACGACAATTTTCGGCAAAGAGCCCAAATTGCCGGCGTCTTGAAGGAGAGTCATGCCATCACCATCGGGCAAACTCAGATCTATCAAGCAGAGATCTGGGACCTGTTTTTTCATAGCGATCTCTAGCTCCGAAAGTTTTCGGAGACACACAACTTGCATGCCTTGTTGCTTGAGCGTCCGTGATATCAGCTTGGAAATATCTGGATCATCCTCGATTAGGTAGATGAGCGTCCTCATTCTATCTTCATCCGATCTTCGGCGCCGTCATAATCGTCAACTTTCGTCGCTGTGAGGCATGAACGGAGTTCATCTGCCTCAAATGGCTTCTTTAAAAAGATAACATCCGAGGGCAGTTCATCTTCGGTTTGTATGGACCGATTTCCACTCATTAGAATTACCTTGATTTCATCAAATTGACTTTTCAAAATATGAGCCAACCCAATCCCGTCCATGGTGCCAGGCATGCCGATATCTGAAATTACGATCGAGATATCTTTGATCTGGCGGATGAGGTTCAATGCTTCGTCTGCATCGCCCGCCTCTACGACCGGGTAACCCAGGCCGGCTATCTTTCGACGCACCGTGCGACGGACGTCAATGTCGTCATCTACCAAAAGCACTAGGCCCGAACTCGTCGGAGAAATCGCTCCGGTGCTTTCGATACTTCTCAGCTTTTTGCCGGACGGGTCAGCTAATGGTTTTTTCGTATTCAGTTCAACGCTTGGCAAGAGGATTGAGAAAGTCGTTCCCTTGCCTAGTGTACTATCAACGAAAACGGCGCCGTTCGATTGTTGCACGAAGCCGTAGACCATCGATAAACCTAGCCCGGACCCTGAACCAGCAGCTTTCGAGGTGAAGAACGGTTCAAAGATCTTTTCCGAAAGATCGGGCGCCATTCCACAGCCATTGTCGTGGAAACTGATTTTTACATAAAGGCCTGTTGGAAGATGCGTCATATCTGCATGATCCTGAGTCATTTCAAAGGGCTCAGATCGAATTTCAATATTACCCCGTCCGTCGGTAGCGTCGCGTGCATTCAGCGTCAGGTTGAGCATAGCCATTTCGAGTTGCGAAAGATCGACCAGCGCTATGGGGAGATTGTCACTTTGTTCTACAGTAATCGTCAAACTTTCCGGGACTGAGGATTCAAGCAGTTTCGCGATTTCTGTGATCGCCTCGCCAATATCAGTTGGGGCCGGATCGAACTGTTCGCGCCGCGCCAATGACACCAGACGTTTTGTAAGCGAAGAACCACGTCGTGCGGCGGAAATGGATGGAGCCACATATTCTTCGACGAGTTCATCCGAAATGAGCTCGGTCAGGGGATTAAGATTGCCCAGGATAATGGTTAATAGATTGTTGAAATCATGAGATATTCCGCTGGCCATCCGACCAAGTGCATCCATCTTCTGGGAGCGCATCAGCGCATTCAAGGTTGATTTCCGCCGGGTAACATCAATGGATACGAGATAGAAACCGATCACTTCTCCCGACGACGGTTTTTCAGGTCGCAACAGTGTGCGCACATCCTTGAAGCGCCCACCTGGCAGCTCTAATCGCATCTCGAAATCAACCAGAATGCCGCGCCGTGCCTGTTCGAAAAAGCGCGAGGATTCTTCCATGGTATTAGGGTGAAGCACATCGTAGGCGTTCAGCCCGACGGCGGCATGTTGATCGACCTGATATGCGCGAGCGAACCGCTTGTTCATGTAAAGGAGGGTCATATCCTTATCGACGTGAGCAATGCCAGCTGGGACTTCGTCTGCAATTAAGCTCAGACGCTCTTCACTGAGCTGTAGCTCGCTGCTTCGCTGGTCAACCTGTCGCTGCAATTCCTTAGTTCTGAGTGTGTAACGTGTGGTGTCAGAATAGGTGGTGACAAAACCGCCGTTGGGAAGCGGCGTACCTGCCACAAGGATTGTTGCTCCGCTAGACGTGGTGCGTTCCAACTGGTGCTTTTGAAACTTGCGGGCGGTCTCAACGCGAGCGCCGACTTGCTCGGACACATCCCCCTCACCATATTCTCCGCGTTCGGCGTTATATCTGATGAAGGAGTCGAAGCTCGCCCCTCGGTAAGCCATGTCGGCAGGATAGCCATAGAGGTCCAGAAATTTGGTGTTCCAAGCGACAAGCTTAAGATCTTGATCAAAAATGGTTATTCCCTGATCAAGATGTTCCAGCCCTTCCAAAATATGAACGGCGTCTGTGATTTCTCTTGGCTGCCTGACCACGAGGTAACCTCCGAAAAGCGTGATACCGGCCTTATGATTGGGGGCGCGTGGCGGATTACCAAGTGAAATTTCCTCCGCGTGACAATTGAGTACAATTCAAGCAAACTTCCGCAAGATCAGTGTGTGTAGTTAAGGCCTCGTAAACCGGCCCATGAGTCTCGGTCGGTCCAAAGGGGGGGAGCTACATGTCGCACGCTGGCATCTACAGTTCAGGTCTTGACGCGAATTCAGCGAATTTCGAAGCGCTTACGCCGCTCAGCTTTGTGGAGCGGACGGCGACAATTTATCCGGAATATGTCGCGGTGGTCTACAACGACCTTAGGCTTACGTGGGGCGAAACCTACGCACGGATGAAGCGCCTGGGTAGCGGTTTGGCCGCGCGCGGAATCGGCAAGGACGATACCGTTTCGGTCATTGCCGCCAACATCCCGGAAATGTTCGAAGCACATTTCGGCGTCCCCATGTGCGGTGCTGTGCTGAATACTGTGAACACCCGCCTCGATGCAGAGGCCATAGCGTTCATTCTCAACCATGCAGAAGCCAAGGCGGTTCTGGTCGATCCAGAGTTTTCCGAAGTCGTCGGCACCGCCATCAAGATGACCGGCCGCGATGATATGCTGGTGGTTGATATCGAGGATGCGACCTTTGACGGCGGAACGCGTGTCGGCTCGCTGACTTACGAAGAGTTGTTGGCCGAGGGTACTGAGGATTACGATTTCGTTCTTCCTGGCAATGAATGGGACGCAATCAGCCTGAACTACACATCGGGCACCACCGGCGACCCAAAGGGGGTTGTCTACCATCATCGTGGCGCGGCCTTGAATGCGCTGTCCAATATCGTGACCTGGGGCATGGGGCATCATTCGCGGTATCTGTGGACCCTGCCCATGTTCCATTGCAACGGCTGGTGTTTTCCTTGGACCATTGCCGCGAATGCCGGCGTATGCGTCTGTCTGCGTGCCGTGCGCGCAGAACCGATCTATCAGTTGATCCGCGACGAAAAGGTGACCCATTTCTGTGGAGCGCCGATCGTTTTGAACATGCTCGCGAATGCTCCCGACGAGCTGAAGGACTTCAGCCACGAGGTGAAGGTCATGACCGCAGGCGCATCGCCGCCCGCAGCAGTTATCGCAAATATGGAAAACATGGGGATCGAAGTCACCCATGTCTACGGTCTCACAGAGACCTACGGTCCTTCAGTGGTTTGTGCCTGGAAAGGTGGATGGGACGAAAAATCGACAGATGAGAAAGCCAAGTTGAAAGCGCGGCAAGGCGTCAAAAATGTCGCTTTGTCCGCTCTCATGGTGGCCGATCCGGACACGCTGGAACCCATGCCCAACGACGGCGAGTCTATGGGTGAAATCTTCATGCGCGGCAACAATGTGATGAAGGGTTACCTCAAGAATCCTTCGGCAACGAGCAAATCTTTCAAAGGAGGCTGGTTCGCTAGCGGCGACCTTGGGGTCATGCACCCCGACGGCTATGTCGAGCTGAAAGACCGGTCCAAGGACATCATCATCTCGGGCGGTGAAAACATCAGCTCGGTTGAGGTCGAGGATGTGCTCTACAAACATCCTGCCGTCATGGAGGCCGCCGTCGTGGCCCGTCCCGACGAGAAATGGGGGGAAACCCCTTGTGCCTTTGTTGCGCTCAAGCCGGGCAAAGACGCGACGGCTGAAGAGATCATCGCCTACTGCCGGGAAAACATGGCGCGGTTCAAGGCCCCCAAGACCGTCGTCTTCGGTGAGCTGCCGAAGACTTCAACCGGCAAGGTTCAAAAATTCGTCCTGCGTGATCGAGCAAGGTCGTTGGAAGAAACATCCTGAACCCTCCCTGCAACTGGGGGAGGGCGTTTTCCTCCCGCGTTCCTCCCCAACTTTTCCGGGTAAGACAATGACCAACACTGGACAATACATTCTTGAAACCGACGGACTTACGAAAGAGTTCAAAGGCTTTACTGCCGTGGACAATGTGGATTTGCGGGTTCAGCGGCACCAAATCCACGCGTTGATCGGTCCCAATGGCGCGGGCAAGACAACTGTCTTTAACTTGTTGACCAAGTTCTTGATTCCGACGCGCGGCTCAATCAAGTACAATGGCGAAGACATCACACATATCAAATCGGCAGAGATCGCGCGCAAGGGTGTGATCAGATCCTTCCAGATTTCGGCAGTCTTCCCACACATGACCGCACGGGAAAACGTGCGTGTCGCTCTGCAACGCAAACTGGGGACATCCTTCCATTTCTGGCGTTCGGTCAAGTCTTTGAGTGGACTGAATGACCGAGCAGACGAGCTTCTAACGATGGTTGGGCTCGAACGGTTTTCCGACAGCCAGGTCGCAGATATGTCCTACGGCCGAAAGCGGGCACTAGAAATTGCTACCACGCTGGCGATGGAGCCAGAGTTGATGCTGTTGGATGAACCGACACAGGGCATGGGCCGTGAAGACGTGGAATTGGTCACCGAACTGATCCGTAAAGTCTCGGCCAACCGCACCATCCTCATGGTCGAGCACAACCTCAGCGTTGTTTCTCGTCTCTGCGACACAATCACCGTTCTGCAGCGCGGCGCCGTCCTGACCGAGGGCAACTATCAGGAAGTTTCGGCCGACCCGCGCGTCAAGGAAGCTTACATGGGGAAGGCGGCATGACAACTGCGACCGTAGAAAACCACGAACTAGGTGGCCAGCACGTTTCCGAGCATATCGAAGAGCTGCGGATCCAAGACCTGCACGCATTTTATGGCGAAAGCCACGCGTTGCATGGCATCGACATGACGGTTCATCAAGGTGAGCTGGTTACCCTGTTGGGGCGAAACGGGTCCGGGCGCACCACGACGTTGCGCTCCATCATCGGGCTCATTTCCCATCGCACCGGGTCGATTGTCCTGAAAGGGCAAGAAACAATCAAATCGCAGCCGCACACGATTGCGCACCTGGGCGTCGGCTATTGCCCGGAAGAACGCGGAATCTTTGCCAGCCTGAACGTCGAAGAAAACCTGATGCTGCCGCCCGCTGTGGCTCCCGGCGGCATGTCGGTTGAAGAGATCTACGAGATGTTTCCCAACCTTGCCGAACGGCGCAAAAGCCAAGGTACGCGGCTTTCGGGCGGGGAACAGCAAATGCTGGCCATGGCGCGCATCTTGCGTACCGGCGCAAACGTTCTGCTGCTTGATGAAATCACTGAAGGTCTGGCGCCAGTTATCAATGACAAGCTGGCTGATGTTCTGATCGAGCTCAAGACCCGTGGCTATACGATCCTGCTGGTGGAGCAAAACTTCCGCTTCGCAGCACCCTTGGCGGACCGGCATTTCATCATGGACCACGGTCACATCGCCGCCGTCATTCACAAGGACGAACTGGAAGAAAAGCAGCACGTCTTTGACGAATACCTAAGCGTTTAACCAACTACTCCGGAGGAGAAACTATGAAGCTTACGAAATACCTGGCGGCTAGCGCGTCTGCCGTCGCAATGATGGCGTCCGCTGCGGCGGCAGAGATCAGCGATGGCGTGGTCAAGATTGGCCTGATGACCGATATGTCCGCGACTTATTCCGAAGTGGCAGGCAATGGCACGGTGGTCGCCGCACAGATGGCCATTGACGAATTCGGTGGCACTGTTGCTGGCGCCCCGATTGAGTTGGTTACCGCCGACCACCAGAATAAGGCTGACATCGCCGCTAACAAGGCGCGCGAATGGGGCGACACACAGCAGGTCGATGCGTTCGCCGAGTTGGTCACGACGTCGGTTGCGCTGGCGGTCTTCGAGGTCGCCAAGCAGCAGAACAAGATCGCACTGGTTTCGGGCGCGGCCTCGTCGCCGCTGACCAATGACGCCTGCATCCCCACCGGCTTGCACTGGACCTACAACACCCGCGCCCTGGCCGTCGGCACCGGCGCGGCCGTGGTCAAGGAAGGCGGCGACAGCTGGTACTTCCTGACCGCCGATTACGCCTTTGGCGATGCGCTCCAGAAGGACGTGACTGCGGTTGTCGAAGCGAACGGCGGTTCGGTCCTGGGGGCCTCGCGGCATCCTTTCCCGTCGTCCGACTTTTCGTCCTTCGTGCTTCAGGCCCAGGCGTCCGGCGCCAAGGTGATCGGTCTGGCCAACGCCGGCGCCGATACCACCAACGCGATCAAGGCCGCGAACGAGTTCGGCGTGATCGCCGGTGGCCAGAAGGTCGCCGCGCTGCTGGCATTCCTGACCGACATCAAGTCGCTCGGCCTGGATGTAGCCCAAGGCTTGCAGCTGACCGTCAGCTTCTACTGGGACATGAATGACGAAACCCGCGCATGGTCGCAGGCCTTCTACGAGAAGACCGGCAAGATGCCGACGGGCGTTCAGGCAGGCACCTATTCCGCCGTGCGCCACTATCTGAAGGCAATCGAGGCCACCGGGTCTGACGACAGCGAAACAATTGTCGCCAAGATGCGCGAAATGCCCGTCGAGGACATGTTCGCCAATGGCGGCGTGCTGCGAAGCGATGGCCGCATGGTCCACGATATGTACCTGGCGGAAGTCAAGACACCGGCAGAGTCGACCGGCGAGTGGGACCTTCTGAAGATCGTCCGCACCATCCCCGGCGAAGAGGCCTACGGCCCGCTTTCGGAATCGACCTGTCCGACAAAGTAATCCTGACCGGCCCGGCAGCCGGACAGCCTGCTGCCGGGCACAACTCGCAAAATATGGGACATCTGGGACATGTTGACTGATCTGTTGGGCTTCCCGCCACAAGTTCTCTTTGGCCAGCTTTTGCTGGGCCTCATCAACGGCGCGTTCTACGCGGTTCTTTCTCTGGGACTGGCCGTCATCTTTGGGCTGCTGAACATCGTCAACTTCGCCCATGGTGCCTTGTACATGCTCGGTGCGTTCGCCACCCTTGCGGTGACCAAGTACCTTGGTGTCGGCTACTGGGGTGCTCTCATCATTGCGCCGCTGATCGTTGGCGCATTTGGCATCCTTCTTGAAAGACTAATGCTGCGGCGTCTCGCGGGCGTCGACCACCTATACGGCCTGCTTCTGACCTTTGGTCTTGCGCTGGTGATCGAAGGCACATTCGTCAAACTCTTCGGGTCGTCCGGGCTGCCATATGCGGCACCCGAGGCACTGCAGGGCGGGGTGAATCTCGGATTCATGTTCCTGCCTTGGTATCGCGGTTGGGTTGTGGTGGCGTCGCTGGCCGCGTGCCTTGCGACCTGGTACCTGTTCGAACGCACGAAGATTGGCGCCTACCTGCGCGCAGGCACCGAGAACCCGAAACTGTTGCAGGCGTTCGGCGTGAACGTGCCCTTGCTGACAACGCTGGCCTATGGCTATGGCGTCGCTCTGGCAGCCTTTGCTGGGGTGCTGGCCGCACCGATTACGCAGGTGAACCCGCTCATGGGATCGAACCTGATTATCGTGGTTTTTGCCGTGGTCGTGATCGGCGGAATGGGCTCGATCATGGGTGCGGTCGTGACCGGCCTTGCCATGGGGGTCATCGAGGGGCTGACCAAGGTTTTCTGGCCCGAGGCCTCGTCCACTGTCATTTTTGTCGTCATGGCTATCGTCCTGGTTTTGCGCCCGGCCGGCCTGTTCGGCAAATCCGCTTGAAGGAGCTGAGCTTATGAACACCAAGATCGGTTACCTTATCGCGATCGCTTTGCTGCTGGTGGCACCCTTTGCGATCTACCCTGTTTTCCTGATGAAGCTGCTGTGCTTTGCCCTTTTCGCCTCTGCGTTCAACCTGATCCTCGGATATGGCGGTTTGCTGAGCTTCGGGCACGCGGCCTTCTTTGGCGGAGCGGCATACGTCACTGGTCATGCTCTGAAAGTCTGGGGTCTGCCGACTGAACTGGGCATTCTGGTGGGAACCGCGATCGCGGGCGTGCTGGGGCTTGCCATAGGGCTTTTGGCGATCCGGCGCCAGGGCATCTATTTCGCGATGATCACGTTGGCCATGGCGCAGATGGTCTACTTCTTCTTTATCAGCGCTGACTTTACCGGCGGCGAGAATGGGTTGCAGGGTGTTCCGCGTGGGACGGCTCTTGGGTTTATTGACCTGCAGGACAATCTCAACATGTATTACTTCGTGTTGGCCATTTTCGCGCTCGGGTATTTCATCATCTCGCGTGCAGTTAACTCACCGTTTGGGCAAATCCTCAGTGCCATTCGAGACAACGAAGACCGCGCAACTTCCCTTGGCTATGATGTCGATCGTTACAAGCTGCTGGCCTTTGTGTTGTCTGCAACTCTGGCAGGTCTTGCCGGATCGACCAAGACGGTGGTGTTTCAACTTGCGTCATTGACCGACGCACATTGGCACATGTCTGGCGAAGTGGTCCTCATGACCCTCTTGGGTGGGCTTGGAACCATTGTCGGTCCGGCAGTTGGTGCCGGGATCATCGTCACGCTCCAAAATTACCTGGCGTCCGGTCCTCTTGGTGCCTGGGTGCCGGTGGTGCTGGGCATAATCTTCGTCATCTGTGTGCTTGCCTTCCGTCGAGGCGTAGTCGGCGAACTGCGCGAAATGCTGCGCAAGTCCTTTTGACAATCGGTGGGGCCAACTCGGGCCCTCCATTTTCACAACACGTACCGCAGGAAGAACCTCATGAAACTACTCGTACCTGTCAAACGCGTGATCGACTACAACGTGAAGGTTCGCGTCAAAGCGGACGGTAGCGGTGTCGATCTTGCCAACGTCAAGATGTCAATGAACCCGTTCGACGAGATTGCCGTAGAGGAAGCAATCCGGCTGAAAGAAGCCGGTGTAGCTACCGAGATTGTGGTGGTCTCGATCGGCGTGAAGCAGGCGCAGGAAACCCTGCGCACAGCGCTGGCCATGGGTGCGGACCGCGCAATTCTGGTTGTAGCTGCTGATGATGTGCACATCGATATCGAACCGCTGGCGGTGGCCAAGATACTCAAGGCCGTGATCGACGAGGAACAACCAGGCCTGGTGCTGGCAGGCAAGCAGGCAATCGACAATGACATGAACGCGACCGGCCAGATGCTGTCAGCGCTTCTGGGTTGGAGCCAGGCGACGTTCGCCTCTGAGGTCAAGATCGACGACGATCATGCTGTCGTTACCCGCGAGGTTGATGGCGGTCTGCAGACGATCAAAGTAAGGATGCCCGCCATCGTGACCGTGGACTTGCGCCTGAATGAGCCGCGCTATGCGTCGCTGCCTAACATCATGAAAGCCAAGAAAAAGCCACTCGAGGAGAAGACTGCCGAAGATTACGGCATCGACGTTTCTCCGCGTCTCCAAGTGGTCAAGACCTCCGAACCGGCCGAACGTGCGGCCGGGATCAAGGTCGGCTCGGTTGACGAACTTGTGGCGAAACTCAAAGAAGCGGGGGCTGTGTAATGGCTGTTCTTCTCCTTGCCGAAGTAAACGATGGCGCGCTGTCGATGGATGCCACAGCGAAGGCGGTGACGGCCGCCAAGTCTCTGGGCGATGTGACAATCCTGTGTGCGGGCGGATCTGCCGCCGATGCCGGGAACGAGGCGGCCACGATTGACGGCGTCGCCAAGGTACTGGTCGCCGAAGACGAGGGGCTGAGCCACCGTCTGGCTGAGGCCACCGCAGAGCTGATTGTGGGTTTGGCCGGTGATTTTTCCCATATCGTCGCCCCTGCCACCACCGATGCCAAGAACGTGCTGCCACGCGTGGCCGCACTTCTGGACGTCATGGTTCTGACCGATGTGTCGGGTGTGGTCGATGCCGACACGTTCGAACGCCCGATCTATGCGGGCAACGCCATCCAGACGGTGAAATCGTCGGATGCCAAGAAAGTCATCTCGTTCCGGACGTCGACATTTGACGCAGCGGGGACCGGCAATTCGGCATCTGTCGAAACCATCGGCGGCGCGTCTTCGGACCTGTCCTCTTGGGTCGAAGACAAGTTGGCGGAATCCGACCGCCCCGAACTGACATCGGCTGGTGTTGTCGTATCAGGTGGTCGTGGTGTCGGCTCGGAAGAAGACTTTGCGCTGATCGAGAAACTCGCCGACAAGCTGGGGGCCGCCGTTGGCGCCTCGCGCGCGGCGGTCGATTCAGGCTTTGCCCCAAACGATTGGCAGGTGGGCCAAACGGGCAAGGTCGTGGCACCGGATCTTTATGTGGCCATCGGCATCTCGGGGGCCATTCAACACCTTGCCGGCATGAAAGACTCGAAAATCATTGTCGCCATCAACAAGGACGAAGAAGCCCCGATTTTCCAGGTCGCCGATTTCGGCCTCGTCGCCGACCTTTTCGACGCCGTCCCGGAACTCACTGAAAAATTGTAAGCGTGGAGACAGAGCAATGAGCTATTCCGCCCCATTAAATGACATGATGTTCGTGCTCGAGGATCTCTGCGATTTGGATGGTGTATCCAAGTTGCCTGGTCTCGAAGATGCAACGCCGGACATGATTTCTGCTATCCTCGAAGAAGCTGGGAAATTCGCCGGTCAGGTGCTGGCGCCGCTGAATGTGATCGGTGATCAGAAAGGCCTGACTCTGACCGACGGAAAGGTCGGGACGCCTGAAGGTTGGGCCGCTGCCTATCACCAACTGGTTGAGATGGGCTGGAACAGCCCGACAACGGACCCCGAACACGGGGGAATGGGACTGCCTGCGGTGGTCAACGCTTGCATCCAAGAGATGTTCAACGGGGCCAATACAGCCTTCCAGCTGTGTTCCTTGCTGACGCAGGGCGCAATTGAGGCAATCGAAGGCTATGCCGAGGATTCGCTGAAAGAGACCTATCTTCCCAAGCTGGTGACAGGTGAATGGACCGGCACAATGAACCTGACCGAACCGCAGGCCGGATCGGATCTTGCGGCGATCAGGTCGAAGGCCGAACCGCAGGGTGATCATTACCTCGTATCCGGCCAGAAGATCTACATCACCTATGGTGAACACGATATGGCTGAAAACATAATTCACCTCGTTCTTGCGCGCCTGCCCGATGCGCCTGCCGGGGTGAAAGGGATTTCGCTATTCGTGGTGCCGAAATTCCTTGTGAATGCCGATGGCTCCCTGGGCGAACGCAACGACGTGCGCTGTGTTTCGATCGAGCATAAACTCGGCATCCATGCCAGCCCAACTTGCACTCTTGCTTTCGGTGATAACGGGGGAGCGACGGGTTATCTGGTGGGCGAACCCAACAAGGGTCTGCAGTACATGTTCGCAATGATGAATAGCGCGCGCCTCGGCGTCGGTCTGCAAGGCGTCGGCATTGCCGAACACGCCACCCAGCATGCCATCAATTATGCGATGGAGCGCAAACAGGGGGGTACACCCGAAGGCGCTGAAGCCACGATCATGGGGCATCCCGACATTCGCCGCATGTTGGGTTTGATGAAGGCCCGCACCGAGGCCGCAAGGGTCATCGCTTACCGCGCCGCGCGGTCACTGGACTACGCGCATCGCGCCACGGATGCCGACGAAAAGGCGCGTCACCAGCGCCGCGTCGATCTGCTGATACCGATTGCAAAGGGCTGGTCGACGGAGCTTGGCATCGAAAACGCGTCGCTTGGCGTGCAGGTGCATGGCGGCATGGGCTATGTCGAAGAAACCGGAGCCGCACAGCATTTGCGCGACGCGCGCATCACTACGATCTATGAGGGCACCACCGGCATCCAGGCATTGGATCTCGTCGGTCGGAAAATCCAGCGTGACGGCGGCGTCGCGGCCAAGGAACTGGTTGCGGATATGCGCGCATCTGCCAAAGCCTTGGGAGAGCAAACCTCTGCCCATGCTGATTGGGCGATGCTGTGCGCGACAATCATGGACGCGGCGGACACGGTGGAAGACCTGACGGATTGGCTATTGGCTCAGAACGGGTCTGAACCCTTGGCGGGTGCTGTGACGATCCTTGAATGCTTCGGCATATGTCTGGGCGCATGGGCCATGGGGGACGCGGCGATCAGCGCGGCAACCCGCCTTGAACAGAGTCGAAGCCCGGCACATGCGCAAGCAAAGCTCAAGATCGTGCACTTCTACATGAAGAACGTCCTGCCCAAGGCTGCGTCGCTTTCGGCGACGGTCAAGGGCGGCGCCGGGTCGGTTCTGGACCTGACAGCGGCCGATTTCGGCGTGGAGGCGTGAGGCCCTTCTAGAGGGTTTGTCGTCGCTGGACGCAGGAGGTGAAACTATGTCAGAATTCGAACGTGAAAGCATGGCCTATGACGTTGTGATTGTCGGGGCAGGGCCGTCGGGCCTTTCTGCGGCGATCCGGCTGAAACAGCTCGATCCGGATCTGGCAGTTGTGGTGCTGGAAAAAGGCTCCGAAGTTGGTGCGCATATTCTGTCGGGGGCGGTTCTGGACCCGTCAGGCCTCACTCGGCTGATCCCCGACTGGAAGGAGAGAGGCGCGCCGGTCACCGTCAAGGTCAAGGAAGACAACTTCTATGTGCTTGGGGAGGCGGGCCAGCTTCGCATCCCCAATGCCTTGCTGCCGCCCTTGATGAACAACCACGGCAATTACATCGTATCGATGGGCAACGTCTGCCGCTGGCTTGCCGAGCAGGCCGAAGAACTGGGCGTCGAAATCTTTCCCGGCATGGCCTGTTCCGCGCTGGTTTGGCACGATGACGGTAGCCTGAAAGGCGTGATCGCTGGCGAGTTCGGTAAGGAACCCGATGGCACGCCGGGGCCGGGTTACGAGCCGGGGATGGAACTGCATGGTAAATACATATTCCTGTCCGAAGGCGTACGCGGTTCGCTCTCCAAAGACGTGATCGCACGGTTCAAGCTGGATGCCGACTGTGATGTTCCCAAGTTCGGCATCGGCATGAAAGAAATCTGGGAAGTTGACCCGGAGAAGCACAACGAAGGCGAGGTCACACATACGATGGGCTGGCCGCTCGGGTTCGGGAACGGCGGGGGATCCTTCGTCTATCATCTTGATAACAATCAGGTCTACGTCGGCTATATCATCGACCTGAATTACAAGAATCCTTACCTTTTTCCGTATATGGAGTTCCAGCGCTTCAAGCATCACCCAAAAGTTGCGGCGCTGCTGAAGGGGGGCAAGCGTGTCGCCTACGGCGCCCGGGCGGTGACCAAGGGCGGCTATCAGTCGATCCCGCAAGTGGCCTTCCCTGGCGGCGTGTTGCTGGGGTGTTCCGCTGGTCTGGTGAACCTGCCGCGCATCAAGGGCAATCACAACGCGATGCATTCTGGCATCGAAGCGGCGGAGGCGGCCCATGCCGCGATGTCCGAAGGCCGCTCTGGCGATACGCTTGAGGCCTATGAAACGGCCCTTCGTCGTGGTGCCGTGGGCAGAGATCTCAAGATCGTGCGGAACGTCGCACCGCTGAATGGCAAGTTCGGCCCCTTGGGCGGGCTCACGCTGGGCGGTTTCGACATGTGGTTCCAGACAATTTTTCGGTTCTCACTGTTCGGCACGGTCAAGCACGGCAAGAACGATGCTAAATCGACCGAACCCGCCTCGAAGCACAAGCCGATCGACTACCCCAAACCCGATGGGGTTCTGTCCTTTGACCGACTGACCAACGTGTCTTTCGCTGCGACCAACCACGCCGAAGAGCAGCCCTGCCATCTGCAACTCATCGACCCTGACTTACCGATCCAAGTCAACCTGCCGCAATTCGCGGAGCCGGCTCAGCGCTACTGCCCTGCCGGTGTCTACGAGGTGATCGCGGAAGACGGCAAAGACCCGCGCTTTGTCATCAATTTCCAGAACTGCGTCCACTGCAAGACCTGCGACATCAAAGATCCCAGCCAGAACATCAACTGGGTCACCCCACAGGGCGGCGACGGTCCAAACTATCCCAACATGTGATCTCAGGAGGATCCTATGAACGAACTGAATGGGTACGACATCGAGGATTTGCAGGTTGGAATGACAGCCGCCTTTTCCAAGACGATTACAGAGGCGGATATCATTCTTTTTGCCGGCGCTTCCGGTGACAATAACGCCATCCACATCAACGAAGAATTTGCCAAGACGACACCGTTCAAGGGGCGCATTGCGCATGGATTCCTCACGGCGAGCACGATCTCGGCGGCAATTGCGAACCGCCTTCCAGGGCCGGGCTCGATCTACATGTCCCAGCAGATGAAGTTCGTCGGGCCCGTCCGTCCTGGAGATACAGTGCAAGCTCTGGTTCGGGTGAAAGATGTCGACATGGAAAAGAGCCGTGTCTTGTTGGAAACCATCTGTTCCGTCGAAGGCAGGAATGTCGTCGAAGGCGAAGCATTGATCCGCACGACATCAAAAGCGCGGCGCGAAGCTAAGAACTAATTTTAGATCTAAAGGTTCAACCAAATGGAAATCGAACGGCTCCAGCAACAAATGTCGGATTGGTCCGAGCTTCTTACCCGTACCCAATTGGCGTTTCAGAAGTCCGGGCGGCTGGCTGCTGATAAGGCGACAGGAGACGAGTTCTCGCTTGTTGATTTCAGTTCCGTTCTGAGTGCTTACCTTTCCGAATTACCCAAGCTTCTTTCCGATCCGGTCCGCATGACGCAATGCGTTCAGACATATTGGTTGGACTGGGCAAAAGCCTGGACGCCAGCATGGCAGGATGGACAGCCGGGAACAAAGGACAAGCGGTTTCGAGATGAACGCTGGGACTCGGATCCAGCATTGAAAGGATTGAAAGAAAGTCACATCGCCCTTGAAAAGGCGACCGCTCAATTCCTGTCGGGCTTGCCAGAAGATTCAAGAGAGGCATTGCGAGTCAAATTCTACACCCGCCAGATGTTGTCGGCAATGTCCCCGGCAAACCACCTGTTGCTCAACCCGACGGCACGCGACAAGCTGATCGAAAGCGAAGGGCAAAGCATCCTCGACGGGTTTCGGAACTTTGTGGAAGATCTGGAGCGCGGGGACGGGCGTCTGGATATTGCGACTAACGATGCACAGGCATTTGTCGTGGGGCAGGACCTGGCCGCGACACCCGGCAAGGTCATCTTCGAGAATGAGCTCATGCAGCTCATCCACTACGCGCCACTGACCGAAACGCAGAAGAAGCGCCCGCTAATCTTTGTACCACCCTGGATCAACAAGTTTTACATCTTCGACATGCGACCACACAATTCAATGGTGCGCTACATGTTGGAACAAGGCCACAGCGTTTTCCTCATTTCCTGGGTGAACCCGACAAAGGAACACGCGCATCTGAGTTTCGAAGATTACATGAAGTTGGGCCCCTTGGCGGCGCTGGATGTTGCTCAGAAGGCAACCGGTGAAAAGAAGTTTGACATACTTGGATTTTGCATCGGCGGCATCCTGGTGACGGCTACTTTGGCCTATCTCGCGGCGAAAAAAGACAGGCGCATCGTGACTGCCACGACATTGGCGACGATGGTTGATTTCGAAGACGTAGGCGAGACAGGTGTCTTCATCGACAACGACCAACTTGCATCAATGCGCAAGCATATGAAGGAGACAGGTTATCTGGAGGCAAGCCACCTTCGGGATATGTTTTCTATGATGCGGGAAAATGATCTTATCTGGTCATTCCATGTCATGAATTATCTGATGGGCAACAAGCCGCCCGCCTTTGACTTGCTGTACTGGAATGCGGACAGCACCCGTCTGCCGGCCGCCATGCTGCTATGGTATCTTGAGCATGTCTATCTTGAAAACGGGCTGCGCAAACCAGGACATCTGGTTCTCGACGGCGTGCCGATCGATATTTCGAAAATCAACATCCCGATGTTTGTTCTGGCGACCAAGGAAGACCATATCGCCCTTTGGAAGTCGATCTATCCGGCGACACAGCTTTTGGCTGGCGATGTGACCTTCGTTCTGGGTGGCTCAGGGCATATTGCGGGTGTGATCAACCCACCGGCCTCGAAGCCCAAATATGGCTACTGGACAAACGAAGATTACCCTGCCGACCATGAACAGTGGTTTTCGGGCGCAGAGCAGCATGAAGGCTCATGGTGGCCGGTCTGGACAGAGTGGATCACGGATCACACATCCGAAAAGGAAGTGCCCGCACGTATTCCGGGTGAAGGTGGGATGCCAGCCATAGAAGATGCCCCCGGACGCTACGTCCTCGCAAAGTAAGGAAAGTTCGGGTTTGCACAAGCGAACTCCGAGTTTCGGTATCGAGATCCAAAGGACAAGTAGGCGTGGTCAAAACCGCATGGGGCGTTAAGCGAACCGAGTGCAAAAAAGTTGCTGTTATTGGTGGTGGCAATATGGGCGGCGGCATTGCCGCACAATTTGCAAATGCAGGTGTCGCGGTCGAACTATTGGACGTTCCAGGCGCAGGACCGTCGCGGAATGAACCTGCCCAACTTGGCCTGCAACGCCAGAAATCCGCAAACGCTTTTATGGTCGAATCTGCCGTTGAGCAGGTGCGCACCGGCAACACGGAAGATCATCTGGATCGTGTCGCTGAAGCAGACTGGATTGTCGAGGCCATCATCGAAGACCTGTCACTAAAGCAATCTCTCTATGCACGCATCGAACCGCTGCTGAAGCCAGGGGCGATCATCTCTTCCAATACCTCGACGATACCCAGATCAAAATTGATTGAAGGGCGCGGTAATGCGTTTCAGGACAGCTTTATCATCAGCCACTTCTTCAATCCTCCGCGGCGGATGGAATTGCTGGAACTCGTTGGCTCGGGCGTACGCCAAACCTATCAGGCAGCGGCGGATATTGCGCGGGTCGCGCTTGGCAAAACCATCGTTGAATGCCGTGATGCCCCCGGTTTCATCGCGAACCGTATCGGATGCACATGGATGTCGGTTGCCGTTACCGAGGCGGTCCGGCTTGGCATCTCTGTCGAAGAGGCAGATGCGATACACGTCGCACTGGGCCTGCCCCGGACGGGGGTGTTTGGCTTGCTGGATTTGGTCGGCATCGACGTCATCCCCTATATCTGGGGGTCGCTCATGACGAATTTGCCGGAAGATGATCTGATCAACGCCTACGATCTGCCGGGCCTTGGGATCATTTCAGTTTTGATTGGAAAGGGCTGCTTGGGGCGCAAAACCGGCGCGGGTTTCTACCGGCGCACCACAAACGGCAAACGCGAAGTACTGGATCTGCGCGACGCTGAGTATCGCGCCCATAGCGGGTTTGCGGTCGGTAACCTTCCCGGTTGTGGCAAGGATCTGGATGCATTGTTGTCGGATGACGGAGTTCATGGGGAGTATGCGCGCGCGGTTCTGGGAAATGTCGCGGCCTATGCGATTGCCCATGCAAACGAGATTGCACCGGGATTTGATGAAATCGATCTGGCGATGCAGCTTGGGTACGCGTGGCACCAAGGACCAATTGCGCTGGTGAATCGGTTGGCGCCGCAAACCCGCGGCATGCTTGCAAAAACCTACCAAGGCAGTGGGGATTTGGTCGCGGCGCCGGCAAACGTAGCTGTGGCAAGCGCCGATCGTGTCGCGCGGGCCAAAGCGCAGGGCGCGCCGCTGGCAAGCAATGACAGTGCGGCCTTGTTGGACATCGGCGACGGGCTGGTGTGTCTGGACATAAGAACCAAGATGCACGCCATTGACGGACGGGTACTGGATATTCTCCGAGAGGGGCTGAACGCATTGGCGGGGTCCGCCCGAGGAATGCTTGTGGGCGACCCCAATGCTCGCATTTTTTCCGCCGGGGCTAACCTGAGCGAAATGGCGGCCTTGATTGAGGCACAGAACTGGGCTGCGATTGAAGAATTTGTGCAACGAGGGCAAGATCTGTTCCTGGCCCTTTCCCTGTCGCAACAGCCCAGCGTCGCCGCCATTCCCGGGCTGGCTTTGGGGGGCGGCTGTGAGCTGGCGATGCATTGCACCGGAACCGTCGCCCATGCCGAGGCGCGGCTGGGCCTCCCTGAACATATGGTCGGGCTGATCCCAGGGTGGGGCGGCGTCCGACGGTTACTGTCGCGGCTCAATCGAAAGGGGCCCACGGCCAACGACGATTTGACGCCGCGTAAGATTTTCAGCGGAATGTCGTCGTCCGAGCCCACCGGGTCTGCGCGTGAGGCCGTCGAACTTGGTCTGCTCGAACCCCACCAAGAGATAGTCATGCATCCCGGTGATCTTTCAGTAGCCGCTATCCAGCGCCTTGAGGAATTGATATCTGTTTCTGCCCCCCGGGAGCCAGAGGCCTGCCAACCGCTTGGCACCGTGCTAGTGTCTGATCTGGTCGCACCTTTTCGTGAACGCCACCGTGAAGGAAAGCTGTCTTCTGAAGATTTTGGTCTGGCCATCCGGGTCGCCGAAGTTTTGACGGGCGGTCAGAACGAAGGACAATCCAAAGTAATGAGCGAAGAAGAGTTTGCGGCCTACGAAAGAGACACCTTCGTGTCGCTGGCACGCAATTCCATCACTCTGAAGCGCATTCAACACATGCTGGAAACAGGAAAGCCGCTGCGGAACTGAACAGTCGTCTTCAATCCAGTGACATTTCTCGGAGGAACCGATCTATGAGCGAAAACATCTATGAAATGGGGCTGGATCAGACCCCGGCAAACTATACACCGCTTACCCCCGTCAGCTTTATGGCGCGGACCGCGCATGTCTATCCTAACCGGACAGCGGTGGTCTATAACGAGATCCGGCGCAGCTGGGCGGAAACCTATGATCGCTGTCGACAGTTTGCCAGCGCTTTGTCCAAGCGGGGCTACGGCAAGGGCGATACGGTTTCCATCATCGCAGCCAACATCCCGGAAATCTATGAAGCGCACTTCGCCGTGCCCATGGCTGGTGCGGTTTTGAATACTATCAATACCCGGCTGGATGCCGAAGCGGTAGCCTTCATACTGAACCACGCCGAAACCAAGGTGTTTATAGTTGACCCTGAGCTTTCCGAAGTCGCCGGCAGGGCCGTCAAGATGACCGGTCGGGATGATATTCTGGTTGTCGACATTCTGGACGAAACGTTCGAGGGTGGCGGTCGCGTCGGGTCCATTACCTATGACGAGCTTCTTGCCGAGGGTGACGGCGATTTCATGTGGACGCCCCCGGACAATGAATGGGATGCAATCAGCCTGAACTACACTTCCGGGACGACGGGTGATCCCAAGGGGGTCGTGTATCACTATCGCGGCGCTCATTTGAACTCGTTGTCCAATATCGCCACCTGGGAAATGGGAACGCAGCCTGTTTACCTGTGGACCCTGCCGATGTTCCATTGCAACGGGTGGTGTTTCCCCTGGACCATCGCCGCCGCCGCGGGCACGGTTGTGTGTCTCCGCGCCGTGCGTGACGAGCCGATTTTCCGTCTTATGAAACAGGAAAAGGTTACGCATTTCTGTGGTGCGAGTGTGGTTCTGGCCCTACTGGTCCATGCGCCTGATGACATGAAGGTCGGCCTGCATGCGGGCATCAAGGTCTTGACTGGCGGTGCACCTCCGCCTGCGATCATTATCGAAAAAATGGAAGAGCAGGGATTTGAGGTTACACATGGTTACGGTCTGACCGAAACTTACGGTCCTGCCGTCACCTGTGCCTGGCACGGCGAATGGGACACGCAGCCGGCCTCGGAGCGTGCCGCGTTGAAGGCCCGTCAAGGGGTCCGCAACCTTGCCGCCGAGGGCTTGATGGTCGCTGACCCGGAGACGTTGGAGCCATGCCCTTGGGATGGTGAAACCATGGGTGAGATCTTCATGCGCGGCAATAATGTGATGAAAGGATACTTGAAAAATCCGTCGGCCACGGAAAAGTCCTTCCGTGGTGGTTGGTTTGCAAGCGGTGATCTCGGGGTGATGCATCCCGATGGGTACGTTCAGCTGAAGGACCGTTCCAAAGACATCATTATTTCGGGCGGCGAAAATATTAGTTCGGTCGAAGTCGAGGACGTACTCTATAAACATCCCGCAATAATGGAGGCGGCCGTGGTCGCTCGACCGCACGAAAAATGGGGCGAAACTCCTTGTGCCTATGTTGCTCTAAAACCTGGAGCGTCGGTCACAGAGGCGGAAGTAATCGCCTATTGCCGGGACAATATGGCGAACTTCAAGGCGCCCAAAACAGTGGTTTTTGGTGATTTGCCTAAAACCTCTACGGGTAAGATCCAGAAATTCATCCTAAGGGAGCAGGCCCGAAATCTGCCGCTTCAAAGCTAGGAACCCGTGCGGCAGGCGGGGCAGTGATCCGCCTGCCATTTCATTCGCGCATATGCGCCAAAAAACGTGAGAAACATATGAAAGATATCGTCGTGTTGGGTGGTGCTCGAACCGCCATCGGGACCTTCGGAGGATCACTCGCAGGGACCTCCCCCATCGAAATGGGAACAATCGTCTTCAGGGAAGCTTTGGCGCGTGCTGGCGTGGACGGCGGCCAGATAGGCAATGTGGTTATGGGCCACGTTATCAATACCGAACCTCGCGACATGTATGTGAGTCGCGCGGCTTCGGTGGCCGCAGGTGTTTCTGAAACTGCTCCTGCGTTGACACTGAACCGGCTTTGCGGATCAGGGCTTCAGGCTATTGTCACGGCGTCGCAGTCTCTGATGCTTGGGGATGCGGACTTTGCGCTGGCTGGTGGCTCTGAAAACATGAGCCGGGCCCCTTACATCATGCCCTCGGTGCGGTGGGGTCAAAAGATGGGCGATACCAGCGCAATAGACATGATGGTTGGTGCCCTCACCTGTCCGTTCGGCACTGGCCATATGGGGGTCACCGCCGAAAATGTCGCAGAAGAACATTCTATCACGCGCGAGGCACAGGATGCATTTGCGTTGGAAAGCCAGGCCCGGGCAGCACGTGCTATCGAAGCCGGTTATTTCAAGGATCAAATCGTTCCGGTCGAGGTCAAGCAGCGCCGAGACACAGTTTCGTTTGACACCGATGAACATCTAAAACCGACCACTCTGGAAGGTTTGAGCAAGCTTCGCCCTGCATTCCGAAAGGACGGATCGGTAACCGCGGGAAACGCATCGGGTCTGAACGATGGCGCGGCAGCCGTCGTGTTGGCGACAGCGGCCGCCGCAGAAACCGCAGGCCTGAAACCCCGTGCCCGCATAGCAGGCTATAATATCGCGGGAGTTCGGCCTGAAGTCATGGGGATTGGTCCCATTCCTGCTGTCCAAGGTTTGCTGGAAAGGTCCGGCCTCGCCATTTCTGATTTTGATGTGATCGAATCCAACGAAGCCTTCGCCGCGCAAGCGCTCGCGGTTTCCAAGCAACTGGGCCTCGATCCGACGAAGGTTAATCCGAACGGTGGCGCGATTGCCCTTGGCCATCCGATCGGTGCGTCGGGCACAATTATTTTTGTAAAGGCGCTGTACGAACTGGAGCGGATCGGTGGCCGATACGCTTTGATCACCATGTGTATTGGGGGCGGCCAAGGCATCGCAGTCGCAATCGAGCGACTCTGAGTTTCCAGCGGTATCCGGTCCCGAGCCGGTTTCGGATACCGCCGACCGAGACAGGTCTTCCGACGCCTCTGGAAGATTTCTGTCGCTTGCGGGATTATCCAGTGGTGAATGCTGCGCGCACCTTGCTGCTGGCCCCTTTGCCTGCAACGGCTGGTCGTTTCCGCAAAGGCGTAGCAACATGGTTGGAGGACCGAACATGAATAACGTCGTGAGCCCGGATAGTTATGAAAGACTGGCGATCTCGTCGCATGACAACGGTTTGTACGTCGTCAAGTTGAACCGCCCCTCCAAGCGCAACGCTTTGGATGTGGCGACCGTTGAGGAGTTGATCCGCTTCTTCAGCGGCGCACGAATGGCGGGCGTGAAAGCAGTCGTGCTGGCCGGGGAGGGTGACCATTTTTGTGCCGGTTTGGACCTTGTAGAGCACTGGCAAGCTGATCGCAGTCCAGACGAATTCATGCATGTCTGCCTCCGCTGGCACGAGGCTTTCAACAAGATGGAATATGGCGGCGTCCCGATCATTGCTGCATTGCAAGGCGCGGTTGTTGGTGGCGGGCTGGAGCTTGCCAGCGCGGCGCATGTGCGTGTGATCGATCCCGGCACATATTTCGCGCTGCCCGAAGGTCAGCGCGGTATCTTCACCGGCGGCGGTGCCACGATACGTGTGTCCGATATGATCGGGAAATACCGGATGATCGACATGATCCTGACAGGCCGTGTCTATCAAGGTCAAGAGGCTGTCGATCTCGGGCTGGCACAATATATTGTCGAAGAAGGCCTCAGTTTCGAAAAAGCGATGGAGATCGCGGACAAAGTTGCCCGCAACCTGCCTCTCACCAACTTTGCGATATGTTCTGCAGTGAGCCACATGAATAACATGTCCGGATTGGACGCAGCTTTTGCTGAAGCCTTCGTTGGCGGTATCGTTAATACTCAACCGGATGCCCGGGCCCGTCTGGAAGCATTCGCAAACAAGACAGCTGCAAGGGTGAGGCCTAAAAACCCGACGGAGTAGGCGCCTGGTTTGGTCGCGGCGAGACCCAGTTTGGAATTTGCCCGCCAACAGATCGTGTACCGATAATGAAGTTTATGTTAAGCTAAAGACGGCTATCCGAATCCGCACTCCAGGGCAACAATTCGTAATCAAATCACGCGGACAGGCCCGGAATGCGTGGAAACGGTAGGCTTCTACCTCAGACATATGCCTGAGCCTCAATGGTCGTGCCCAAGTTTTCGGTCGAAATCGTAGCCAGTTCATCTAATAAGTCTGCTTAGCGGTTTGCTAGGGCGAATGAGTTGTCGAACATCCCCTATAAGCCATCATTTGACTAACTCGACGGTTGCGTGTGCCAAACGCACAATCAGTGCGCCGTTCGCAGAACGCGAGGTCTCGTTCCATGCAATCCAAACATCCGCGCCTGACGCTACCATACGCGGAAAGCCTATCGTCCGACCCTTGCGCACTAGGGTCAGCGCAACTGGTGCGCCGCAGCCATCCGAAGGATTGGCGCGGCACACAAGGACAACCTCACCTGCGGCAGTCCGTTCGACCCAGCTGAAGAGTGCCGAGCCATCGGACAGCTGGACCACATCCACTCCGCCGAAGGGCGCGCCAAGGTCAATGCTCATCGGCACACCGAAGTTCGCACCCCGGTCGTCGGAAAACGCCATCCTGACGGCGGGGGTTTCGTCCGCCGCTGTGAACCACACCAAAGCGACTTGGCTGCCATGGGCGTCAATGGCAGGCCCATTCACCGGACAGCCTGAAATCTCCCACTCGTCGCCGCTGACCTCGACGGGCTGGGACCAGACACCGTCGACCTGTCGCACCAGAGAGATATCCCTGATCTCAGCTTCTGTCCGATCCCGATAGGCCAACAGAACTGTCCCGTCGTCCAGCGCGACGGCCGTGGTCTGACAACAGGTGCAGGTGCGTTCGTCGAGCAGGACTTCCTCCGATAGCGCCCCGTCTGACGAAAGCGTGGTTGAGCGCAGCTGCATTGCATTGCCTTCAGCTTCGGCGCCGCCTTGGCTGTCGACAATGTCGTAGTCTTGCCCGTCAAGCCACATAGCGGTTATCCCGCCAGACCCGTTGGACACAATCGACATGAAGCCGTGCTGCCGCTCCGATCTGTCCTGATGCGGCACAATCCCCGCGCTCCAAGATGCACCACTGTCGCGGGACAGAGAAATAACAGTGTCGTAGGCATAATAGCTGTCACCGCTCATGCGCGACCAACTGGTGACGAGCGTGCCGTCGGGCAGCGCGGCAACTGAGGGAAAGTCGGCGTAATTGATAAACAGATCGTCACTTTCCACGACTGCGACCGGTTTCGACCAGTCGGACCCGTCCAGAACTGCTGTCTTTACAGCGGCGCGCACGGGACCATTCGTCTCGATCCAAGACATCAAAACGCGGCCATCCGGCATCATAGCGAGGGACGGACTTTCCGCGTTCAACGCGGCCGGGGTGTCGAGCTCCTCAAGGGTCAAGAACACTTGTGCAGCAGCGGACACTCCGGAAAGCGACGATAGTGCTGCGCTGAGGACGCTGAAGATCAAGTAATGCTTCATCAAGGTGACCTTGTTGTGGGCAAAAAAACGATACATACCGCTGACAATTAATACATTTCACCATTCTCTGGACACACATGGATCGCCAATGGATGGTGTCAGTTTGATCCTGTGGTCGGTTTCCCTAGCCAAACGATATTACTCTTGGCGTCTCGACGGAAGGCACGGTGTTTAGGTGCGGAAAGTTTCAGTTGCGGACACCGCTGTCGGAGTTGTTGGCGCTCTTCGTCTAATTGCTTCTGCAGAGAAGGTGTGAAGTCGAAGGTAACCCGATTTGCATTAAACGGACTGACTAAGCGATTTCTGGTAATGCTTTGCTTTCGGCTTATCGCTTCACTCCGCCTTGGAAGACCGGGAACATGCCTGTTGACCTGCGGCGTCCATATGCCAGCCTGTTCATATGGATAGGTATTTTTCTGTCAGCATGCCGGCAGCTCAGTTTGTGAGAAATGTCCTGCTGTTTAGTTTCGCTTCATTACTGCCGGTTTTGATGCTCTACATCTTGCTGGCCCCCGGCTTTGCTCCGGCTCTCGCGGCCGGCGGACCGGCGCTTATGCGTTTTTTGCGCCAGGTCGCGACAAATGGTTTGCCAGTGGTTTTTGCGGTAAACTATGTCAGTTTCTACCTTTTTGCCATAACGAAGCATGCAAAAGCCGGCCCAGGTGACACGGCGTCTCTCGTGCTCGCAGACGTTGTACTCAGGGCCCTCCTCTTTCCAGGCCTCCACGCGCTTGTCTACTTTCTATCTGCCGACTGGTTCGGGTCATTCGGCGGCAATCGTTCAACGGCCTTGGCGGTCGTGTCCCCGACGCTTGCGCGTTCGGCGTTTTTCGAGAACATCTCCGGCGTATACCTTTACGCAACCATGATCAGCGCGTTGCCGCTATATTGTTCGGCTATCAGGCGGTCGGAAACTCTCAGACCGATTGTTCATCGTTTCCCCATGAAAACGGGCGTGATGTTGCTTGCTTTGTCTGCATTTGCCTCATCGGTCGGGCTTATTACGATTGGTGCACAAGCAATCACATTTCTTCAGGCAAGGTGATTGTTGCTAATCACCGTGGGCATGGGCGGCTTGCGGTGCCACCCATCGCGACAAGTATAAACGCTCGAATGCGAACACTGCGATCATCCCGACAGCGGCGTAGAGAACGATCATCGGGTCACTTTGAAGCTTCATCACGGCGAAGGCTGCCAATACGATTGCATCGAGCGACAGGGCAGTCAGAAGCACAATGCCGGAGGCGCCGAGATCTGTTCGACGAAAGCGGAACACACCCCAATGTATGATCATGTCCATAACAAGGTAGAAGAATGCCCCGAGGGATGCAATCCGGCCCAGATCGAAAAGCACGGCCAGCGTTGATGCGATAACAACGGTATAGACCAGTGTGTGGCGTTGGATTGGGCCGGACATACCGAAGTGGTTGTGTGGGATCATTTCCATGTCGGTCAGCATTGCCAGCATACGCGACACTGCGAAGACGCTGGCCAGAACGCCAGACGCGGTTGCGACGGCAGCCAAGATCACCGTCAGTATGAAGCCGGTTTGTCCTAGGGCGGGTTGCGCCGCTTGTGCCAGCGAATAGTCACGCGCGGAGATGATCTCCTCGATCGTCAGGCTCGAACCAACCCCGAAGGCGACCAAAAGGTAGACGACGACGCAGATCCCGATCGAGAACATTATCGCTCGTCCAACGTTGCGGTTTGGTTCGGTGACCTCGGCTCCGCTGTTGGTGATCGTCGTGAACCCCTTGAACGCGAGGATGGCCAACGCCGTGGATGCTATGAACCCGGTAATCCCGTAGGATTGAGACGTCTCGGTGGCGGCGGCGAATGCAAAACCACTGGACCAAAGGGCAGCGATGCCGAACAGAGCTATGCCTCCGATCTTAATCGCTGCCATAATCAGCGAGAACAGTCCAACCGAGCGATTTCCGGCGATGTTCACCAAAAAAGCGAACACAATCACGGCTACCGCCAGGACAGGTACCAGAGGTCCACCTTCGATATCGAAAGGGCGCAAGACATACGTGGCAAAGGTTCGGGCGACGAGGCTCTCCGCAATCACCATGCTGAGCGCCATCAGCAACGCGGCACCTGCTGCGATTGCACCTGGGCCGTAACACTTTTGCAGGATCATTGCGATGCCACCGGAGGACGGCCACTTGTTCGACATTCTTATGTAGCTATAGGCACTGAAGCTCGTGACAACTGCACCTGCGATGAAGGCAAGCGGAAAGTTCGGCCCGGCAAGTTGCGCAATCTGCCCTGTCAGCGCGAAAATTCCCGCGCCGATCATTACGCCAGTCCCCATCGCAATGGCTCCGCCGAGACTGATGGAGCCTTCGCGATACATCTCTTTGTCGCCCTGCATCAAATGATCCTTTTTACTTTTCCTTCGGAAAATACTGTTTCATTGACCCTAGATTCGAACGCTGCGAAGGCGCAGCGAATTGAGCACCACTGAGATCGATGAGGCGCTCATTGCAAAAGCGGCAAACATCGGACTGATCAAAATACCGAAGAAGGGAAACAGAACTCCGGCCGCGACGGGGACGCCAGAAGCATTGTAGATCAGCGCGAAAAACAGGTTTTGACGAATATTGCGCATGGTGGCGTGCGCGAGCTTTCTGGCGCGAACGATGCCATCAAGGTTGCCCCTTACCAGAGTGATGCCCGCGCTTTCGATGGCTACGTCTGCGCCAGTGCCCATGGCAATGCCGACGTCAGCCTGAGCCAAGGCCGGAGCGTCGTTGACGCCGTCGCCAGCCATTGCGACCTTACGGCCTTCTTGTTGCAACTCCTCGATGATCCGCGCCTTGTCCTCGGGCAGCACATCTGCCCGGATCTCGTCGATGCCAAGCCTCGCGCCAATCGCCTTTGCGGTACGTTCGTTGTCGCCAGTGGCCATGATTACCCGGAAACCGAGTGTTTTCAGCGCCTTGATTGCAGCAGGCGTAGCTTCTTTTATCGGATCAGCAACAGCGACAAGCCCGGCGATCTGGCTGTCCAGCACTACAAACATCACCGTCTCGCCGTCGTCTCTCCGGTCATTGGCCTTGAGGGTCAAATCGCCAGCCTCAAGGCCCAGGTCGCGGATCATTGCCAGATTGCCGAGGGCGACCGTCTTGCCATCGACGACGCCCTTGACGCCTTTGCCGGTTACGGCCTCGAAATCCTCGGCATTGGCCATCTTTACACCGCGCTCCTCGGCACCTTGGACAATGGCTTCCGCAAGCGGGTGTTCTGATCCGCGCTCCAGAGATGCGGCAAGGCGCAGCACGTCTGCCTCATCGTATCCGGTCTCAGGAAGGACGGCCACAAGGCGCGGTTTGCCTTCGGTCAGCGTACCTGTCTTGTCGACGATCAGCGTGTCGACCTTCTCAAACCGCTCCAGCGCCTCGGCGTTCTTGATCAGCACCCCGGCCTGAGCGCCCCGCCCGGTCGCCGTCATGAT
>JAUIIR010000117.1 GCA_030431485.1 Alphaproteobacteria bacterium
TGAGGATGCGTTCATCCTGCCCGAAGACGGTGGCCCGGCCTACGTGCCACCCAAGCCCGAGACAGTCCGTTACATTCGCGGCTTTGCCGGGGAAGAGGCGCAGACTGGGAACGAGGCCATCGAAGCCGCCATCGGGTTCTGTGAAGAGAACGGGGTCGGCCACGGCGTGACCAAGTTCCGCCTGCGCGATTGGGGTCTCAGCCGCCAGCGGTATTGGGGCTGTCCGATCCCGGTGGTGCATTGCGATGCCTGCGGCGTGGTGCCGGAGAAGAAAGAGAACCTGCCGATCGCGCTGCCTTATGATGAAGATGGTAAGGCGATTGATTTCTCAATCCCCGGTAACCCGCTGGATCGTCACCCGTCGTGGCGCAATTGCGTTTGCCCGTCCTGTGGCCAGCCCGCCAAGCGCGAGACTGACACTATGGACACGTTTGTCGATTCGTCTTGGTACTTTGCGCGCTTCACCGCGCCGCGTGCGGATACGCCGACGGATATGGCGGATGCGGATTACTGGATGAATGTCGACCAGTATATCGGCGGCATCGAACATGCGATCCTGCACCTGCTCTATTCGCGCTTCTTCGCGCGGGCGATGCACATCACCGGCCACCTTCCGGAAAAGAGCAAGGAGCCCTTCAATGCGCTTTTCACGCAAGGCATGGTGACTCACGCGATCTACAAGACACCAGGCAGAGATGGTCGCCCTGTCTATCACTACCCCGAGGATGTGGAACTGCGCGATGGCAAGGGGTTCCTGAAGGACGGAACCGAGGTCGAGATCATCCCCTCGGCCAAGATGTCGAAATCCAAGAACAACGTGGTCGATCCCGTCGCGATCATCCAGCAATACGGCGCTGACACGGCCCGCTGGTTCGTGTTGTCCGATTCGCCCCCCGAACGGGACGTGGAATGGACCGCGTCCGGGGCCGAGGCGGCGGCGCGCCATCTGGGCCGGGTCTACCGAATCGCGGCAGAGGTGGCCGAGGCTGAAGAGTCCCCGAACGGGGGCGATGAAGCCCTGCTGCGCGAGATGCACAAGGCGATTCACGACGTGACCGTTGGCGTCGAAAGCTTCGGTTTCAACGCCTCCATCGCGCGGCTCTATGCCTTCACCAACACGCTGTCGAAATCGAAGGCGGGGTCTGACGCGAAACGGCAGGCGGCGCGAACGCTGGCGCAACTGATGTCGCCCATGACGCCACACCTGTCGGAAGAGATCTGGTCGCTTCTGGGTGGTGAGGGGCTGATTGCCAACGCGGCATGGCCGGTGGCCGACGAGGCGATGCTGGTCGAGGACACCGTTACCCTGCCGATTCAGGTCAATGGCAAGCGCCGCGACGAGATCACCGTGCCCAAGGACATGGACAAATCGCAAGTTGAAAAGCTGGCGCTGGACACGCAAGGTGTGAAGCGGGCTCTGGATGGGGCCACGCCGAAGAAGGTGATCGTTGTGCCGGGTCGGATCGTGAATGTGGTGGCATAGACGCCAGACGCTCATCGCGCTGTCAGCGCTTTTCGCCGGCGCGGCCTGCGGGTTCACGCCCGCCTATGGGCCGGAGGGTGGCGCGTTGGTGTTGCAGGCCAACCTGCGCGTTGCCGCCCCGGAACGGCGGGATGGTTTCCTGATCGCACAACGCCTAGAGGACAGGTTAGGGCGCAATGACGGCGGGCGCTATGTGTTGACCGTGACCCCGACGATCCAGCGGCAGGGGTTGGCGACCTCGGTCGAGGGGGCGACCAACCGGTTCCAGCTTACCGGTCGCGCGGATTTCGAGTTGCGCGACAAGGAGGCGGACAGCGTGGTCCGCAAAGGGCGCGTGACTGATTTCACCGGCTTTTCAGCCACCGGATCGACCGTCGCCACATTGGCCGCCGAACGTGATGCGGCGGCGCGATTGATGGTGATTCTGGCGGATCAGATTGTTGACCGTCTGGTCATTTCGGCAGGCGGTCTTCCCGCATGAAGCTGCCCCCGCGCGAGGCGTCGGGGTATTTCGCCCGACCGGACCCCGCCAAGCTGGGCATCCTGATCTATGGCGAAGACGCAATGCGCGTGGCTTTGAAGAGGCAGGAATTGATCGCCGCGCTGATCGGGCCAGAGGGCGAAGCCGAGATGCGTCTTACGCGAATCCCGGCGGCTGAGCTGCGTAAGGAACCAGCACTGCTGGGCGATGCGATCAAGGCGGTGGGCTTCTTTCCCGGTGCACGGGTGGCCTTTGTCGAGGAGGCCAGTGATACGGTGATCAAGCCGATCACTGCGGCGGTCGAAGATTGGCAGCCAGGCGATGCGCAGATCGTCATCACAGCGGGGCAGTTGCCGGCCAAATCGGCGCTGCGCAAGATTTTCGAAGGGCATCCGAACGCCTACGCGGCGGCGCTTTATAACGACCCTCCAAGCCGGGCCGAAATTGAGGCAGAGCTTACCCGCGCGGGTCTGGCCCGCCCTGACAGCGCCGCGATGGAGATGCTGACATCGCTGTCAAAGGAGATTGATCCGGGGGATTTTCGCCAGACGCTTGAAAAGATTGCACTCTACAAGCTGGGGGATGCCGCGCCGCTCACCCCGGACGAGGTGACGCTTTGTGCGCCGGGATCGACCGAGGCCGATCTGGATGATGTGCTCAACATCGTCGCTGAAGGGCGTACCGGCGAGATCGGTCCGGTGATGGCACGGCTTGAGGCGCAAGGTACCGCGGCGGTGACGCTGCTGATTATGGCGACCCGGCATTTCCGGGCATTGCACACCGCCGCGTCAGACCCTGGCGGGGTGGGGCAGGGCATGGGTCGGTTGCGTCCGCCGGTTTTTGGCCCACGCCGGGATCGCATGTCGCGGCAGGCGTCCGGCTGGGGCATGTATCGGCTCGAACAGGCGTTGCAGATGCTCTTGGAAACCGACCTGTCATTGCGCTCGGCAGGGCAGCACGGGCCAGCTCTGGCGATAGTGGAACGGGCGTTCATCCGGCTGGCGATGCTGGGGCGCAGGTAAACAATGTCGGGCCTAAGCCCGGCCTAGGGGAGACGGTCAATAATGTATAAACTGGTGGGCAATCGCGCCACTCGGGCGTTTCGGCCTTTGTGGTTGTTGGAAGAACTGGGCGTGGCATACAAGCACGTCCCGGCGGCGCCAAGGTCTGACGAAGTGCGCGCGGTCAACCCATTGGGCAAGGTGCCTGTGCTTGTGGACGGGGACGACGTGATTGCCGATTCAACCGCAATCCTGACCTATCTTGCCGACAAGCACGGAGCATTCACGCATCCGGCAGGCACCGTGGCGCGGGCGCGGCAGGATGCGTGGACCTTCCGCGTATTAGATGAGGTGGATTCGTTGCTGTGGACCGCTGCCCGGCACAGTTTCATTTTGCCCGAGGATCAGCGCGTGCCAGAGGTCAAGGAAAGCCTGAAGGCCGAGTTCGCACATAATCTTGAGCGGATTTCCGGTGAGTTGACCTCGGACTTCCTTGCCGGGGCAGAGCCCACCGTGCCGGATTTCGTCTTGGCGCATTGTCTGGGTTGGGCGTGGAACGCGAAGTTTCCGGATGCGCCGGAGGCTCTGGTCGAGTACCTGCGCCGGTTGCGAAAACGACCGGCCTTCGAGAGGGCCGCGGCGCTCTGAGGCAAAGGCCGTCCCACGCCCCTTCCGAGAGAATTGTTCGCATCGGAAACCGCTCAGCCGCAAATCCGCGCCAAGGTGTCGGGATTGTTGATCCACGACAGGTCTGATTTGCGGTTAGAGTGTCCGCGACAAGGGAGACCGCGATGACTGACACGATCCGCTTTACTCTGGACGGCAAAGAGGTTGAGGCCCGCAAGGGAGAAACCATCTGGGAGGTTGCCAATGGCCGGGGTCTGGTGATCCCACATTTGTGCCATAAGCCTGCGCCCGGCTATCGCCCGGATGGCAACTGCCGCGCTTGCATGGTTGAGGTCGAGGGTGAACGGACTTTGGTGGCGTCCTGCATCCGCGAACCTGTGGAGGGCATGGTGGTCACAACCGATTCGTCCCGGGCCACTTCTGCACGCAAGATGGTGGTTGAGATGCTGCTGGCAGATCAGCCCGAACGCGACGCGTCTCACGACAAGTCTTCGCATCTTTGGGATATGGCCGAGTTGAATGGCGTGACAGAAAGCCGGTTGCCGACACTTGAAGCGGAACGCATTCCGCTTTTGGATGACAGCCATGTCGCCATGCGCGTAAACCTTGACGCCTGCATCCAATGCGGTCTCTGCGTCCGCGCCTGCCGTGAAGTGCAGGTGAACGATGTGATCGGCATGGCGGGGCGGGGACATGATGCCTACCCGGTGTTCGATTTCGACGACCCTATGGGGGCATCGACCTGTGTCGCGTGCGGCGAATGTGTGCAGGCTTGCCCGACAGGCGCGTTGATGCCCGCGACCGTTCTTGATGACACACAGGTGGGCGACAGCAAGGCGTACGACAAGGAAGTCGAAAGCGTGTGCCCGTTCTGCGGAGTGGGCTGTCAGGTGTCGCTCAAGGTCAAGGACAACAAGGTTGTCTATGTTGAAGGGATTGATGGGCCTGCGAACGAGGGGCGCCTCTGCGTCAAGGGGCGGTTTGGGTTCGATTATATTCACCACAAGCACCGCCTGACCAAGCCCCTGATCCGGCGCGAGGATGCACCAGCGAAGGGTCTGAACGTCGATCCGAATAACTGGCAAGAGGTGTTTCGCGAGGCGACGTGGGACGAGGCGCTGGACTATGCTGCCAAGGGGTTGAAGGGCCGGGGGCGCGAAGTTGCGGGCTTTGGTTCGGCCAAGTGTTCGAACGAAGAGGCGTATCTGTTCCAGAAGTTCATTCGTCAGGGTTTTGGCCACAATAACGTCGACCACTGCACGCGGCTTTGCCATGCATCATCCGTGGCGGCTTTGCTTGAGAACGTTGGGTCGGGTGCTGTGACAGCGACGTTCAACGAGATCGAAAATGCGGATGTGGCTATCGTGATCGGCGCCAACCCGATCGAGAACCATCCCGTTGCCGCGACATATTTCAAGCAGTTCGCCAAGCGCGGTGGTAAGCTGATCGTTATGGATCCGCGTGGTCAGGCGCTCAAGCGGCACGCCACGCATATGCTGCAATTCCGCCCCGGCGCGGACGTGTCGATGCTAAACGCGATCATGCACGTGATCGTTGAGGAAGAGCTTTACGACCGGCAGTACATCGAGGCCTATACCGAGAATTGGGAGGCCGAGAAGGCGCATCTGGCGGATTTCGCGCCGGAAAAGATGGCCGATATCTGCGGCATCGACGCCGAGACGCTACGGGCGGTGGCCCGTGACTTTGCCGGTGGCAAGGCGGGAATGATCTTCTGGGGCATGGGCGTCAGCCAGCATATCCACGGCACGGACAATTCACGTTGCCTGATTTCTTTGGCGCTGATGACCGGGCATGTGGGCCGTCCCGGTGCCGGGCTGCACCCGCTGCGAGGACAAAACAACGTGCAGGGCGCGTCTGATGCGGGCCTCATCCCGATGTTCTTGCCGGATTACCAGTCGGTGATGGATGACGGCGTGCGCTCGGCCTTTACCGAGGTTTGGGGGTCCGAGGACTTCTCGAACCAGAAGGGCCTGACCGTGACCGAAATCATGGATGCAGTGCACGAGGGCCACATCAAAGCGATGTACATCCTTGGCGAAAACCCGGCGATGTCTGACCCGGATGTGGAGCACGCACGGGATGCGTTGGCCAAGCTGGATCACCTTGTGGTGCAGGACATTTTTCTCACCGAAACGGCAAATTACGCCGATGTGATCCTGCCTGCGAGCGCCTTTGCCGAGAAGTCGGGCACGGTGACCAACACCAACCGTCAGGTGCAAATGGGCCGCCCTGCAGTCACACCCCCGGGTGAGGCGCGGGAGGATTGGGCTATCACCACGGAACTGGCGCGGCGCTGTGGCATGGACTGGGGATACCAAAGCCCGTCGGATGTATTTGCTGAAATGAAGCTGAACATGCGGTCGTTGGAGAACATCACCTGGGACCGTCTGGCGCGCGAAAACGCGGTGACCTACCCGTCGCTGTCGCCCGAAGATCCCGGCCAGCCGATCGTCTTTGGCGACGGTTTCCCGCGCCCCGATGGTCGGGCCCGGTTTACACCGGCCTCTGTTATCGCGCCGGATGATGTGCCGGATGCGGACTACCCAATGATCCTTACGACGGGCCGCCAGCTCGAGCATTGGCACACCGGGTCGATGACGCGGCGGTCGGCTGTTCTGGACGCGGTGGAACCGGAGGCGAATTGCTCGCTACACCCAAGCACATTGCGCAAACTGGGTGTCGAACCGGGTGGGCATGTCCGCCTGACCACGAAGCGTGGATCGGTCACAGTGATGGCGCGCGCGGATCGCGCGGTGGCGCCGGACATGGTGTTCCTGCCCTTCGCCTATGTCGAAGCCGCGGCAAACATCCTGACAAACTCGGCGCTGGACCCATACGGGAAGATCCCTGAGTTCAAGTTCTCGGCGGTGCGGGTCGAAGCCGCGGATGCCGGAGCGGTGGCGGCGGAATGAGCCATATTTAGCGCTGACGCGCAGAGGTTTTATCGGCCACGGGCTTGCCCCCCGTGGCCGATCTGCGTTTGTTGGAGTGATACGGTTGACCGTGATTTTACCTGTGTCGCGGTCGGATTTGCATATTTGGAAAAAGAAGAAGGGACCTGGTCATGTTACCTGTGAACCCGGAGCGTTTTCTGGCTGACCTGCACACATTGCGGAGCTTCGGTGCTGCAGGCGTCGGCAAAGGAGTTGTGCGTCCGGCCTATTCCGACGCGGATATCGCTGCCCGCGAGTGGCTGGCCGGGCGCATGCGTGAGGCTGGTCTGGCGGTCCATGTCGATCCCGTTGGGTCGGTTTTTGGCCTTTCCGAGGGCCAATCCCTGCTTCTGGGCTCCCATTCTGACAGCCAGCCCGAAGGTGGTTGGCTGGATGGAGCGCTTGGAGTCATTTCCGCACTTGAAGTGGCACGGGCATCTGCAGAGGCCGGTGGCCCGCCGGTGTCCGTCGTGTCGTTTCAGGATGAGGAGGGCCGGTTCGGGGTGACCACCGGGTCGGCGGTCTGGTCGGGGAATCTGTCTTTAGAAAAGGCCGACAGGCTGACAGACCGGGACGGCGTGACCTTTGCCGAGGCACGGGCGCGGATGCCAGGGCGGTCTGACGATTTTGTCGAGCCGTCGCGTTTCACTGGCTTTCTTGAAATGCATATCGAACAGGGACCGGTCCTGGACCGCGAAGGCGAGACCATTGGTGTGGTCGATGCGATTGTCGGCATTCGCGATATAAAGATCACGTTCGTCGGTGAGCAGAACCATGCTGGCACGACGCCCATGCAGGGACGGCGCGATGCGTTTCAAGTGCTGTCGCGGTTCAACAATCTGATTTTGGAGCGCTTCGCCAATGTCGTGACGCCGTCCACGGTCTGGACCATTGGCCATGTGAGCTTGCATCCAAACGCGTCCTCCATTGTGCCCGGGAAAGTCACGTTCTCGATGCAATGGCGCGATGGCGATGCAGACCGATTGGGCCGAATGGAGGCGATCATCCGAGAAACTGCCGAAGAACTCGCGACGGCTGATCAGTTCGACCTGAGCTTTGGACCGATGCTTGGTTTGGAACCAGTGGAGATGGACACTCGGCTGCGCACAGCTCTTGAGCGGGCTGCGGAAGCCGAGGTTCCAGGCCGGTGGCGGCGCATGCCGTCCGGCGCTTTGCATGACGCGACCAACGTGTCGCAATTGATGCCGGTTTCCATGCTCTTTGTGCCGTCGATTGGCGGCATCAGCCATGCATTTGGCGAGGACACAGACGAGGCTGATTTGGTGACCGGGCTAAACGTCCTCGCCGTCGCTGTGACTGAAATGGCCGACTAAGCGGCGTCAATCGCCTCCTGAAGGTGAATGGCGATATCGAAGACCTGTTCAAGGTGGTCCTGAACGCGCATATGGCTTTGATCAATGTCAGAGATCAGACTGTCGAGGCCTCGGGCTTTTTCTCCCAGTCTACGCGTTTCCACACGAAGTGATACGCGCACCGCAGACAATCCGAGCAACGTTTGGCGCAGACTGTCCATGCCTCCGGTGACCTGACGACATTGGTCCATCATCTTGAGAACCGCCGCGTTCGATTGCCCCACATAGGTTTCGTGCAGCGATTTGAGCGTTGCCGCTTCGTGGCTCTGCTCCTCCGTGGTCATTGGTTGGTCTTCTTTTGCGAAGTTTTCGACAACCTCCGACATGATGCTGGAGGCGCAGAGAAGGAATTGGCTTTCTTTGGCTTGTTTGAAATTCGACCCGGTGGCCTCTGCCATGATTGATTTAAGCCGAGTGATCCCGGTTTTAATCCCGCCTTATTCATCCAATTCATTTCGGGAAGGTTGCGTGCGCCAGAAAGCGCTGTAGAATCAGGCTGTTGAAACAAAATCCGCAGCAACCACGGACGCACGCATGGGTGAAAGCTTACGACCAG
>JAUIIR010000027.1 GCA_030431485.1 Alphaproteobacteria bacterium
TCTCGAAGCGAAGACGCCCATAGTTCCAGCATCTCTTCTATCGCCAAACCTGCCATCCATGACCCTCTCATTATCATGGTAAGGCATTGATTCAGAGATCACGACAAAGCGCAACTGTAATGCTAGGGTCCGTTTTCCGCTCCGCACAATTCAGGCCTTCTCACTTCGGAGGGACGCACCCGTGAAACGGTGACGCTGGGGAACTGCAGTTCCCTGCGATGATTCACTCCGTGTGTCTTCGGATTGGGTGCCGGATCATCGTAAACATGGTGTTCTGACCGCCCACACAGGGCCAGGTGGAGTGTGTCATAATCTGTCACGCGTCTGTGCTTCACGCGTTTGCGACCTACCACCATCGCAGGGGGAGACAGCGCCGCGAGGCGTGATAAGGTCGCGTCCAGCTACGGAGGAGGCCATGCAAATGGAGCGGTTTGACAGATGTCCCGAAACGGCGCTCGACTGGCATCGGTCGGGCAAAGGCGCGGTTCTGGCGACGGTGATCGAGACATGGGGCAGCGCGCCTCGACGTGTCGGCTCGCAGCTTGCCATTTCCGGCGAACGTGAGATTGAAGGCTCGGTTTCGGGCGGCTGCGTTGAAGGTGCCGTTGTGGTCGAGGCGATGGATGCGCTGGCTGATGGCAAGCCGCGCGAGCTTGAATTCGGGGTCAGCGATCAGGACGCGTTCGCCGTCGGTCTGGCGTGCGGCGGCACCATTCGCGTTCTCGTCGAGCCGGTGGGCGCTGTGCTGCCAGAAGAGATTCTTGACCAATTGGTAAAATTTCGGTCCGAGCGGAAACCCGTGGCCTATGTCGTCGATCTCGACGCGGGTACGCGGAGCCTGACGACGGAAGGTCACGATCACGCCTTCCGCATGGACCGTTCGGGCTTTGTGCCTGATAGCCGCACATTCGTCGCCGTCCACAACCCGCCCTTGCGGCTCATCATCGTGGGGGCCGTTCATATAGCACAGGCCTTAGTGCCGATGGCGCGGATTGCGGGGTATGACCCGACCCTGATCGATCCGCGTGAGGCGTTTGGGTCAGACAGCCGGTTTCCGGGCGAGACCATCCTGCACGATTGGCCAGACGAGGCGATCACCCAACTGGGTCTCGACACCCGCACCGCGCTGGTGTTGTTGACCCATGATCCGAAACTCGACGATCCCGCCCTCGAACAGGCGCTCAGGGCCGACTGCTTCTACATCGGCGCACTCGGCTCGACCCGCACTCATGCGAAGCGGGTGGAACGGCTGACGGCATCAGGTTTCAGCGAAGCCGAGATAGCGAAAATCCACGGACCCATCGGGCTCGATATCGGTGCTTCAGGCCCTGCCGAGATTGCCGTGTCGATCCTTGCTGAAATGACCCAAGTGCTGCGGAAGGGCGCATGAAGTTCGGCGCGGTTCCGTTGGACGCCGCTGAGGGCGCGATCCTTGCGCATTCGGTGGCGCTGCCCAAAGGCCGGTTGCGTAAAGGCGTGGTCCTGGATGCTGCATCTTTAGCCAAACTGATGGCAGCAGGCGTACACCGTGTTACGGTTGCCCGACTGGAAGCCGACGATGTCCACGAAGACCGGGCCGCCGAGCGGCTGGCGCAGGCCTTGGTGCCGGAGCCGGATGCGGTCAATCTGCGCCTCGCACCTGCCAGCACCGGGCGGGTCAACATCTACGCGACAAACACCGGTGTGGCGCAGATTGATGCATCAAAGATCAACGCGGTGAATGCTGTGCACCCGATGGTCACCGTGGCAACCGTTCCCGAATGGCACCGCATGGCGGCGCGCGGCATGGTGGCGACGGTCAAAATCATCTCGTACGCCGCGCCCGAAGCTGCCGTTGCAGCGGCCTGCGCGGCGGGTCAGGATTCGCTGGGTTTGCGTCCGGTGACCCGGAGCCGCGCTTTGTTGATTCAAACGAGCGTCGGTGGCCGCGACGACAGTGCCAAAGGCCAGCGGGCGATGGCGCAGCGCTTTGACAGAATGGGTGTCAGCGTCGGACCAAAAACCGTTGTGCCGCATGACGCGGACGCGCTGCGTACCGCCCTTGAAGCGTCGGCGCCGGACTACGACATCCTGTGTATCCTGACCGGATCTGCCACATCTGATCTTTACGACGTCGCCCCCGAAGCGGTGCGCGCGGCAGGGGGGGACGTTGTGCATTACGGTATGCCTGTCGATCCGGGAAACCTGCTGTTCTGGGGCCATCTGACGGACAAACCAGTGATCGGTCTGCCTGGATGCGCCCGGTCGCCTGCGCTGAATGGGGCGGATTGGGTGCTTGAGAGATTGCTGTGCGACGTTTCGGTGCGCCCACAGGATATCATGGGGATGGGGGTTGGCGGGTTGCTCAAAGAGCCGCCATCGCGACCGGCTCCACGCGACACGGCATAAAAAAAGCGACCCGAAGGTCGCTTTCAAAATTTGCCATATAATTGGCTTCGATTATTCGGCAATCACTTGGAAAGAGGGCCGATCATCATAACCATCTGACGACCTTCCATCTTTGGCATGTTCTCAACCTTGCCATGCTCTTTGGTATCCTCGGCCACACGTTCCAACAGTTCACGGCCCAGGTTCTGGTGCGCCATCTCGCGACCGCGGAACCGGAGCGTCACTTTCACCTTGTCGCCATTCTCCAAGAACTTGAAGACATTGCGCATCTTCACGTCGTAATCGTTCTTGTCCGTATTCGGGCGGAACTTGACCTCTTTGATCTCGATGATCTTCTGCTTCTTGCGCGCTTCGGATTCGCGCTTCTGCTGTTCATATTTGAACTTGCCGAAATCCATGATCTTGACGACCGGCGGTGTCGCATTGGGTGAAATCTCGACCAGATCCAAACCGGCTTCTTCAGCCAGGGCCAATCCGCGTTCAGGCGAGACAACGCCAATATTTTCGCCATCCGCTCCGATCAGGCGGATTTCAGGAGCCCGAATGCGTTCATTGACGCGGGGGCCGGTGTCGCGCGTGGGCGGCGCGTTGTGAGGTCTGCGGGCTATGGTTTTGCTCCTTGGTGCAGTTATAAATCAGGGCTGCAAACTAAACGTCCTGACGTTGCCTTTCAAGCGGCTTTTCCATGGAACTCAACCGCTTTCCAAGTGGTTCCCCGGAAGCAACACACCCCTGAACAGAGTGGCCTCGGACCGGTGCTGAGCGTCCTGATCTCTCAAACCAGAAAGGTCCGCAATGATGAAACAAGTGCTTATCTTTATTGCGGTGCTGTTTGCCGGGGGCGCGATGTGGTTTTCTCTTGAGCCGACTGTCCCATCCGCAGCGTCTGGCAAAGGATCTGGCGTTGTCCTGTCCGATCGACCAGAGACTGCACTTGATGCTCTCAGGACCGCTATTGTGGCGGCAGCGGCCTCGGCTGAGGTCGCATTCGACGATGCAGCGCAAGCCATGAAAACATTGCTCGATGCGTCTGGGTGTTGTGGCTATCAATCGTCGTAAACTGACTTTGAGACAACGCTGTGTGCGCGCGGTCCAGACAGCAGGTGACATTCGCTGGGCGATCTATAGGCTTCCCTGAAAACAGGTAGAGCAGGCAAGGCGACATGCGGATTGTTGGGCTTTCCGTCGTTAAGAACGAAGACGATGTGATCGAAGCAATGGTGCGGCACAATCTGCAGGTGCTGGATCACCTTCATATTGTCGACAATGGCAGCACCGACCGAACACGGAGCATTCTGGAGGCCCTGCAACAAGACGGGCTTGCCGTGACATACGAGGTCAATGACGCCCTGCAGCACATTCAGGCATCGGTGCTGAGTGACCTTGTCAACGGGCCCTACGCGCAGGACCACGTTGCATTGCTAGACAGTGATGAGTTTCTGATGTGCACGGCCCGCGAACTGGCAGATCTGTTTGCACACGCGGTGGGACCCGTGACGATCCCTTGGGTCACCTATGTGCCGCGCCCGGACGATCCTCAGGACGATCTTAATCCTCTGACGCGGATCACGCACCGTCGGCGGCGCGAGAAACCGCAATACTTCAAGGTTCTGATACCAGCTTGCGTGCCGAGACCGGTTGAGGTGATGGCTGGCTCTCATGGTCTGAGAAAGATGAATTCCGAGGTGCATCCCATTGTAAAATTGGCGCATTTTCCGGTTCGAACGCCGCTTCAGATTGCTGGCAAGGTGCTTATCGGGTCATGGAATATGAGTTTGCGCGACAGGTCGCGCAAGGAAGGCTATCAGTGGCACGCGCTTGCCGAACAGATCAAGGCGGAAGGCCTGCCAAACCTTGATACGTTGGAGGCAATTGGCAACACCTACGCCGCAAAGGGTCCGGTGCGTCTTGTGCATGAGCCACTCAGGACAGAGGTTACGCGGCTGCACCACACCCGGTCATCCGGCGATCAATTCATCATGAATCTCGCCGGATTTGTGGATCGGATGATCTTAGAAAAAGGTTGATTTTCAGTTTGTTGCGAATATTCTTTGAAGTGGAGCCTCAGTCGAGAAACGCCTTTTCAACGACATAGGTCTTGGGATCGGAATTTGCGCCTTCCTCAAGCCCGTAGCCTTCAAGCATGTCCTTGATTTCAAGGTTGAAAGCGAGGTTGCCGCAGACCATCGCGCGGTCGGTGTCGGGGCTGATCACTGGCACCCCCAGATCCTCAAAGCATTCGCCCGATCGCATCAGGTCGGTGATACGGCCCATTTTTGGGCTCTCTTCGCGGGTGGTCGTCGGGTAATACCGCAGCTTGTCAGCAAAGCCTTCGCCGATCAACTCTGCCAAAAGCTCGTCGGACCGGATATCGTCGATCAGTTCCTTGCCATATTGCAGTTCGCCCACTTCGCGGCAGGTGTGGGTGAGGATCACCTCTTCGTAGTCCTCATATGTCTGCGGCTCGCGCAGGATCGACGCAAAGGGGGCAATGCCTGTGCCGGTGGCAAAGAGCCAGAGCCGCTTGCCGGGCAGCAGCGCGTCATGCACCAGAGTGCCGACGGGTTTCGGGCGCAGGATGATTTGATCGCCCGGCTGAATGTGCTGGAGGCGGCTGGTGAGCGGGCCGTCCTGTACCTTGATCGAGTAGAATTCCAGTTCCTCGTCCCAGGCGGGTGAGGCGATGGAGTAGGCGCGCAGCAAAGGCTTTTCCCGGCCGGTTTTTTCATCCGTCTGCATGAGACCGATCATAACAAATTCGCCCGAGCGGAACCGAAGCGACGCAGGCCGTGTGACCCGGAAGGAAAACAGCCGGTCTGTCCAGTGCTTGACCGATGTCACGGTCTGCGCGTCGGGTACGGCAAGGGTCTTAGCGGGCGCTTTGGTGGCTGTGGCTTCGGTCACGGGTGTCAACTCTGTCATGTTTTCCATACCGGCTCGTGTAAACCGGCCCCTTACATCTATCTTTGATTTACATCAGACGAAACCCGCCCATGGTCGCAGGGACAGGGCGGGTGGTCTTTTGGGTCGCAGTGGGCTGTCAGGCGGCAAGGCCCCTCAGGCGCGACTGGTAGTCATGGGCGCGCCAGTCGGCACGGGCCAGCCACTGGTCCTCGGGCTGGCGCGCGGCGAGGTCATCGCTGATTTCCACGTCGTCAAAGCCCGAGCGGCGGGCCATTGCGTATTGATCTGCGATCACATGACCTTGTGCGCGCAGCCAGCCCTTGTAGCCTTGCTGGCGGATCAACCGGGCGAGGGTAAAGCCGCGCCCATCGGCAAAGCTGGGAAAGTCGATGCGCACCAGTTCCTTGCCGATCAGAAGGCATTTGAGTCGTGCGGGATCGGTGTCGGACGGCAGGTCGATGCGCGCCTCGGGGTCGATCCAGCGGGTCGGATCCGCAGTCAGAAAGCCGGTGTCGTTGATGAGAACGGTCATTTTGCGTCTCCTGTGTTGCTGTGAAGTCCGCATTCGGTCTTGCCCAAGCCACGCCAGCGTCCGGCGCGGGGGTCTTCGCCTTTGGCCACGCGTGTGGTGCAGGGGGCGCAGCCGATGGACGGGTAGCCGCGCGCCACAAGCGGATGGCGGGGCAGCTTGTGCGTGTCGAGATGCGCCGCGATCCGAGCAGGCTTCCAGTCGATCAGCGGGTTGATCTTGATCCGGGCGGCGCTTTCGTCGAGGTCGAAATAGCGCAATCCCTGACGGGTATGCGCCTGATGGCGTTTGCGCCCGGTGATCCATGCGTCATAGCCCGTGAGCGCATCATTGAGCGGCTGCGTCTTGCGCAGGTCGCAGCAGGCGTCCGGGTTGGTGAAGCGTAGGGCGCCGTACGGATCGACCGCCTCGACCGTACGTTTGGACGCGCGGATCACCTGCACGTTGGTCAGGCCCAGGTGGTCGGCCAGCTCTTGCTGATACGTCAGCGTTTCCTCGAAAAGTAATTCCGTGTCGATGAAAAGTACCGGCAGGGTGCGGTCGATCTGCGCGATGAGGTGCAGAAGGACAGCCGAATCCGCGCCGAAGCTCGACACCATCGCCAGGCGGTCGAAGATGCCGCGCGTCAGCACGGCTTCGAGCAGATAGGATGTGCCGAAATGGCGGTAGCGCGCGTTCAGAACGGTCACGCGATCCTGTGCGGCCATCCGCTCGTCAAGCGGAACCCCGTTTGCCTCGCGATTGTGCTGTGTCAGGTCAAGCATCACGCGGCCTTCTTTTTCTTGTCGCTTTCGCCATAAAGCGCTGTCTTGAACGGGGTCATGCCAACCCGGCGGAACGTGTCGATAAAGGCCTCGTCTGCGTTCTCGCGTTCCGACAGGTAGGTGTCCACGATCCGCTCAATCGCGGGCACGATCTCGTCCGCCGAAAAGCCCGGACCGGTGCGCTGACCGATGGCCGCGGTTTCCGTGTGATCGCCGCCCAGTGTGATCTGGTAGTTCTCCACCCCCGCGCGGTCGAGGCCGAGGATGCCGATATGGCCGACATGGTGGTGACCGCAGGCGTTGATGCAGCCCGAGATCTTGATCTTCAGATCACCCACCTCGTGTTCGAGCTTAAGCTGGTCGAAGCGCGTTGCGATTTCCTGCGCGATGGGGATCGAGCGGGCTGTGGCCAGCGCGCAGTAATCCATGCCGGGGCAGGCGATGATGTCGCTGATCTTGCCGATATTGGCGGTGGCAAGGCCTGCTGCCTTGAGTGCCGCATGGATCGCCGGCAAGTCGGCCTTGTGCACATGCGGCAGCACGACGTTCTGCTCGTGGCTGATGCGCAACTCATCATAGCCGTAGCGTTCCGCCAGATCGGCCATCACGCGCATCTGCTCGGCGGTGGCGTCGCCCGGTGTCGCGCCATGCGCCTTGAGGCTGATCTGGGCAATCGCGTGACCCGGCGCGCGGTGGGCGCTGAGATTGGTGTCAGCCCAGGACCGGAACACCGGGTCATTCGCGTAAGCGAGATCGAACGGGCCAGTGTCACGGTCCTTGAACGCGGGCGGCTCGAAGTCAGACTTGATCTGCGCGAAAAGCTGCTGATCCACGCCGGTGAAGGCAGGACGCAGCAGGGCGAACCGCTCTTCCACCCGCGCGCGGATGTCGTCGATGCCATGCTCGTGCACGGTGATCTTGATGCGGCTTTTGTACTTGTTGTCGCGACGGCCCAGCAGGTTCCAGACGCTGACGACGGCTTCGAGATAGGGCAGCAGGTCCGCTTCGGGCAGGAAGTCTCGGACAACCTTGCCGATCATCGGAGTGCGACCCAAGCCACCGCCGACGATCACTTCGAACCCCGGTTCACCCGCATCGTTGAGCACCATGCGCAGGCCGATGTCGTGGGCCTTTGTCACGGCGCGATCATTCGGTGATCCCGTTACAGCGATCTTGAATTTGCGCGGCAGGAACTGGAACTCCGGGTGGTCGGTGGACCACTGGCGGATCAGCTCGGCCACCGGACGGGGGTCGGCAATCTCGTCCGCAGCAGCGCCGGCGAAATGGTCGGCGGTCACGTTGCGGATTGTGTTGCCTGAGGTCTGGATCGCGTGCATCTGCACTTCGGCCAGCGCGTCGAGCATATCCGGCACATCGCGCAGCGTGGGCCAGTTGAACTGGATGTTCTGGCGCGTGGTGAAGTGGCCATAGCCCTTGTCCCACCGTTCGGCGATGTAGGCAAGCTGCCGCATCTGGGCGCTCGACAGCGTGCCATAGGGGATCGCCACGCGCAGCATGTAGGCGTGCAGTTGCAGGTAGAGCCCGTTCATCAGGCGGAGCGGCTTGAATTCGTCTTCGGTGAGCGAACCGTCGATGCGGCGTTCCACCTGTGCGCGGAATTGGGCGTTGCGCTCGGCCACGAAAGTGGCGTCGAAATCGGTATAGCGGTACATCAGAGAGCCTCGGACTGTTTGCCGTGGGGATAGTTGGACGGGCCGCGCATGCGGAACGCCTCGCGGAAATGGGTGGGCTTGGGGCCTTTGGCGTCAGGGGCCACGTCGGCCAGATAGACTCCAACCACTTCAGAGGTGCGGGCGCTGGCGTCGATCAGGCGGATTTGCGCATCGGCCTCGTCGGTCAGAACATCCGCATCCTTTAGGTTGAGGGTCCATGTGTCGTCCTGGGTCAGGTACACCACATCGCCTTCGAGCAACGCGTTGGCGGTGATGACTTTTGGCGTGAAGATGGCAGGCATCAGATCATCTCCTGAATGTGGGGCAGGGCCGTTTCAACCGCATCGCGCGGGGCCAAACCGTACATGAGAAGCGCGGGGCCGGTGATGTCGGCCTCAGCCAGAATGGCGGGCAGAGTTGCCAGAGTGGCGCTGACAATGCGCTGGTCTGCGCGGCTTGCGTTTTCAACGATCGTGACCGGCGTGGACGGTGTTGCCCCATGCATGAGCAGGCGGCCCTGGATGAACCGCGCGGCTTTCTTGGCCATGTAGATCGCCGCGACCTCACCCTCGCGGGCCAGTGCACGCCAGTCGTGATCGGCATAGCCCTGCATGTCATGCCCGGTGATCAGGCGCACGGCGGTGTTGCGCCCGCGCTTGGTCAGCGATTGGCCAAGGGCGGCAACAGCGGCAGAGGCCGAGGTGAGGCCGGGCACGATGGTGTAGTCGAGACCCGCCGCGATCACCGCATCCAGTTCTTCGTCCAGACGACCAAAGACGGTGGGATCGCCAGCCTTGAGTCGCACGACACGCGCGCCGGTCAGGGCTTCTTCCACGATCATCGTGTTGATGTCGATTTGCGTGACCGACGGGCCGAACCCTTCCTTGCCTGCATTGCGCAGACGGGTCCGGGGGCCGACCAGCGCGATGATCTCGGCGCTGACAAGTCGGTCATGAATCACGACGTCGGCGTCCTGCAGGACGCGTAGGGCCTTGACGGTCAGCAGCTCGGGGTCGCCGGGGCCAGCGCCGACAAAAGCGACAGGCAGGGGGGTGGTCATGTGCAGGTCGCGTGGCATCGGGTTGTCCTCTTCACCTCGTTTCTTGCCTCTAAAATAGAATTTTGTTCTGGTATTGCGCCAGTGGCTTGCGAAAATAAGGAAATATGTTCTATGTCGCGGGATAGAGGGGACAGGAAGTCCTCGAAATGCGCAGAAAGAAGAACAGTGATGAAGATCGACGACACGGACCGGAAAATTCTTGTCGAGTTGCAAACGGATGCGGCGCAGTCGCTGGACGATATCGCCGGCAAGGTGGGGTCATCGAAGACGCCTGTGTGGAACCGGATTCGCAAGATGAAGGAGGCTGGGATTATCGGTGCCCAGGTGGTGCAACTTGATGCTGACGCGCTTGGGTTCGAGGCCTGCTTCTTTGTTCTGATCCGCACCAGCGAACACGATGCGACCTGGCAGCGCGCGTTCCTGAAGGCGCTGCAGGATCGCCCTGAAGTGCAGGAAGCACATCGGCTGGCGGGGGATATCGACTACATCCTCAAAGTGCGGGTGAAGAATGCGCGGGCCTATGACGCGTTCTATCAGGCGCTGATCGCCGAGGTGAAAGTGCACAACGTGACGGCGCTTTTGTCGATGGAAGAGATCAAGTCGACCACGGCGCTGCCGCTCTAGGAGCGCCTTTGCTGTGACTTGCGCAAGCTTTGGCGTTGTGTGCGCATATTTGGAAAAAGAAGAAGCAGGGGTGGTGCGCCGTCCCCTGCTTCTTCTTTTCATAAATATGCAAGAACATGAGGAACGTTTGGCGCGCGTCAGGAGGTCCGAACCATCAGGCGCTCCAACCCATGAAAATGGTAGGTGTTGGCGTATTCGGGTGGTTCCGCGATGCACAGGTTCGGGCAGCGCTCCCATAAGATCGGAAGGGCGATTTGCAGCTCCAGCCGGGCCAACGGCGCGCCGACGCAGAAATGCAGGCCACCGCCGAAGCTGGTGTTCTGCGTGATCGTGCGGGTGGGGTCGAAGCGATGTGCGTCGGGCCATTGGTCCGGGTCGCGATTGGCTGAAGCGAGGAGCAACGCCACCTGATCGCCGCGGTGGAAAGTGTGGTTGAAAAGCGTGACTTCTTCGTAGGCATAGCGGGTGAACATGTGCAGCGGCGGGTCGTATCGGAGGATTTCCTCGACCGTTTTGTCGTTAATCCGGTCTGTGCCGGTCTCCGCCAATGTCTTGATGCCGTTTCCCAGCGTGTGGACCGTTGCCTCGTGGCCCGCGTTGAGGAGCAGGATGCAGGTGGTGATCAGCTCGTCGGTGGAGAGCTTTTCGCCGTCTTCTTCGGCGGCGATCAGGTGGGTGATCAGATCATCACGGGGATCGTCACGGCGGGTATCGATATAGCTGCGCAGGAAGGTGGAGAAGTCGGAAGCGGCTTGGGCCGCGGCGTCTTCAGTCGCGCGGGTTCGGCTGGCCTGATACATGGCGACCATCGCGTTCGACCAGCGCAGGAGTTGCGGGGCCATGTCGTCGGGAACTCCGAGTAAGCGCGCGATGACGATCACAGGGATCGGTTGGCAGAAGGTGGTGAGGATGTCGAAGGGTGTATCCGAGGGAAAAGTATCGATTCTCTCGTGGGTTAGCGCCGTTATTTCAGGTTCCAGCGCCTTGATCCGGCGAGAAGTGAAGGCGCGTAGGACGAGGCCGCGCAGGCGGGTGTGGCGGGGGGGCTCCAGTTCCAGCATCGAATGGGCCTCGACCGCGTAGAACGGGGCGAGGTGATCGGGGATCGCGGGGGCCAATTCCGGCGGCACCTCGCGGCCAAAGCGGCGATCGCGCAGGATGGCGTGCACCGCGCGGTGGCTGGCGGCGCAGGGCATGCCGTATTCGTCCCACCATGCCAGATCGCCTGAGGTGCGGAGGCGATCGTAGAACGGGTAGGGGTCTTGGACGAAGTCTGGGTCGGTCGGGGATTGGGAGAACCGTTGCATGCCTTTGCGCGGTCAGCCGTTCAGGGCCGTGACGATAGGGGAGAAATCGGCGGCTTTCAGGCTTGCTCCGCCAACAAGTGCGCCGTCCACGTCCGCCACAGCAAAAATCTCGGTCGCATTCGAGGCTTTGACGCTGCCGCCATAGAGAAGGCGGATGGCCTGGGCCGTGTCATTGCCGAAGCGCTGGATCAGGGCGGCGCGCATGAAGCTGTGAACCTCGGAGATCTGATCGGTGGTGGGCACCTTGCCGGTGCCAATCGCCCAGACGGGTTCGTAGGCGATAACAGTGTTTTCGCCAGTCACATCGTCGGGAAGAGAGGCGGCGAGTTGGCGACCGACGACGTCGAGGGTCTTGCCGCTTTCGCGCTCGTCGAGGGTTTCGCCAACGCAGACAATGGCCGTAAGACCTGTCGCCCAGGCGGCCTGGGTCTTGTAGGCCACCAGCGCGTCGCTCTCGCCGTGGTCCGCGCGGCGTTCGGAATGGCCGAGGATCACGTAGGTCGCACCCGCATCCTTGAGCATATCCGCGGACACGTCTCCCGTATGCGCGCCGGATGCTGCGGAGTGGCAATCCTGCCCACCGATGGCGACCTTGCCGGATCTGGCGGCAGCGGCCGCGACCAGTGTAGCCGGGGGACAGATCAGAACTTCGGCTGCGCCACCCGTGACGTCTTGCAACGCATCCAGCTCGGTCAGCGCGGCGGTGGTTCCGTTCATTTTCCAGTTTCCGGCGGCGAGTTTGCGGCGCATAGGGAGGCTCCTGTTGGTGTCTTGGCTTTGGCGCGCATCATCGCGGGCAGAGGCGCGGCGTCAAGGGCCGTTGCACCCGAGGTGGTCGGGTGGCACAAGGCCGCGCGACGTCACAGGAGAGCGAGACATGATCCCGAGATTGGATGCAAAGGCTTTGGCCGTGGGTGATGCGGATGCGCTGGCGCAGATGCGCCTTGCTGCCGAGGAGGTGGGCTTTGCCACTGTGTACAACACCAAATTCACCTCGGCCCGGATGCGGTTTGTGCTGGCGGCCTATCGTGCGTTTTTTGCGTTGCCGACCGAGGTCAAGGATCAGGTGAACATGGCGCGCACCGGGTCGAACCGGGGCTGGGGTGCGCCGAAATCCGAGCAGGTCGATCCGAACGCAAACCCCGATTACAAAGAGGTTTTCGATTGCGGCTACACCTTGCAGGACGGGGATATGCGGGTGGCTTTGTCGGTCTATGCGCCGAACCACTGGCCGGACCGGCCTGCCGGGTTCGAGCAGGTGATCCGGGCATATTACGCTGACGCGCTCGACGTGGCGCGGGGCATCCTGCGCGGGATCGCGATGTCGATCGGGGCGGATTCGGATTTCTTCGAGGACAAGTTTGACTGCCCGATGGCTCTTTTGCGGGGCAATTACTATCCGCCGCGCCCGGACTGGGCCGGAGACAAGGATTTCGGCATCGGTGCCCATACGGATTACGGCTGCCTGACGCTTCTGGCGACGGATGGTCAGCCGGGGCTGGAGGTGCAGCCGCGTGGGCGAACAGACTGGCTGCCGGTACAGGCGCCTCCAGGGGAGTTTATCATCAACTTCGGTGAGATGCTCGAGATGTGGACCGAGGGGCGCGTCGTGGCGACGCTGCACCGGGTCAAGGGCGGGTCGGACGAGCGGATTTCGGTGCCGCTGTTCTTCAATCCGAATGTGGAGACGAATGTCGCGCCGCTTGGGTCAGGCAAGCTGATCCGGGCAGGCGATCACCTGACCAAACGCTATGCCGAGACCTATGTGCATCTGCAGGAGAAGGGGTGAGACCGCGTTTAACCGGGCAGGCCGTTAATCCGCACAAGTGACTCGAGATCGGTGTCCCACTCGGCTCGGCTTGCGCAGCAGATATGGCCATTAGGTTTGTTGGTGATCGAGCTGTCCAAGGCTCCAGCAGGCACAACCAGAACGCCATGTTTTGTCAGCACATAGAGCACAGCGGATCCACAGCGCGCGCAGAAGTTTTTTACGTGGTCTGTGTCGGGAAGTTGAAGAGTGGTAATCGCATCTTCGCGTGACAGCCAGATCAGTTGGGCTGTCGATGAGAAAAGATTGGCGGAATGCGCCGAGCCGCTGTCCTTGCGGCATCGACTGCAGTGACAGAGAAAGAAGTTCTCGAATGCGCCTGCAACTTCAAACCTGACCTCACCACAGAGACATTGCCCACTTGCTGAGTTGTGCATGGTTCTGCTCCAACGCATTGTTTGCCTACCGGTCCCTATGATGGTTCTGAAGGCTCTTGGTGAGGCTAGGTCAACCGTTCAATGTGCTTGGAACTTGAACTGGTTTGGAGCGGCTCTGTGGCGAATTCGAGTGCGTGGTGACGATGTCCCGCTCACGCTTTCAAGTTCGGTGCACCGTTTGCGTGTTCGGCGGTCAACTCTTCCACGTCTTTGAACTTGATCGATTCCCCACACCCGCAAGCGTCCGCCACGTTCGGGTTGTTGAAGTGGAATCCGGATTCCAGAAGCGAGGTCTGGTAGTCGATCTCGGTCCCGAAGAGGAACATCTGCGCCATCGGGGCGATCATCACCACGGCGCCATCCTGTTCGACGACTTCATCATGCGGATCTGCATCATCGACGTAATCCATCGTGTATTCCATGCCCGCACACCCGCCCTTTTTCACGCCAATGCGGAGGCCGGCATGGCCTTTGGCGTCCATCAGCTTGCGCACTTGTGCGGCAGCTTTGGGGGTCAGGGTGACGGCTTGTTTGCCGGGGATGCCAAACATGGTGTCTCTCGCTTTCGCTGTCATGGACAATCTAGGGGTTTGCTGCCGCGATCTCAAGGAGGGAAAGCGTGCCGTATCCGGTGGCCAAGCCCCAACCGAACGAGGCCAGTGTTCCAATGATCACGTATTCCCCGGCTTTCTGACCTTTCGATGCAGTGTCGAAGCGGAGCACCGATTTCGCGGCGATCAGAAAACCGGTCGCGGTTGCTTGATCGACGCACAGAAAGAGGAAGATCAATCCGCGTTCGAGTTTGCCAATCATGCGCCCGGCGTTTTCCAGACCTTCTGCGCTTGGGCCGGACTCGTCTGCTTCGAATTGGTTCGTGTAGGGTTGCATCAACAGACCTACGGCAAATCCGCCACCCCAGATCGAGATAACGGCACCCGACACAAGGATGGCGGGGCCGAGAAGGTGGTGGATATAGGGGCTCCAAATGCCGGTGGCCACTGCGTCTGGCATCAGTATCGCCCCCGCCAACAGAGTGCTGCCGTGGGCTATCTGATCCAGCAGGAATGCGGGTAGGCTGTCGCGCCATGCAGCGGGCAAGGCCCACATCTTAATGGCGTCGATCAAAAGATGTGCGGTTGCTACGCCCAAAGCCAGGTTCCACGCACCGCCCAGAGCCAGGACGCTGAGGGCAAAAACGATTGTGACGTGCAAGAGCAGGAAGACCGGCTCGGACTTTCGCCTGTGCATGACGTCGGGCTGCCCGAGAAAATCAGCCACCACATGGGCGACGAGGAGCGCGACGAAGACCGCGATCATGAGGAACCCGGCAGGCGTTTAGGCTTGCTCTTGTCGAAAAAAGGCAAAATCACTTGCTGCCCTCCGCTTCGATAGCCTCGATTGCTTCCATGAGCGCCGGGTAACCAGCAGACCACAGTGCCTGATTGACGGCCTGACGGGTGATCCCGAATGACGCCGCGACCTGTGCGCGGGCGGGTGCGTCTGGGGGCAACAGTGCGGCCATTGCGCGAGCCTGTGCCTGTGTCCATCCACTTGCGATATGATCGGCCAGTCGGGTCGCCGCATGATGTCCGCCACCTTGGGCATGTGCCATCAGGGCGTGACCAGAGATGGTTTGAAGCTGGCGACCCGAAGAGACAAAGGCCGGACCGTGAGCGGCGTTCAGATCGCCGGATGCTGGCAGCGTGCCCGTGCCTGTTGCAATTGAAATGCGTGTCTTTGCCATGGTGTCATCGCGCTGAAGGCAAGCGCGCAGAAAAAGGGCTGCGCGAAGGGCGACACTGGGGTCAGAGAGGGCAATCTGCCAGCCGTCACCGCCGCGGCGCGCAAAATGAGCAAACCCGGTCAGGCTTGGCCACGCTGACATTGCATGGACTGCAGTCTGAATGGTTGTGAGAGTATGATCCACGGCTTCGGGTGAAAGCTCGGAGGATGCAACAAGATCGCCGGTCAGAACACACAGTGCGGACATAAGAAAGCAATAGCGCTTTCTTGCGCTAAAGGAAAGTGAATTTAATTTCTCTTCTGGTCAATTCGCTTCGGCCAAAGACCTGCGCGCCCAGGCGCAGGCTTCGTCTGGGTCATCCAGCGCAGAGTCAGGCAGCGTCCAGTACGGCATTCGTGACGGTTTGCCTGCTTTGCCTTCGTAGGACCATTGCTCGCAGCCTTCAGCAGCCAATTCCTTGGCCAATTGGCCGCGCGCTTTGATCAGCAGGGTTTCTTCCGGTCCGATCACTGCGAAAATTGTTCCGTCCGAGTAAATCCCGAGGCCACCAAACATCTTGCGTGTTGTTACCGAGGACAGGCCGCGAAACAGGTCTCGGACAAACGCGATCTGCTCGTCCGAGACAGCCATGTGTTACATGAATCCGAGTTCGAGGCGTGCCTCATCGGACATCATGTCCATGCCCCAAGGCGGCTCCCAGGTTAGCTCGACATCGACCTGTTTGACACCTGCAATGGGCTCAATCGCTTCGGCAACCCATCCCGGCATTTCGCCTGCAACGGGACAGCCAGGAGCGGTTAGGGTCATGATCACGCGAACTTCGTTTTGATCATTGATATCAAGCGTATAGACGAGCCCAAGGTCGTAAATGTTCACCGGGATCTCCGGATCGTACACCGAGCGGCACGCTTCGACCACCTGATCGTACAGCGGATGGTCGGTGCTGGAGGGGGCAATCAGAGGAGCGCCTTCGATTTTAGGGCTGGCGTCGTTCATTTCGGTCCTTCCCGTGGGTTCCTGACCAAATATATAGGGAAAGCCTGGAAGGGGGTAAAGGGGCGGGAACGAGAAGGATTGGCTTAAGATATCAATTCCGCATTGGCTGCTGCGGAGCGCGTCTTTTTTGAGACTGTCCCCCGGCCAGCACCGTTTGCCAATTGTTGTTTCTGAGCAAGCCAAGCACTGGTTGTGCCTGGCTCGCTTCCAGTTTTGATCGACCCGTGAGTTAAGCGGCTTTGACAGACGTGGCTTTGGTCGCTCCTGCCAGCATGGTTTGCGATACAAAGCTGAGCGCTTCGTTCCACGCCTCGGTGTGTTCCGCCGTCCAGTTTGGGCCGCACGCCTTCTTGAGGCTTTCAACAAGCGCCTCGCCCACAACAGAATAGTGTGCTGGTTGTGTGCCGTAGGCCACGTGCTTTGCTCCAAGCGTATGGAGCGGGCCCACAAGAGCGGCGGGGTCACTTAGGTTCCGGACAGCCAGTTGCAGCATGCTGGCCAATTTTTTGGATTGACCGGAGATGTCTTCCGAGAACATTCCCCGAACCGAGGGGGCTTTCTCGAACAGTGTTTCATAGAAATCGGTAACAAGGTCGTCACGCGCGGAGAGCGCTTCGTCAAAGGAATTCTGAATGAGTTTAACTTGAGCTGGGGTTAACATGTTAAGTCCTTCTGGATTGGCATGTACTTTTGTGAACGGCGGACTTCCGACACGTTTAAGTTGCCAAGCCATACTTTTTTTATCGAAAGCGCACCGGCCTATCCTTTGCCCCGCTGCGACCTGCGGCGCGGCACCGGTGCAGGTCGCACTTTTTCCTCGATCGCATCGTAGAGGAGGCCTGCAATGTTCTTGCCGCTGGCAACCTCGATACCTTCAAGTCCGGGCGACGAATTCACCTCCAGCACCTTGGGCCCCGTGTTGGAGCGCAGCAAGTCCACGCCTGCCAGGCCGAGGCCAAAAACCCGTGCGGCACGGACGGCTGTTTCGCGCTCTTCCTTGCTGATCCGGACCTTTTGTGCTGTGCCCCCACGGTGCAGGTTGGAGCGGAAATCTCCGTCTGATCCGGTGCGCTTCATTGACGCCACAACCTTACCGTTCACCACCAGACAGCGGATGTCTTCGCCAGCCGCTTCTTTCACGAAGTCCTGCACGAGGAAGTTTGCCTTCAGGCCTCGGAACGCATCGATCACTGACTCGGCGGCTTTTTTGGTTTCTGCGAGCACAACACCTTTGCCCTGTGTGGATTCCAGCAGCTTGACGATCAAAGGCGCCGTTCCGACGAGGCCAATCAGGTTTGAGGTGTCTTTTGGCGAGCTGGCGAAGGCTGTTGAAGGCATGCCGATCCGATGGCGGGCCAAAAGCTGATGCGCATGGAGTTTGTCACGGCTGGACGTGATGCCAGCGCTGCCGTTGACGACAAAGGTTCCGATGGATTCAAATTGCCGGACAATCGCCGTGCCATAGGGTGTAATCGAGGCACCGATGCGTGGAATGATTGCATCATAGCGCGGCAGGCGTTTGCCATCATAGTAGACCTCGGGCGCCATAGCGTTGATGGCCATGTAGCAGCGCGTTGTGTCGATCACTTCAACGGCGTGACCGCGCGCTTCGCCTTCCTCGACCAGACGGCGGGTTGAATAATTGTTTTCGCGGCTCAGCACAGCCACGCGCAACGCCCGATTGGGCGCAATCTTACGCATCTTGGGAGTGTGATAGACCTCGAAATCCAGTTCAGGCTGCTGAAAGCGTTCGCTGGGCACGATATTGACGTGATCTTTAAGCGCCTGTCGGCCCAAAAGCATGCGGTTGCTCATGGTGCCTCTGTCAGTCAGCGTGATTTCAATGGTCCATGATTGCCCGCCGACATTCATTTCCGAGGCGATGACATATCGGCTTTCCGTTTCACCATTGGATGACGTGACATCCCGGCGGTCGACAATCGGGGCAGAGCAAGGGATCATTAAATCTTCACGACCGGGGATTGGATGCACGGTAAAGCGCACGCGCGGTTTGCTGGCCGAGCCAAAGACTTCGATATCGGCGGCGTGCAGGGCAGAGGTGCGGGCACCTGTGTCCACCTTGGCGCGGATCGCAGGCAGTCCAAGGTCGGGCAGGCTGACCCATTCTTCCCAGCCGAAAGTCAAAATGGGTTCAGAGCCCGTGGGTTTCGGCGCGGGCGTCTCGGATGATTTATCGGGCATTGGAATCGCGCCTCCTTGGCAATGCTGGGGATTTGGCGCACAAGGGCGCCCTCTGCAAGTAAGGCCGGATCATGACAGTTTCTTCCTCCTTTGCCCTCCACGCCACTGATGGCAACGCTCGGACCGGGGTGATCACCACACCGCGAGGCGTGATCAGGACACCCGCCTTCATGCCGGTCGGCACAGCGGCGACGGTCAAGGCTATGATGCCCGAGTCCGTGGCTGCCACCGGGGCGGATATTCTTCTTGGCAACACCTACCACCTGATGTTGCGTCCAACAGCCGAGCGCATTGACCGGCTAGGCGGGCTGCACACATTCATGAACTGGGAGAAACCGATCCTCACAGATTCCGGTGGGTTTCAGGTTATGAGCCTTGCCGATCTGCGCAAGCTGACAGAAAAGGGCGTGACCTTCAAATCGCATATCGACGGGTCGCGTCATGAGCTGACACCTGAGCGGTCGATGGAGATCCAGCGCCTGCTGGGGTCCGATATTGTCATGTGTTTCGATGAATGTCCCGCGCTGCCCGCTGATCGGGATCGGATTGCTGAGTCGATGCGTCTGTCGATGCGTTGGGCAGAGCGGTCGAAAGAGGCGTTCGGAGACCGGCCCGGGCATATGCTCTTTGGTATCCAGCAGGGCGGGCTGGAGCATGATTTCCGGGAGGAATCGGCACAGGCACTGAGGGCCATCGGGTTTGACGGCTACGCAATCGGCGGTCTGGCCGTGGGCGAAGGGCAGGAGGCAATGTTCGGTTGTCTGGATTTTGCGCCAAGCCAGCTTCCCGAAGACAAACCACGGTATTTGATGGGGGTGGGCAAGCCGGATGACATTGTCGGCGCGGTCAAGCGGGGCGTGGACATGATGGACTGCGTTTTGCCATCGCGTTCGGGTCGCACTGGTCAAGCTTGGACGCGTCGTGGGCAGGTCAACATCAAGAACGCGCGGCATCAGGACGATCCGCGTCCGCTCGACGAACACTGTGGCTGTCCTGCGTGCCGGAACTATTCACGCGCATACCTGCACCACGTGTTCCGGGCGCAAGAGATGATTTCTGGCATGCTTCTGACCTGGCATAATCTACATTATTATCAGGAGCTTATGCAGACGATGCGCGACGCAATTGCTGCGGGGTCATTCGCCGCATTCGAAGCTGATTTCCACGCGAAGCGCGCGGAAGGGGATATCCCGCCGGTCTGACGTGGCCCGCTGTGGGCGCGACCCCAACGCCCGAGTTTGCTAGGCAAAATGAGGCGTCGGACACGCTTTTGTGGCTTGGCCGTATCTCAAGGTTGGAATATGTTGTCCAAGGATTGGTCTGAGGGATCCGCGATGAGAAACATTCTGAGTGTGTCGATTTTGGTGACTGCATTGGTTGCGGGTCCCGTATCGGCGCAGATGCACGGGCATATGCATGGCGCTGACGGAACCGGGCATGACGTGGCAAATATGCCGGGCCTGCAGGGTACAAATGCCGCGCCGGAGGAAAGCGCAGAACTGGCGGTCATGTTCCGCCGCTTCCAAACGATGAGCCGTGAGGTTGAGAACCTGCCAAATGGTATCCGCACCGTGACCCGATCCAACGATCCGGAGGTGATGGATGCCTTGGTCAGTCATGTTGTGGGCATGATCGACCGCGTTGGCCAAAAGGATGATCCGAAAATCTTCATTCAAAGCCCGACGCTGGATATTTTCTTTGCGCGCGGTGACCGCATTCTGTCGGAGATTGATGTCACCGATGAGGGTGTGATCGTGACCCAGACATCGGACGATCCCGAACTTGTCGCTGCGATGCACGAACATGCGGCCGAAGTCACCGCTATGGTCGAACAAGGCATGCATGCGGTGCACATTATGATGATGCGACGCGCAGGGAACTGATCGTGCAGCGGACGCCTCAGGAGAACGAGAGAACCTTGCGGCGGATTGCGCCGGACAGTGTTCCGTCCCAACGGTTCTCCATCCGGTTGTGCGCGTACACCACGCGATCGCGTTCCAAATTGTCGAACCACATGGCAATTGCCAGGTTTGGCGTAACCGCATGCCGTCTGTTCTCGATCGTTACTCTCGTCTTCCCGTTCCTGAGGTCTTTTAACCAGACTTCGAACTCTCCTTCGACCAGCGCCTGCCGGGAGCCTTCGACCGGATTTCGGTAGTGGTAGAGAAAGTGGCTGTTTGGCGTCTCATCGAGATAGGTGATCTCCTGATGCTCAAAGGTGCCGCTACCGTGCCGGTATTTCACAAAAACCCGTGCGGGATCCACCGGGTCGATTTCGGCATCGGCGAGCAGAGCATCCCAGTGCGTTTCAATTGGGCCGCGGCCGGGGCGCAAGCGTTCCCATAGATCGGTCCGGTCGGTCGAAGTGACAAAACTGCTGCGCTCTTTTGAGAGCAACCGCAGATCAAAGCGGTCGAGCAGGGGGCCTTGTACTGTGCCCCAGTAAAGAACGAATGCAGAGATGGTCGCGATTGGCTCCATACTGTCCGGCAGCATCTGGATGCCGTCCACCAATAGTCCGTAGTAGAGCACACCCCATGTCATAAGAAATTCCGGCATGATGCGCAATTCGCGCAAGAGGGGGATTTGAACCATGATTGGAAGCGTGATCGCAAGACAGACGGCAAACCCAGTCGCCATGATGAGCACCGAGATCGCAAAGACAATCGGCCGATCCAGAAGAAAGGCGTAGGTCCCGTTTTCGAACCGCGCTGCGCCGAGATAGAGGAGTGCTGCGAACATCAAACCGCAATACGAGACGCGGCGGAACTGCAGGCGGATCAGGTTGATCATGGGGTCGCTCTGAATGAATGCCGGATATCTGTATTCTCACACGTCACTGTGGCACGGTTTTGGCAGGGAGATGGCCAGAGACCGGACTTTTGGGCGCTGCATTGCTCCTGGTTCACTCTAATGCCAATTGCCACCTTGCAGGCCCCGACCATCAAGATATGGTATTGATCAGGGAGCAAGGTTGAAACCAGCGGGTGGTCGCCCCACCTTTAAGCTCCAAGACCGGAGATGGTCAGCGCTGCCGCAAAGCGGGGCCGATGCCATCTTGCCAATGATAAGGATACGAGCATGCAAGAGCCTCTCAACGCCTCATACCCAGTGCTGCCGCTGCGCGACATTGTTGTGTTCCCGCATATGATCGTCCCGCTTTTCGTGGGCCGCGACAAGTCGGTGCGCGCGCTGGAAGAGGTCATGTCGGATGACAAGCAGATCCTGCTTGCAAGCCAAATGGACCCAGCGGAAGACGATCCGCAGACGGACGGAATTTACCGCGCTGGCGTGCTGGCCAACGTGCTGCAGTTGCTTAAGCTGCCAGACGGTACAGTAAAAGTGCTGGTCGAAGGCCAGAGCCGCGTGCGCATCACCGAATATATCGAAAACGACAATTTTTTCGAAGCCCGGGCCGAATACCTGACCGAGATGCCGGGCGATCCCGCAGCGATTGCGGCGCTTGTGCGGACGGTTGGCGAAGAATTTGAACGCTACGCAAAGGTTAAGAAGAACATCCCCGAGGAAGCGCTTGGCGCAGTTTCTGATGCGGATGCTCCGGCCAAGCTTGCAGACCTTGTTGCGGGTCACCTTGGCATCGAAGTGGAACAGAAGCAGGAGCTTCTTGAGACCCTCTCGGTCAGCGAGCGGCTTGAAAAGGTCTATGGTCTGATGCAGGGCGAAATGAGCGTTCTGCAGGTCGAGAAAAAGATCAAGACACGCGTCAAATCCCAGATGGAACGCACCCAGCGTGAGTACTATCTGAATGAGCAGATGAAGGCCATTCAGAAGGAACTGGGCGACGGTGAGGACGGCCAGAACGAGGTTGCAGAGCTTGAAGCGAAGGTCAATGAGACCAAGCTGTCGAAAGAGGCCAAGGAAAAGGCCGAGGCTGAGATCAAAAAGCTCAAAAACATGAGCCCGATGAGCGCCGAAGCAACTGTTGTGCGCAACTACCTTGACTGGATGCTGTCGATCCCGTGGGGTGTGAAGTCGCGCGTGAAGAAGGACCTTGGGAATGCCGAGAAAATTCTCGACGCCGACCATTATGGCCTTGAAAAGGTCAAGGAACGGATCGTCGAATATCTGGCAGTGCAGCAACGCTCGAAAAAGCTGAAGGGCCCGATCATGTGCCTTGTAGGTCCTCCGGGTGTGGGTAAGACATCTCTGGGCAAGTCTGTCGCCAAGGCCACAGGTCGTGAATTCATCCGCATCTCGCTGGGTGGTGTGCGTGACGAGTCCGAAATCCGGGGTCACCGTCGGACCTATATCGGTTCTATGCCGGGCAAGATCATCCAGGCACTGAAAAAGGCCAAGACGACGAACCCGCTCATTCTGCTCGACGAGATCGACAAGATGGGCCAGGACTTCCGGGGCGACCCGGCGTCGGCGATGCTTGAAGTGCTTGACCCGGAACAGAACGGCACCTTCGTGGACCACTATCTTGAGGTGGAATACGACCTGTCGAACGTGATGTTCCTGACCACGGCAAACTCCTACAACATGCCGGGTCCGCTTCTGGACCGGATGGAGATCATTCCGCTGGCGGGATACACAGAAGAGGAAAAGGCCGAGATTGCGAAGCGGCACCTGATCTCGAAGCAGGTCAAGAACCACGGACTCAAAAAGGGCGAGTTCGAGCTGACGGACGAGGCGCTCACTGACATGATCCGTTACTACACCCGTGAAGCGGGGGTACGGAATCTCGAGCGTGAAATCTCAAAGCTCGCGCGCAAGGCGGTGACCAAGATCGTCAAGAAGGAAGAGGAGAAGGTTGTTGTCACGCCTGAGAACCTTGATGACTTCTTGGGTGTACGGAAGCATCGTTATGGCCTTGCCGAGGATGAAAACCAGATCGGCGTTGTGACTGGCTTGGCCTATACCAGTGTCGGCGGGGACCTGTTGCACATCGAAGCGCTCAAGCTTCCGGGCAAAGGTCGCATGAAGACCACCGGCAAGCTGGGCGATGTTATGAAAGAGTCCATCGACGCCGCGGCCAGCTATGTGCGGTCTATTGCGCCCGAGATTGGTGTGAAGCCACCCAAGTTCGACCAGATGGACATCCACGTGCACGTGCCCGATGGCGCGACACCCAAGGATGGTCCATCTGCTGGTTTGGCAATGGTCACGTCGATTGTGTCGGTCCTGACAGGCATTCCAGTGCGTCGCGACATCGCAATGACGGGCGAGGTGTCCTTGCGCGGCAACGCAATGCCGATTGGTGGTTTGAAAGAAAAGCTACTGGCGGCGTTGCGCGGTGGCATCAAGACCGTGTTGATTCCGCAAGAGAATGAAAAGGACCTCGCGGAACTGCCCGATAATGTGAAGACGGGTCTGGAGATCATTCCGGTCAAACATGTGTCTGACGTCCTCAAACTGGCGCTGGTGTCTGAGCCTGAGCCCATCGAATGGGACGAGGCAGCCGAGGAAGCGGCGGCACAGGCCCTAAATAAGGACAGTGCCGGAGCTTCTGCCATCGCTCACTGACTGAGAGCACATCAGGAAAATCAGACGCCGCCCCTTACCGGGGCGGCGTTTCTCATTCAGAGGGCGAAATCAGCCGGACGGCCTATTTTGTGGCGGGTAAAAATCAAAGCACTGGATAAAGTGGCCGTTCTTGGTATGGTTAGGACACATTCGCCAAAAAAACAGAGCAGACAAAGGATGAGACCAATGGCGACGACGAAGAAGTCGACAACGACAGCGCGTAAGCCCGCCAAGACACCCACGCCCGCGCCGAAATCCGAAGCCAAGACAGCGGAACCTGAGGTGGTGGTGACCGAGACACCCAAGGTCACGGGGCCTGAGCTGAAGAAAAAGGAATTGATCGAAACGGTTGTGGCGCGCAGCGGTGTTAAGAAACGCGATGCGAAGCCCGTCGTTGAAGCGATGCTGGCCGTGTTGGGTGAGACCATCGCCGATGGGCGTGAAATGAACCTCGCCCCGATGGGCAAGCTCAAGATCACACGCATGAAGAAGACGACCAAAGCGCATATCATCACGACTCGGCTGCGGCGGACTGAAGCCCAAACAAGCGATGCGCCGGACCCTCTTGCACAGGCTGCCGAGTGACGCTAAGACGCCCGACAACGGGTGATTAGCTCAGTGGTAGAGCGCTTCGTTCACATCGAAGATGTCAGGAGTTCGAATCTCTTATCACCCACCATTTTTCAAAACACGCGGTCAGAACAGGCCGCGTGTTTTGCTTTTTCCGGACCTGTGAGAAAGAGCAGCAAAAAGCGCTTGCACCGGTCTGATGGCTTGGCTAAACGACACGCCATCGGGTGATTAGCTCAGTTGGTAGAGCGCTTCGTTTACACCGAAGATGTCGGGAGTTCGAGTCTCTCATCACCCACCATGAGATCCCGGTTATTACACTACCTCAGGCGGCTATTGTGCCGGGTGAATGTGATCGTCCAGCCAGTTCAAGACGTCATCTACCCGTGTGCGGGCCACAGGGACCTCGGTATCATCGCGTAGTCGAAGGATCAGCCGGCCTTCCTTGCGTTCTGCGCGAATGGCGGGATCGCGGGCGACCCACCAGGACCTATGCGGCTGCAAACCATCTTCGGCTTTGGTTTGTGCAACGATATCCCGCAGACGTGCTCGGGCCAGCGACTTTGCATTGTCAAAGGTGAGATGCACATGATGCTCTCGGGCTTCTATGTGCAGCAGCTTGTCTAGGTCGACTTTCTCGCCGCCCACAACCAGATGCCGTTTCGCGGTTTCCGCTTCAATCTCTTTGCGCAGCTCGGGAAAAATGAATCTGTAGTACACCGTTTCCAAAGCCTGGATCGAGACGAAGTAGAAGACGAGTTGGCCTTCAAAATTGTAGGGAAACGTGCCTCCGCTCATGAACTGCACTGCCGTTTTGCAAAGCATAATTGTTGGAAGCAGGGCGAACAATCCGACGATAGGCGAGGGGATGCGAAGGCGCGGGAAAGTATTGCTCGCAGACGCTGCGACCCAAAGCCCGAGCAGGTAGTGGCCCAAGTAGACCGTGAACAGGATCGGCCAGAAAACAATCGAAAACCAAAGTGGCACATAGGCCCGCGACCCTGACGGGTCTGAGGCCATAAAGGTAAGCATGCACAACAGAACAAATAGAAGCGCGCTCCGATGCGACAGCACGCTCAGATAGGTTCGCAGACTGAAGGACATACGTCCTCCAAAAAGGTCCCAGAACCTAATCTTGGTCTCCAATAAATTTTTCACAACCGGTGACTACCCTTACTCGTCTGTCTTTAGAGCATATGGCCGTCAAAAAATGGCGCAATTGAAAGGTGGGTTCGACTCAGGATTTGTAGCGGCACCTGACGCTAAAGAGCATCACTTCAGCAGTATGCCCTAAGAATAAGCGGAGAAACGACTGGTTTAACTGGAAAAGAGACCGTTTGCACAATTCTGCGAGCGGCTGTTTGGGCGACCCTTCGGCTGCGATCTTCTGGCTGTGCAGCACCCGAATCCGCATGTTGCGAGTGCCCTAAAGTTGCCCTGCAGAGCCAAGATTTGTCCGGCGAAAATTTTGCACAAGAAATCCGCGCGAAAGCGCTTGACGGGGCAGGGCGCTGACCATAGAACCCGCGTCACGCCCAGATGCGGGCGGCAGTGAGCGGTTGTAGCTCAGTTGGTTAGAGTACCGGCCTGTCACGCCGGGGGTCGCGGGTTCGAGCCCCGTCAACCGCGCCACCACTGCCCGATGCATCGACGTGAAATGCGCGGTTGTAGCTCAGTTGGTTAGAGTACCGGCCTGTCACGCCGGGGGTCGCGGGTTCGAGCCCCGTCAACCGCGCCATTTACCCCTCCGACGTCAAAGAGTCTTGAGAAATCCAAGCAATGCTTTGGTGGTTGCCTCTGGCGATTGGTCGGGGAAAAAGTGCCCGCCGTCGATGGCCGCGTAGTGCATGTCGCTCAATCTGTCGCGCCATGTGTCGGGCACATCCAAAAGGCGCGCCATTGCTCCGTCTTTTCCGTAGAGAACCAGTGCGGGGCACGTCACTTTACGGTTGAGGTCCTCACGATCTTGCGCCCAGTCGATCTCAATGGCCGCGCGATAGTCGTGGCACATGGAGCGGATGCACTCCGGGTTACGCCACGCAGCGCGGTACTCCGCCAAAAGATCCGGCTCAAAATCGTCAAGAGTGGCTTTGCCAAAGCCCAAGAGGCACCGTTCGAAATAGGCATCGGGGTCATGCCCGATCATTGTTTCGGGAAACGGAAATGGCTGAGCGAGGAATAGCCAGTGATAATAGGCTTTGGCTATCTCAGTTGTCATCTCCGCTAGTAGGTGCTCGGTTGGGACAATGTCCATGACAGTCGCGCTTTGCACTATATGCGGGTGATCCAGGGCCATGCGGTGCACGGTCCGCGCGCCTCGGTCATGCCCAACAGCATGGAAAGCGCTGTGCCCCAAGGATGCCATCAACTCTACCATGTCCTGCGCCATGTGCCGAAAGCTCATATCGCGCATCGCTTCAGGCTTGCTGCTATCGCCATAGCCGCGCAAGTCGGCCGTCACGACGGTGAACTCTTCGGAGAGCGGTGGAACAAGCGGTCGCCACATGGCACGGGTTTGCGGAAAACCATGTAGCAACAGAAGAGGTGGTCCGTTGCCGACCAACTCATATGCAATTGTCTGTGTTTGGTGTCGGAAAAGAAAGGGGCGTGTCATTTCGCCGAAGATGACACCGCCACAACGCTTGTCCAGTCAATCTCGGCAATCTCTGACGTCCGGGCTTGTGCGTAGGTCAGTACGTCTTCGGGGCTTTCGAAGCCCGCGTATTGCAAGCCGGTTTCGACATGGGTCTGATCAAGCGTGCTGACACCAATCGCGGCGATTGCCCCAACCACCAGTCCAGCTGCATTTCCACGACCCGTTGCGCGTGTATTGAAGCAGCGTAGGACATTGGCCAGGTAAAAGACGATCAGGCCAATCATAAGCAGAGTGATTCCGTTCATCGCATAGTGAACAAATTGGAGGGGCCACCCCGAGCGGACAAGCAGTTCCTGAACGGTGTCTGGGTTGTTTGCAGCGTAGAGGCACGTCAGTGTCGCTGCGAAGCTGAAAACGGTCATCTGCAGCGGTTTGGTCGTGCCCCGTGCCGCGCGCTTACCCAGTTCCCACGGTTTCCGATCGTCACGTTGTTTCGCGGGGGTCGTGGCGAAAGCAGGATCAAGCCGCTGAATGCGGGCATTGAAATCGTTGCGATCCTGTTTTTTGAACACTCTTCTCATGGCACTCACGTTTTACGGGAAAATGTGACCAGAATTGGAACGGCCTGTGTCCAAGATACGAAAATTCAGAGCAATTCTCCGTATTTGACTTAACGTCACCTCGCCAAATCGACGCTTATTCGGAACTGAGCGCAGCTAGAATGCGGGCCCAGCTTCTTGTTCCTTTGTGGAAGCTTTCCACGTCGTATTTTTCGTTCGGGCTGTGAATCTGGTCGTCGTCCTTGCCAAAGCCGATCAGCATCGACTCCGTGCCCAGTATCGTTTGGAAGTACCCGGCGACGGGAATCGAGCCGCCGCAGCCAATAAAGGCGGCCTCATCAGGCCATTCTTCGCTCAATGCGGCGCGAGCTTTTTCAAAAGCCGGGTTATCGATCGACATGACCGAAGCCTGAGACGCTCCGTGCCCCTTGAAGGCCACTTCACAATCATCCGGAACGAGGTCTGTCACCATCTGACGAAAGTTCTCGCGAATGGCGAGAGGGTCTTGTTTCCCGACCAGTCGGAAGCTGATCTTCGCGCTGGCTTTTGAAGGCAATACGGTTTTAAAGCCCTCTCCCTGATAGCCACCGCCAATACCGTTGACTTCGCAAGTTGGCCGGGACCAAAGCATCTCAAGAGCGCTCCGACCGCTTTCACCTGCTAGTGCGCTCAGGCCGACGTCTCCCAGAAATGCCGAGTGATCAAACCCCAGCGCGTCCCATTGCTTGAGAACATCCTCGGGGATATCCGGGACCCCGTCATAGAACGCGGGAATGGTGATGCGGCCTGTATCGTCGTGCAGCTTCGCAATGATCCGGCTCAAGACCCGGATCGGGTTCATGGCAGCGCCCCCGTACATACCGGAGTGCAGGTCGCGTGATGGTCCGGTAATAGTGATCTCTTCCTGCAGCATTCCGCGCAGCATCGTTGTGATCGCGGGTACGCGGCTGTCGAAAAGACCGGTGTCACAGATCAAGGCAACATCGGCTTTCAATTCCTCGGCATTCTCTTTGAGAAAGGGAACAAGTGACGGGGAGCCGGACTCTTCTTCGCCTTCGAAGAAAAAGGTGATTTTGCAAGGCGGGGCGCCATGTTCAGCGATCCAAGCGCGGCACGCCTCAACAAAGGTCATCAATTGCCCTTTGTCATCTGCAGCCCCGCGCCCACGCAAGACCTGGCCTTTTGACGTGTCTTCGAGTTGAGGGTCGAACGGGTCATTGTCCCAAAGATCAAGCGGATCGACCGGCTGAACGTCGTAGTGACCGTAAAACAGCAGATGCGGTCCGGGGCCATCTATGTGGCCGACCACCATGGGATGGCCCGGCGTTAGCCGTTTTTCGGCCGCGATGCCCATAGACTGCAGGTCTGATACCAGCCAATCAGCGGCCAGGTTACAGTCTTTACTGTAGGCCGGGTCGGTCGAAATCGAGGGAATGCGTAGAAATGCCTTCAGCCGGTCAAGGCTGTCCGAAAGGTTAGAATCAATTCGGTCAAGGACGGGTTCTACGGACATAATCTGGCTCCTGTTCATGATTTGACGGAACCCTACCACCGCGTTGACCGCTGTCCAGTGACGCAGGAGTGATGCTGCGCGCCCGAATGATATGAGAAATATGCAGATTTTTGAGAGATCCGAGCTGTCGGGGCGCGTTGCTTGATACAGATCAAGGCTGCGACCCTTCGTCGTTCCCTATGCACATTGTCAGAACGACACGCGATCTATATCCATTCTAAAACGTGAATGCGACGGGCTTGAGGAGACGGCCCTCAAAGATCGCAGCCTGAAGGAGACGCCGGTGCACTACGCAGACAAACTCGACGAAGCCCTCAACAGTTTGCACGAAGAGGGGCGTTATCGGACGTTTATCGACATCGAGCGTCAAAACGGCCAGTTCCCGCATGCGGTGTGGCGCAAGCCGGATGGCAGTGAGCAGGACATTACTGTCTGGTGCGGCAATGACTATCTCGGCATGGGGCAACATCCGGCGGTTCTGGAAGCCATGCACGAGGCCCTGGATGCCACCGGGGCAGGCTCAGGCGGCACACGCAACATCTCCGGCACTACTGTGTATCACAAGCGTCTTGAAGCCGAGCTGGCGGACCTGCATCAGAAAGAAGCGGCTTTGCTCTTCACGTCGGCCTACATCGCAAATGACGCAACGTTGTCGACTTTGCCAAAGCTCTTCCCCGGTTTGATCATTTACTCCGACGCGCTGAACCATGCTTCGATGATCGAAGGTGTGCGCCGCAACGGTGGGGCAAAGCGCATCTTCCGGCACAACGATGTGGAACATCTGCGCGAGTTGATGGCTGCGGATGATCCGGACGCGCCCAAGGTGATTGCATTTGAGTCGATCTATTCGATGGATGGCGACTTTGGCCCGATCGAAGCGATCTGTGACCTGGCCGACGAATTCGGCGCACTCACCTATATCGACGAAGTGCACGCGGTTGGAATGTATGGTCCGCGCGGCGCAGGTGTTGCAGAACGCGACGGTCTCATGGACCGGATCGACATCATCAACGGCACCTTGGCCAAAGCCTATGGCGTGATGGGTGGCTATATCGCCTCATCCGCAAAAATGTGCGATGCAATCAGGTCTTATGCCCCGGGGTTCATTTTCACAACTTCGCTTCCACCAGCAGTGGCAGCAGGGGCCGCGGCTTCGGTTGCACATCTGAAGACCGACCAGAGACTGCGCGATCAACACCAACTGCAAGCGCGCATTCTGAAGATGCGCCTCAAGGCGTTGGGGCTGCCGATCGTGGATCATGGCAGCCATATCATCCCGGTGATCGTCGGCGACCCAGTTCACACCAAACAGATGTCGGACATGATGCTCGACCGTTTCGGGATTTACGTGCAGCCGATCAACTTCCCGACTGTTCCGCGAGGTACGGAACGGCTGCGGTTCACTCCGTCTCCGGTGCATGGACCGAAGGAGATCGATAAGCTGGTTAAAGCTATGGATGAACTTTGGGCGCATTGTGCGCTGAATCGCGCCGAACTTAGCGCCTAGCGCGTGGAATCAGTGCAAACAACCTTGTCGTATGGTATCTAAAGAGTAATAAAACGCGCGACTCGACTCACTAGTACGCGCGACGCAGGCAGCGTGTAGGCGGTAGTACGACAAGGGGCAGCGCGTATGATTGGGCGAAAAACCCAAAGAGTGTCGCAAGATGAAACCGAAGAAAAGCCGCGTGGGTTCGATGATTTCGAACTCAGGCTTGGTGACGTCATGCGCGGGGAACGCGCCACGCTAGGAAAGTCCTTGTTGGATGTGCAACGCGAATTGCGCATCAAAGCAAGTTACATCGCTGCCATCGAAAATTGCGATCCGACGGCGTTTGATACACCGGGTTTCATTGCGGGCTACGTCCGCTCATATGCTCGCTATCTGGGGATGGATCCGGATGATACCTATGCTGTGTTCTGTGCCGAAAGCGGGTTTGAGACCGCGCACGGTATGTCAGATGCAGCCTCGTCGCGGAAAAAACCAGACGTCGCGCATGGTCTGACACAACAGCCGAAAGCCCGTGACCCGTTTTCGCAACCGGCGTTGCCATTTGCGCCAGGCAACGACTCGTTTGTGTCCCGGATTGAGCCCGGTGCCATTGGGTCTACCCTTGTATTGGTGCTGTTGCTTGGTGGTTTGGGCTACGGCGGCTACTCTGTTTTGCAAGAAGTGCAGCGCGTTCAGCTTGCTCCGGTAGATCAGACCCCCGTAGTTTTGAGCGATCTTGACCCTTTGCAAACGGCAACACCATCCGCCGATACAGGTTTGGAAACGCCCGAAGCCGACGTTGCCGCAGGAGTGTTCACTCCGCCCGCATCGGTCGAGGCCTTCGACCGTCTATATCGGCCTCAGGCGCTTGACGTGCCAGTGCTAGTTGCGCGCGACGCACCGATCTCGACGCTTGATCCAAACAGTGTGGGCGCTTTTGCACAGATTGCGACGCGTGATTTGCCATCGGTTGATCTTGATCCGGCAACCATCCGTTTCGGATCTGCGAATGCGTTACCCCAAGACGGTGTCACGCTGATCGCAGCACGGCCCGCCTGGGTGCGGGTGCGTGGGGATGACCGCTCGGTTTTATTTGAAAAGGTCATGGCTGCGGGTGACACGTGGACTGTTCCGGCCTCGGAAGCTGACGCTTTACTGAATGTGGGGGAAAGCGGTGCGGTGTATGTTTCCGTAAATGGCCAAACTGTGGGACCCGTCGGTCCCTCTGGCACGGTGACCTCCGACTTGCCCCTGGACGGCCCAACATTGGCGGCAATTCTTGAACCCGCTGCGCTCCAGAACGATCAGGATCTGAACCGGGTTTTGGCCGGTCTGACGAACGATGGCGCTCAACCGGTGATTGGGCAGCCCAAGATCCTCGAGGACTCGGCTCCCGGTGTTACCTTGGTTGCGGTACGCCCGGCATGGATCCGGGTTCGTGCGGCAGATGGCACCGTGATCTATGAAACCATCATGAATGCGGGTGACACCTACGAGGTGCCGGTGACGGAAGAACCGCCAACATTGCGCGTTGGCGAATCCGGCGCGATTTACTTTGCCATGAACGGCCAGACGTATGGCCCGGCGGGTTCGCGCGGATCTGTGACGTCAAATCTTGCTTTGTCCGTCGACTCGCTCTCGCAGAGCTACTCTGTTGCGTCGATCGAAGCAGACAGCGATTTGGCGCGGGTCGTAGCGGAACTCGAAATCCAACAGCCTCTGGAATAAGCGTCGCAGCCTTGGTTGCCATGCTTGAAGCACCGGTTCGCCGGGCCTAGCTATATCCGTAAATAGACTGTACAGTTTGGTTGACACTTTGCTGACGGAGGGCTGCATGAGCCTCAATCACATTCGCCCGTGGCGTAATATCTATCGCCGCAAATCGCGCCAGATCATGGTGGGCAATGTGCCGGTTGGGGGGGATGCGCCAATTTCGGTTCAGACCATGACCAACACACTTACGCCGGATGTGACGGCAACGGTTGCTCAGGTTCAGGCCGCAGCAGATGCGGGCGCAGACATCGTCCGGATTTCGGTGCCAGACGAAGACAGTTCGCGGGCTCTGAAGGAAATCGTCAGGGAAAGTCCTGTACCCATCGTGGCCGACATCCACTTTCACTATAAACGCGGTATCGAAGCTGCGGAGGCCGGTGCATCCTGTCTGCGGATCAATCCCGGCAATATCGGGTCGTCCGAGCGAGTGAAGGAGGTCATCAAAGCCGCCCGCGACTACAATTGTTCGATACGCATCGGCGTGAACGCGGGGTCTTTGGAAAAGCATCTCCTTGAGAAATATGGTGAGCCGTGTCCCGATGCGATGGTCGAGTCTGGTCTGGATCATATCAAGATTCTGCAAGACAATGATTTTCATGAGTTCAAGATCAGCTGCAAAGCATCCGACGTGTTTATGGCGGCAGCGGCCTATCAGCAGTTGGCAGAGGCGACGGATGCGCCGATTCACCTTGGCATTACGGAAGCTGGCGGGCTCATGTCGGGGACTATCAAGTCCGCAATCGGACTGGGCAATCTTCTTTGGATGGGCATTGGCGATACCATCCGGGTGTCGCTGTCGGCCGATCCGGTCGAAGAGGTCAAGGTCGGTTACGAGATCCTGAAATCCCTTGGTCTTCGGCATCGTGGCGTGAACATCATTTCCTGCCCAAGCTGCGCGAGACAGGGCTTTGATGTGATCAAGACTGTTGAAACGCTGGAGAAGCGGCTGGAGCACATCAAAACACCCATGAGCCTGTCAATCATTGGCTGCGTGGTGAACGGTCCGGGCGAGGCCCTGATGACTGACGTCGGTTTCACCGGCGGCGGCAATGGGGCGGGTATGGTCTATCTTGCTGGCAAACAAAGCCACAAGATGTCCAACGATCAGATGATCGAGCACATTGTGGAGCAGGTTGAAAAGAAAGCTGCTGAACTTGAAGCCGCAGGTGCACAGGAGGCGGCTGAGTAAACCGCTAATCTTTCAAGATATTGATGAGAGGCGGGTTCGAGCCGCCTCGTGTCACAGCACCCGTCAGTCCTGGCGTGCCTCCGCCACGATCTGCTGCATGGCATCAAGAGGCACGTAACCCCGCACGAGTTGATCGCCCATGACGAATGACGGAGTTCCGTTGATTTGCAGGGTCTGGGCGAGGGCGCGGGTGGTGGCCAATTGCTCGGTGATACCCTCGTCGTCCATAGCGCCCAACACCGCGTCAGCATCCAGACCAAGGGTGTCCGCCAACCGCCGCAGGACGGTGTCATCCATTTCGCCATTGAGAACGATCAACGCTTCTTTTGCCGCCTCGTACGCTTCGTCTCCGCCAATTTCTCGGGCGGCCAAGGCAAAGCGGGAGGAAACCAAAGAGTTTTCGCCAAGGATCGGAAACTCTTTGGCGACGTAACGGATGTTGCCGTCAAGTTCGAGCAGTTGCGCAACTTCGGGATGTGCACGACGGCAGAAACCGCAGCGATAGTCGAAAAATTCGACAATCGTGACATCGCCTTCGGGATTGCCGCCAACCCAAGAATAGCCGTCATTGAAGATGGCGTCTGCATTGTTTTCGATCAGCGCCACGTCGCCCTGTGCCTGTTCGGCGGCTTGGCGCTCCTCAAGAACCTGCACGGCTTCCATGATCACTTCGGGATTTTCCAGAAGGTAAGCCCGGACCTGAGCACCAAAAGCTGCGCGGTCTTCCTCGGACATATCGCCGAGATCGAGGTCAGCTGCCTGAACCCCGGTGGCCATGAAAAGGGCTGCGATCGAGGTGGCTAGGCGGTTTTTTGTCATGTGGGTCTCCGATTGTCGGGTTTAGCGCTGTCCGGCGCGTTGAGCTGCACTTAGCACATCCTGTGCGCGTTGCCACGGGCCAGACCCGCGCGCCAGCGCGCCTTCTGCACGTTTGGCGTGAATAGCGGCATCTTTAAAACGGCCTTGAACCGCATAGCGCTCTGCCGTGACCAGAGAAGCCATCGCCGTCTGTCCGGTTTTGGCATACGCCACGGCAAGGTCACGCAGAATGCGGGTGTCGCTGAAATCGCGACCACGTGCTGCTTCAAGGGTGCGCAACGCATCATTCGGGTTACCGGCCGCAAGCTGAGCACGACCCAAGCCGCCAAGGATCAACGGTTCGCGTGGCGCAAGTCGGGCAGCGGCGGAATAGACCTTGACCGCGTCCGACGCGCGACGCGATTCCAGAAGTATCTGCCCCTTGAGTTCCTGCAGAAACGGATCGTTCGGGCGGGAGGAAATTGCTGCGTCAATATTTTGCAGTGCCCGTCCGAGATCACTTTGGCGGTGGTAGGCTACGGCTTTGCGCATCTGCGCAATATCTGCGGTGCCGCTGCCATCGGCACGCCGCAAGGTCCAGCCAGGCGCGCGGGTGAAGGCCGTGAGTTTTCCTTTTGCGCGAGCAAACCAGTAATTTGCTCCAGGATCCGGAGATGTCTTTGCTGTAGCGCCAGCAACCAGGCCTTTCAGCGCGCGCAACCGGTCTCTGGAAAGAGGGTGCGAGCGCATATATGGGTCCTGTCGGGTTTCTGCAAAAACTTCCTGACCGCGGAACAGGTCCTGAACCTCGATCGCGCCCTGCGGATCGACACCGGCGCGGACGAGGTAACGGATGGAACTGATATCGGCAGACGCTTCTTCGGCGCGTGTATGGGCAAGGAAATTGCGCATGGCCGAAGACTGGACCCCGATCCCGAGGCCAACCGCGGCCTGTCCGTTTCCCGCCGCCGCTGCAGCCGCCGCCAGAACCATGCCCAGCCCGGCTGCGGTGCGTGCTGTGCGCATATTTCCCAGCCGCCGGGAGATGTGCCCATTCGAGATATGCGCCGCCTCATGCGCAATGACCGCCTGAACCTGTGCAGCAGTTTCGAGCTTCGTCAGCAAACCCGAATGGATGAAGATATGCTGTGTGTCGACGATAAACGCATTCAGGGTGCTGTCGTCGATCACCAGAATACGGATTTGATTTGGGCTTAGACCCGCGGCGCGCAGCACTGGTGCGCCAAGTTGCCTCAGCGAATACTCAATGTCTGCATCGCGCAGCAAAGTTACGGCACGAGCCGGTCCCGCCGCGACAAGCACCATCAAGCAGAGAGTGACTGTTGTCATCCGCAAAAGCGTCTGCGTTGCGTGATACATTGACCTTGCCCTGTGTTCGCCCCTAGGTCTGCCGCAGCCACTGTAGGGAGAGAATGATGCGGAACTCAAGCCGTGGGGCGGTTGATCCCTTTATCGTGATGGACGTCATGGAAGCGGCGCGACAGGCCGAGGAGGCGGGTCGCCATATTATTCATATGGAAGTGGGCCAACCGGGTACACCAGCACCAGCCCTTGCGCGCAATTCGCTACAAGACGCAATGAGTGACAATGCGCTCGGATACACCGTGGCCCTCGGTTTGCCAGCGCTGCGGCAGAGGATCGCAAAGCTCTATGGTGACTGGTACAACGTCGATCTTGATCCTGCCCGTGTCGTGGTAACACCCGGCTCATCTGGTGGCTTCATCCTCGCGTTTTCGGCGCTTTTTGATGCGGGCGACCGTATTGCACTCGGCGCGCCGGGATATCCCTCTTACCGCCAGATCATGAAGTCGCTGAATCTCATCCCGCTTGAAATCCAGACTCGTGCTGAGGCGCGCTACCAGTTGGAGCCCTCCGACCTCGAAGGTCGAGACTATCAGGGAATGATGGTGGCGTCACCGGCCAACCCAACTGGCACCATGCTTGGGAAAGACTCGCTTGGCGCATTGATCCACGCGGCGCAGGATAAGGGTGCAGCGTTTCTGTCAGACGAGATCTACCACGGAATCGAGTATGAACAGAAAGCGGTGACGGCTCTTCAGATCAGCGACGATGTCTGCGTGATCAATTCATTCTCCAAGTACTTCAGCATGACAGGTTGGCGTGTTGGATGGCTGGTCCTGCCGCCCGACAATGTCCGGCAAGTTGAACGCCTGGCGCAAAACATGTTCATCTGTGCCCCCCACGCTGCACAAGTGGCTGCCTTGGCGGCTATGGGTGCGCATGACGAGCTTGAAGCGAATATGTCTGTCTATCGCGAGAACCGCCGACTGATGATTGAAGGTCTGCCCAAAGCTGGCTTCGACCGGATCGCGCCGCCAGATGGAGCGTTCTACGTTTATGCCGATGTCTCGCATCTCACGAATGACAGTCGCGCCTTTGCAAGGGTCATTCTGGACGAGGCAGGTGTTGCGGTGACGCCGGGTCTGGACTTTGATCCGGCGCGTGGCGGTGGCACACTTCGGTTTTCATACGCGCGGTCCACTGCGGATATTATGGAAGGTTTGGAGCGTCTCAAAGTCTTCATGCGTGCGAAGGGTCATCTCGACTGAGCGCATCCTGACTGTCCCTTCCAGCACGAATCCGGTACTGTTCCACCAAAGGCCCGTGCAGAGGCCGTGGTGAGTATATGAGCGGTGTTTTCCTGAGGCTGTTGGCAGCGGTGCTGTCGTTATCTTTTGCGGGTTCTGTGGTCGCACAGGATCTGGGCGCGCTGGCGCGGTTTGAAGACGGCAAAATCACGGATCGCTGGAGTGGGACAGATGTCCGCCTTGAACTGAGCCAAGGTGTTCCGTGGCGGCTGTTTACCCTGACCGATCCGAACCGGCTGGTCATGGATTTTCGAGAGGTCCAATGGGGCGATACCGATCCGGTCGCGATAAACGCGTCAGACCGCATCGCGACCGTTCGCGTGGGTGGGTATCGTCCAGGATGGTCACGTCTAGTGGCCGTACTTGCAGAACCCATGATCATCGAAAATGCAGAACTGGCGACCGGATCTCCGGATGGCGGTGCGACGCTGGTGGTTCGCTTGGACCGCACAGATCAAAGCACGTTTGACCTGACCGCAGGGGCGCCGCGTGATCCTCGTTGGGATCTGCCAGTGCCGGCACGCATTGGTGCGCTACCGCAGCGCGACCCGGATCGTTTGCGGGTGGTTTTGGATCCGGGGCATGGCGGGATTGACCCGGGCGCCGAGCCCGATGGCATCACGGAGGCCGATCTGATGCTCACCTTCGGGCGTGAATTACAGGATGTGCTACGCCGGACAGGGGGATTTGACGTCGTTTTGACCCGCGACGGCGATTACTTTGTTTCGCTTGAGGCGCGGGTCGCGCTTGCGCGCGACGCAGGCGCGGACATCTTTATCTCATTGCATGCCGACGCGCTTGCCGAGGGCGAGGCGCGCGGCGCTGCTGTATATGTCTTGTCGGACGACGCCTCTGATGCTGCATCAGCCGCATTGGCAGAGCGGCACAACCGGGACGACCTGCTGGCCGGAATTGATCTCAGCCAATCTGATGACCGGGTGGCCAATGTTCTGATGAGCCTTGCCCGACTCGACAACGCCCCGCGCAGTGAAGCGCTTGCGAGGCATATGCTGGACGGTATTCGCATTGCGGTCGGACGGGTTCACAAACGCCCTTTGCGCAGTGCAGGCTTTTCGGTTCTCAAAGCGGCGGATATTCCTTCGGTTCTGTTGGAGGTTGGTTTTTTGTCGACGGAAGAAGACCTAAGAAACCTCAGCGATCCGATCTGGCGGCAGGGCATGGCTGCGGGAATCCGGGACGGCATTATCGCGTGGCGCGACGAAGACAGCGCGCTGGCTCCGCTCAGACGAAATTAAGACGGCCTTGTGACTACACGTCATAGGCAAGCGAGCGCCGGGAAAAACGGCAATGTGTTTTGACCAAACGCCCCCGAAACGCTAGGGGTATTGGACAGTTACAGAGGCAGACCGTGACCAGATTTATCCTGTCCTTTTTTGGGGCCATCTTCACCCTCATCACCATGGGCATGTTCATGGTTGCGCTTGGTGTGGGCGGTGTGTTCTGGATGTATGGCCGGGATTTGCCCAGCCATGAAAGTCTTGCTCAGTACACACCACCGACGATCAGCCGAATTTATTCGGTCGAAGGGCGCATCATCGACGAATTTGCGCAGGAGCGCCGTCTGTTTACCCCGGCGAACGAAATCCCCGATCTGGTAAAGCAGGCATTCATTTCTGCAGAAGACAAGAACTTCTACACTCACCAGGGCTATGACCTACGCGGGATTGCGGCAGCCGCCTTTGATGCGATTGCGTCGCGTGGCCGTGACGTGCGCGGCGCGTCGACGATCACACAGCAGGTGTTGAAGAACTTCCTGCTCTCCGGTGACCGTCGGGTCGAACGCAAGATCAAGGAAATCATCCTCGCATCGCGGATCGAAGAAACGCTGAGCAAGGATAAGATCCTTGAGCTCTACATGAACGAGATTTTCCTCGGTCAGAATTCCTACGGCGTGACCGCTGCCGCTCAGACTTATTTCAACAAATCTCTTGTCGAACTGGCGCCGCACGAAGCCGCGACGCTTGCCTCGATGCCCAAAGCGCCTTCTGAGTTTCACCCGGTGCGGCGCAAGGACCGTTTGCTTGCGCGGCGTAACTTCGTTCTAAAAGAGATGTATGAGAACGGCTACATCGACGAAGCATCCTACGAGTCCGAAGTCGCGATGCCGTTGCGGTCGGTCCAGAACGGTGACTATGAGCCGTTCCGCGACGCGCTGCCGCCGCGCAACTATTTCACAGATGAAATTCGCCGCCAACTGAGCGAAGATTTTGGAGAAGGTGAGTTTTTCTCGGGTGGCTTCAGCGTGCGGGCGACGCTTGATCCGGAACTTCAGGTCGAGGCCGAGGATGCCCTTCAACGCGCGCTTGAAAGTTACGACCGGTCTCAGGGCGTCTGGCGCGGAACAGGGCTGACCATTCCCGAGGATCAATTGACTGATACGGCGACGTGGCGGGCGGCACTCTCCGACGTGTCCATTGCGCGGGACATTCGACTTGAGAACCCGTGGTATCCTGCGGTTGTGCTTGAAGTTGGGCAGAACGACGCCCGTATCGGGATCGAGGGTGTCGCGGACGACGAAGACGGGCACTGGATACCGGCGAATGATGTCCAATGGGCACGCAAGCGCAACCCGGATGGCTCGCTTGGGCGCAAAGGAAAGGTTGCAGGGGATTTGCTTCAGGTTGGAGATGTCGTGCACGTACGCCGCATGACGTCCGACAGCGATGGCAGCTTTATCCGGTGGACCCTACGGCAGGTTCCCGATGTTCAGGGCGCCTTCATGGCGATGGACGTCAATACCGGTCGCGTCATCGCGATGCAGGGTGGCTTTAGCTACCAGCATTCCGTGTTCAACCGCGCGACACAGGCACAGCGCCAGCCGGGCTCGAGCTTCAAACCGTTCGTGTTCGCAGCAGCGCTCGACAGCGGGTATTCACCCGCAACCATCGTTGTTGACGCGCCGATCGAGATCAACACGCCACAAGGCGTCTGGCGTCCGCAAAACGCGTCGAACCGCTTTTATGGCCCGACACCGCTTCGCACCGGAATTGAGCAGTCGCGGAACCTGATGACCATCCGTCTCGCGCAAGAGGTCGGCATGGATGTCGTTGCCAGCTACGCCGAGAAATTCGGCGTTTATGAAGATATGGGACGCGTCCTTGCCAACTCGCTGGGAGCTGATGAGACCACACTTTACAAGATGGTTGCCGCCTATGCGATGTTCGCCAATGGCGGAGAACGGGTTGAGCCCACATTGGTCGACCGGGTTCAGGATCGCTACGGCAAGACTGTCTACCGCCACGATCAGCGTGTCTGTGAAGACTGCCAGCTTGTCAGTCTTGAGCCGGGGCGGGGTCCAACGGTGCGGAGTGACCGCGAACGCGTGATGAACGCCGTAACCGCCTATCAGCTTACGTCGATGATGGAAGGCGTGGTGCAGCGCGGTACTGCGCGCCGGACGGTGAATTTGCCGGTCCCGACTGCAGGCAAGACAGGCACCACAAACGATGCGAAAGATGTCTGGTTTGTGGGCTTCACATCGAACATCGTGGCGGGCTGCTATATCGGCTACGATCAACCACGCAGCCTTGGACGGGGCGCGTCGGGCGGTGGAATGTGTGGTCCGGTCTTCAACGCCTTTATGCAAAAAGCCGTCGAAAAGTTTGGAGGCAGTGCGTTCCAGCCGCCAGACAGCTGTCAATTCATCAAGATCGACCGTAACACAGGTGCGCGTCTGTCTGATGAGGCAAGCGGCGAGAACGTGGTCGCCGAGTGTTTCCGCGAAGGCGAAGAGCCAATCTTTGGTATTCAGTTCGACGGCGGTTTCGCGATGGGGTCGAATTTCGAACTGTATAGCTCCAGCGGCGAAACCTCGAAACAGGTGACCACATCCACTGGCGGCACCGCCATTGTCGGGCCCAAGGCGTCTTTCGGGACGCTCAGCTCGGGTGGTCTTTACTAACACTGTTCCACATCTCAGATCGGCTGCGTTGCCTTGAAGGGGCTGCGCCGCTGGTCTATCACCATTTCTGACCAAGGCCCGAGCATACAGGATCGCCAATGCGCGCTGAAATCCAGAACACCGTTGAACAGATTGAAAAATCCCTGAACCTGCTGGCTCAGCGTCTCAACTGGGATACTGCCCAACACAGATTGGAAGAGTTCAACGCCCGTGTCGAAGATCCAAATCTGTGGGACGATCCCGCCGCCGCGCAAAAGCTGATGCGCGACCGCCAAATGTTAGTGGATGCCATCGAAACCTACACTTCGATCAAGCAGGACCTGAGCGACAACGTCGAAATGATCGAACTTGGCGAGATGGAAGACGATCAAGAGGTTGTCACCGACGCCGAGAATGCGCTCAAGGCTCTGGCCGAAAAGGCATCCAAGAAAGAGCTGGAAGCCCTGCTGGATGGTGAGGCCGACGGCAACGATACATTCCTCGAAATCAACTCGGGCGCTGGCGGGACCGAGAGTTGCGATTGGGCAAACATGTTGGCGCGGATGTATGTTCGCTGGGCTGAACAACATGGATATGATGTTGAATTGCAGTCCGAGCAGCCGGGTGAAGAAGCTGGCATCAAATCGGCAGCCTACAAGATCTCGGGTCCAAACGCGTATGGCTGGCTCAAGTCAGAATCAGGCGTGCACCGTCTTGTTCGGATCTCGCCATTCGACAGCGCTGCCAAACGTCATACGTCTTTTTGCTCGGTCTGGGTCTACCCAGTCGTCGACGACAATATCGAGATCGAAGTAAACCCCGCCGATATCCGCATCGACACGTACCGCTCCTCGGGGGCTGGCGGTCAGCACGTCAATACAACCGATTCTGCAGTGCGGATCACGCACATGCCGACTGGTATCGTGGTAACAAGTTCCGAGAAATCTCAGCACCAGAACCGCGATATCGCCATGAAGGCGCTGAAATCGCGGCTTTATCAAATGGAACTGGATCGTCGAAACGAAGCGATCAACGCAGCGCATGAGGCCAAAGGCGATGCGGGGTGGGGCAACCAGATCCGGTCATATGTCTTGCAGCCCTATCAAATGGTCAAAGACCTGCGCACCGGGCACGAGACCTCGGACACCAAGGGTGTTCTTGACGGTGATCTTGATCCGTTTATGGCAGCAACGCTGGCATTGAACGTTTCTGGCAAGTCGCGTGCAGACGCGCGCGCTGAATAAGTCAGTCGACTTTTTTTCACGTTCTTAGTTGTTTCGACGGGGCACCGGTGGAGCGTGAGCGCCTCGCCGATTCCTTGACGTCGTGAGGAACGTGTTGCCAAACCGGATGACAGCCGCTTTCATGTCTTGGCGCGAACGTCATGCTGGGGAGGCAGGCATGAGGGAGACCCCTGAACTTGGTGTACCGACACTGGAGCCAGTGACGGTTGATACACTGCGAATGGCATTGCGTCGTGGATGGAGCGACCTGATCCGCGCACCGGGGTATGCGGTGTTCTTCGCTGGCTTTTATGTTTTGGCCGGTTGGATGATTTCATGGATCACCGTGTGGAGCGGCACCACCTATTGGCTGGTCCTGGCCGCAATCGGCTTTCCTCTGATCGGACCCTTCGCGGCCGTCGGTTTCTACGAAGTCAGCCGACGGCTTGAACGGGACGATCCTTTGGTGGCTTCAGAAATACTGAGTGTGGTGATCCAACAATCCCGCAGGCAATTGCCGTCGATCTGCGCGATCATCATCATGGTCTTTCTGTTCTGGTTCTTTCTCGCGCATATGATTTTTGCGCTGTTCCTAGGGCTGAGCACGATGACTAATGTCTCAACCTCACTTGAGGTCTATCTCTCGGCAAATGGGCTGATGATGCTGGCTGTTGGAAGTGTCGTGGGGGCTCTTTTTGCAATCCTACTGTTCAACATCACCGTGATTGCGTTGCCATTGCTTTTGGATCGCGAGGTCGATTTCGTCACCGCAATGATCACGTCTTTCCAATATGTCATGGCAAATCCGGTGGTGATGCTCGGGTGGGGCGCCTTTATCGCAGTGGTCACTTTTTTAGCCTTGATACCGGGCTTTCTGGGTCTCTTGATCGTTCTGCCCGTGTTGGGTCATGCAACTTGGCATCTTTACGACCTGGTACGGACACCTCCAATGGTGTCGTAAGACCAATTCGAGATGCTTAGATGTGCCAAGTCTGACTACCTTAGCCGCATCAAACGACGCCCATTTTCCAAGACACGAAGCGATTCACGTCGTCGATCGGCACACTGAACTGCAGGCACGTGGTGGTCCCGCGCCGGCCTGCGGTGCTTTGTTTGATCAGGAAAATTCACTGCGGATCGCCAAATGGGCACATCCGGCAAACGCAAGGCAACCTTCTCTCCATCGCTTGGTATCTGAAGGCCATCCAGAAACAACAAATGCCCTACGAACGTGAAAACCCCTATAGGGGGCATCACTCTAACGTTTCGCGTCCCATATCCGCCAGCCTACGACGCAAGTCATCGGCACGTGCATCGCCCAACTCAAGTGCGAAAACATAGGCATGCGTCAGATAGAAGCCAGACGCATCCGCTGCGTTTGCTTCGGTGGCGGCCATTTCGTAGAGACCCACCAAAGCGCTAAGATCGCCGGACTCATGCGCTGCAAGAAGGGCAGTATCAAGCGTGCTCATCTAGCCTTGGCCCGATGGTCCGCCAGCCGGCCAGCAGCCCACTTGTGGAAGCAATGCGTCGGGCCATCCATCGCCGGAGAGAACCGTCCACCATCAAACCCAGGGGCCCGTCGCCCACGCTGCATACCTTCGACAACAAAGATGTCTTCCTCGAACACCACTTTCCACTGCTCAGAGTTCTTCTTGCGTAGGGCATCGTTCGTCTCTGGGGTGGCATAGTAGAGATGCACAAACTCTTCGGTCTGGTCCGGACCATTCGGGCGTAGAATAATTGCAAAAGCATGATCCCGATGCACACCGAGCAGAACATTGGGATAAATCGAAAGGTATTCGGCACCGGCATCCCATTTCGGTTTCAGATTCTCAAAATCTGAAAAGGTCGTCCCGGCGTCATCAGTCAATTGGCGATAGACCAGGGTCCCCTGACCGGATGTCAGGCCGTCCATTTCAATATTGTAATGATCTTCCAGTCGGGAATAGCTGTTAAGCCCGGGGTGCACCCACGGCAGGTGATAGCTCTCGCAATAATTCTCTACCGCCAGTTTCCAGTTGCCGTTTACGGTCAAGGTGAATCGACTGTCTGCGCCGCCATGATACAGAGGCTGTTCGAATTCAGCCCATCGCGCAATGACATCCGACATGGCGTCTTCGAAAGCAGGGGCATCACCAGACAGGTTGATCCAGACAATATCGCGCCAGACATGGCTGCGGACTTCGATCAATCCCAATGTGCTGCGGTCCACCTCTTTATGCGAATTGAACCCCGGCCCGCCGACATGGGGCGTTGCAACCAATTGGCCCTGTGTGCTGTAGCACCAAGAATGATACGGACATCGTATTGCCCCTTCGATTTTGCGGGGCGCATCCACAAGGATCATGCCGCGATGTCGGCAGATGTTCTGAAAGACACGAACCTGATTGTCGCGTCCGCGGATTAGAAGCAAAGGGATGTCCAGAAAGTTGATCGGAACTGCGTCTCCGACCTCCGGCACATCGGCCGCGACCGCAAGACCCGCCCAACCGGAACCAAAAAGCGCGTCGCGTTCCTCGATGAATTTCTCTGGATCCGTGTAATGCGCGTTTGGGAGACCGCGTGCCTGCGCCGTCGGCTTTTGCACATCTGCCAACAAGGGATCGAGTACCGTCATCGCAACCTCCATAGCCGGTGTAACGGTCATTTTGTTGAGGTGACTCTTCAGGGTCGCGTCCGATCGCGACACGAAGTGCCGCAGACCGACCAGCGTTCATTGCTCAGAAAAACGGCTCATCAATCCGCAATTGTTTGATTTCGTACGGCACGAGATCCGCCTCAGAGCAAAACCCGCAATTGCGCGCAGCCTTTCGGACCTTGGCGCCGTCGCGTCCAAGATATTCATAGACCAAACGTGCGACGCGGGAAGACGATGTGTTTTCCCGGACGGTCCGCACAGTGTATCCAACCCAATAGTTGTTCTGAAACGATGGAACCTGCGCGAAAAAGTTGAAAGAGGTTGTGAGCGAGTTGCGACGGCTCACAAGTGCAGAAACGCCGCCTTCCTGAGCCATCAGAAGGCCGCGGAATTCGCGATTATGGGCTGTCGCAGGTATCCCTTGTTGTGCCATGGCTTCTTTGGCCTCGAAACCGCGCAGAAAGACCGCGTCATCTTTGCGGTACACGTAGACCAGCCCCTGAATGAACAGGCTGTCATCGACAAAACTTCGCCGCACGAACCTGTAAAAACCGGATGGAAAGATCGCTTCCTGTAGTTGAACCACGCCACCCAGCAGAAAATCGCTGATCTCGGGATGTGCCAGCAATGCAGTCGATCCGGTGTCAATCTCTTCGAGAGGCTCCAGAATGATCCGGGCATCCACTTTGAAGTATTGGCAAATGCGAAACAGGACATCGGGTCGCGGAAAGCTTTCGCCAGACAAATACCTGTTAAATTGTGTCCGGTTTATACCAAGATCACGACACAGCGCCGAGATCGATTCAGTTGATTTTGCCAACTCGCGCAGATTGGCGCCAAGCGTGTTGCGCAATTCTGATGGGCTAGGGGGTGTCACGTGGCAGACCTTCCCAGATCGATATTAGACTCGCATATCGGCCACCATTAAAATACAACTATAAGAACAAAACCGACGGCATTACTCACTTTTTCCCTTCACCTGAGAGGCAATCGGACTAGAGTGTGATGCTAAGTAGTGTCATTGTTGATGCGAAGTCACGTCAGGGTCAACCTCATTTGACACAAATTATATCAGTGCGACCCACAGTTCGGGATGTCTTGTTGCGAAAAAAATTAACACATTAGGCTTCTAAGATGGGGACCTTAATATGAAACCGCAGACTATGTTCGGTGTTGTACTGTGGTCAGATGCGGCCGCACAGAAAGCAGTTATTTGGTGCGAAGATCAAGGTGAACTGGCATTCTATACGCCAGCAGACGTCAGCGTAGACGACGCGCCGTCGCTTGATGCGGGTGATCTCATCCGATTTGACGTGATTTTGCAGGAAAACGTGCGCAAGGCGCGCAACCCCGAGGTGCTGATGCCCTCGCATTCGCCTGAACTGCCGCAGAAATTGCGCTCTGGCAGCTCGGACATTCCAGTTCAGAATCCGCCCAAGAAGGCAGCCGCGTCCACGGGTAAAGTGGTTTCCCTGTCCGAATACTTTGATACAGGTGCGCCGCGGAAAATCGCCTGTTCCGGATAACACGCTACGCTCAAGGGGCGAAACCTCGCCCCAGAGCGGCTTACGTCGCGATCAGACTCCGCGAGACAATGCGGCAACGCCCGTGCGGGCCACTTCGACCAATCCCAAAGGGCGCATCAGGTCGACAAATGCATCCACCTTTTCCGGTGTGCCTGTGATCTGAAACACAAAGCTTTCCAGCGTGCTGTCGACGACCTGCGCGCGGAAGATATCCGCCAGCCGCAGTGCCTCTACGCGCTTGTCTCCAGAGCCTTCCACCTTGATCAGGGCGAGTTCGCGCTCGACCGAGCCACCCTCTACGGTAAGGTCGTGGACCTCATGAACGGGCACGATCCGTCCCAGCTGGGCTTTGATCTGTTCGATGACCTGCGGTGTCCCCGTGGTCACAATGGTGATCCGGCTGGTATGGCCCGTGTGATCCACCTCTGCCACTGTCAGGCTGTCAATATTGTAGCCACGGCCTGAAAAGAGACCGATCACCCGCGCGAGAACGCCCGGTTCATTGTCGACAAGCACGGCAAGCGTATGGGTTTCCTGGACGTCAGAGAATGTCGGTCTCAGGTTGTACGCGGAGTGCTTGGTCGAGCCTTTTTTGATGTTCAGCGGTGACATGATCTTCTTCTTTTTCCAAATATGCCGGGGGTGTGGGGGCGGGCCCCCACCAAAAGGGCGGTTTGGGGGATTTGCCCCCACGAAGCGATAGGGCTTTGAACTTTATTAATCGCCTAAACCATGACTGCGCCTTTGGAGCCGATGGCGTCCTTGGTGCTCGCTTCGCCCAGAAGCATCTTGTTGTGCGGTTCGCCCGACGGGATCATCGGGAAGCAGTTTTCATGCTTCTCAACCAGACAATCAAAGATCACCGGGCCATCATAATCCAGCATTTCCATGATCGCATCGTCGAGATCCGCCGGATCCTGACAGAGAATACCCTTGCAGCCGAAGGCTTCGGCGAGCTTCACAAAGTCGGGCAGCGCCTCGGACCACGAATGCGAATAGCGTTCACCGTGAAGCAACTCCTGCCACTGGCGCACCATGCCGAGGCGTTCATTGTTCAGTATGAACTGTTTGACCGGCAAACGGTACTGCACCGCAGTGCCCATTTCCTGCATGTTCATCAACCAGGACGCCTCACCCGCCACATTGATAACCAGTGCGTCGGGATGGGCCACTTGCACACCGATAGACGCAGGCGTGCCATACCCCATTGTTCCCAGCCCACCGGAGGTCATCCAACGGTTCGGATCCTCGAACCCCAGATATTGCGCAGCCCACATCTGATGCTGGCCCACCTCTGTGGTGATATAGCGATCACGTCCCTTCGTCAGTTGCTCAAGCCGGTCCAGCGCATGCTGTGGGCGGATGGCTTTGGCTGATGGTTTGTACTTGAGACAATCAACCGCGCGCCATTGTTCGATCTGCTGCCACCATTTCTGAATGGCTTCCTTGTTGACCTTGCGACCACGGGCTTTCCACACTTTGAGCACGTCTTCAAGAACATGGCCCACATCACCAATGATCGGCATGTCGACGCGGATTACCTTGTTGATCGAGCTGGGGTCAATGTCGATATGTGCCTTGCGCGACTTCGGGCTGAACGCGTCGAGTCGACCCGTGATACGGTCGTCGAAGCGCGCCCCGACATTGATCATGAGATCGCAGCCATGCATGGCAAGGTTGGCCTCGTAAAGGCCGTGCATGCCCAGCATCCCCAGCCAGTTCTTGCCCGACGCAGGATAACAGCCGAGGCCCATGAGGGTGGACGTGATCGGAATGCCGGTTGCGTCCACCAGTTCACGCAGAAGCTGGCTTGCTCCGGGGCCGGAATTAATCACGCCGCCGCCTGTGTAAAAGATCGGGCGCTCCGCGGTTTCGATGGCTTCAACCAGTTGCGTGATGGTTTCCATGTCACCCTTCACCTGCGGCTGGTAATGGCTGACCTTCGCCTTGGCTTTCTCAGTGTATGTGCCGGTCGCGAATTGGACATCCTTGGGAATGTCCACAAGTACGGGACCGGGGCGGCCGGTCGTTGCGACGTGAAACGCTTCATGCAAAACGCCGGACAGCGTATCGGTATCTTTCACAAGCCAGTTATGTTTGGTGCAGGGCCGGGTGATGCCAACGGTGTCAGCCTCCTGAAAGGCGTCCGAGCCGATCATGAAGGTCGGCACCTGTCCGGTGAGAACGACAATCGGAATGCTGTCCATCAACGCGTCGGTCAGGCCCGTCACCGCGTTAGTGGCGCCGGGGCCAGAGGTCACAAGCACCACACCCGGCTTGCCCGTGGCGCGGGCATAGCCTTCTGCGGCATGCACAGCGCCTTGCTCGTGGCGCACCAGGTAGTGGCGAATGCCGTTCTGCTGAAAAATTTCATCATAAATCGGTAGCACAGCGCCACCGGGATACCCGAATACTGTGTCCACACCCTGATCCTTCAGGGATTGAACCACCATTTTCGCTCCGGTCATCTGACGTGTCATCGCTTTGCTCCGTTTACAGACACTTCTGTTCGTTACGCGAAAAAAAACCCCCGATGTTCAGTCGGGGGAGCATGGGGCTTCGGTCTGGTTCCGTTACCGGGCCATGCGCTCTTTCTCTACAATGACTAGCACTCGTGCCATGTCGGCTCCTTTTCGCGTGGGCGGACCTTATGGCGAGGCTCAAGGGGCGTCAACATCGAAAACGAAGAAAAAAGTACCGTCGAGGCAAAAAATTTTGTCATTTATTACCGGCAATAGCGTTTCGGCGAAATAAACAGAAATTCGATCGGGTTTTGCTGCGCATTTCTGCCGAGTCGCGCTGCGGCAACACATGCTGTGTGCGCTTGCGCGCGGAAATGTGAATTGCGCCAAGTCGATCGCCGCGCATAAACTGAACCGAACAGTTTACCATTGTCGTGATCGTTTATCGTAAAGGAGGCTCAGATGTTGGGAAAACGCAATCACCGCGCGGCGGCATTCTCGACGTGCCATGCGATTGTCCTGTCGCTATTTATTGTGCTGGCTCATCTCATGACGGTTGGCGCGGCTGAACGGTCTGTTCAGGTTTCTGGCGCTGATGCGACGCCCGGCGCACCGACAGGCCAGTGCGTCTCTCTGGAGACCTTTACACATTTTGGTGTCGGGTGTGCGGTGCTCTTGCCAGCTCAAGCACCTCAGCGGACGGGCGTTGGTGTCGTGATCTGGCAACGTGGTGCCTGGCTCTGAAACACTGAAGTTGACTAAGCAAGTGACCGCGTCGAACGGTCGGCTGCGTGACCCGGGTTCCGTTAAGTAAGGCGTCGTCGCGCGCAATCAAGGCTTGATAGCGCTAGCGCACAATTTCACAAAAAATCGAAGGAAATCCGCAATTTCTGCCTAAAATTTAAACGTCCGTTGCTGAAGTTAAACATTTGCATTCAGATTTTTTTCTGATTACCGTCCGCCCCACTAAATGATCCGCGCAAACAGCGGACTGGCTGTTTTTGTGCATCCAAAACTCAGGGGAGGAAATACATGGATCGTCGTTCTTTCTTGCGGACGTCTACCGTAGGGGCAGGGGCTGCCGCAGCAGCAACGCTGGCCGCACCAGCAATCGCTCAGGGCAACCGGACACTGACAATGGTCACGTCGGTTCCCGACGGCTTCGCGATCTTTGATGACGCGGCACAGCTGGCAATCGACTACATCACGGCGATGACCGATGGCGCGCTGTCGTTCAATAAGATGCCTGCAGGCTCGCTCGTAGGCGCTTTCGAAGTGTTCGACGCTGTGTCGACCGGTCAGGCCGATGTGTATCACTCGGCTGAATACTACTTCCTCAACAAGCACCCGGCTTTCGCCTTCTTTACATCCGTTCCGTTCGGCATGACCGCTCAGGAAATGGCGAACTGGTACTATCGTCGTGACGGTCAAGCGCTGCACGATGATCTGTCGTCGCTCTTCAACATCAAGCCGATCATGTGCGGCATGACAGCAATGCAGCCGGGTGGTTGGTTCAACGGCGAGATCAATTCGGTTGAAGATCTTCAGGGTCTGCGCTTTCGCATGCCCGGTCAGGGCGGTCAGGTGCTGGGTCGTCTCGGCGCCTCCGTTCAGAACATCCCCGGCGGCGAAATCTATCAAGCGCTT
>JAUIIR010000028.1 GCA_030431485.1 Alphaproteobacteria bacterium
CGCATTCAGCATGTCGAGAATGCGGTAAAGGGCCTGCTCCAGACAGAGGGCTTCTCCGACATTCCAGTGTTGTTCAAGCGTCCGGCCGAAACGCTGCGATGGTACCTGTGGCATGGGAAAGTCATGAAGGCCACGACCAGTCTGCAATGGTTGATGGTCGATTGCGCTCGGTTGACGGCAGATGATCGCTGGGGTGGCAGAAGCCGCCGGACAGGTGCAAGCTCGGTGTTTCCTACCTTGCGAACAACATGGACCGCCTGACCGATTATGGTCGGCGGTACCGCACCGTTCTTCCCATCTCTTCATCCCGGGCCGAGGGCTGCGTGGACAACATCGGAAACACCCGCATGGTAAAGCGCCGCCGCATGAGATGGTCACCCAAGGGAGCACATCGCGTGGCCGTCGTCCGTGCTGCCGTTCTCGATGGTCGGCTAACCGCCGCCTACCAAAGAGCCGCGTGACCTCCAACGACCCCCACATTTCGCCCACTCCCGTGACACCTACCGCCACGCCCGATCCAATGCCTTTGAGCTTTGGGCTGAATATGCCCATGAGTTGAGCGCGTGAAATCAAACTACTTCTTTTGCCCTGCGGGCCGCCGGAAAAAACAAGGCAATGCCCAGACCACCGCGTGGCTATTGTCCGAGCCGCCGTTCTCAACGGTCGGCTAACCAGCCCTACCAAAAAGCAATAACATGACCCGCTAAGTTTTGACCACTCCCAGTTTTTCCGCAGGTGTCGACGTCAGGCAGATCACGGGTCTATGTGTCAGTATCAAGAGCTATGCTCCCGCAGCAGGGTCTGGCAGGCATTCGGACAGGATATCCTGCAAAAGCTTTTGAGCGTGCGGATCTTCGACCTGGATACCATCACTGATACCTGCTGCGCTCGAAAGTGCCCGCAACCTGGCGAGGCTGTTCTTAAGATGACTGCGCATAGCCTCCCTTGCCGCGACCGGATTTTGCTCCTCGATGGCAACCACAATTGCTTCATGCTCGTCATGAATGCGCTCGTAGTAGCTGTCCTTCAGCTGCTGCGAGACAAGCGTGCTGAGGCGGTATCGCGGCACGATGATTTTTTGAAGAAAGCTGAGAAAGCTATAAAAGAACGGGTTGCCTGAAGCTTTGGCAATGATGAGATGAAAGGCGAAATCATAATGTATCTCGACGGTATCCGGGTCGGAATGCTGTGAATCGACACGCTCCATTTCCTTTCGTATTCTGTCTGCATCCTCCTGAGACCGCCGTTTAGCGCAAAGCGCCGCTGCCTCCACTTCGACGCTCAACCGCAACTCGAGAAGAGAGATCGTCTCCGGCAGCGCCTCTAGGGCGTCTTCGTCTATTTCGAATTTCTGCGATGGCATTTTTTCGGCGACAAACATGCCGCGGCCCTGTTCTGAGATAAGTAGACCATCTGAGCGCAGCCTGGCGACGGCTTCGCGAACGACGGTTCGGCTCACTTCGTATCGATCACACAGATCGGCTTCGGTTGGAAGCTTATCCCCCGGCGTCAGAAGCCCGCCGGTTATCTTTTGCGCAAGGTCCTCGGCAACCTGTGTGGAAAGCGTCTTTCTACGTGCCATGTTCGGGATTAATACCTCGTTTTTCTTGCGCAGCATTCAATGCCATCATTTAGGGATTTGCTGAAGTGTTTTCCGTCATATACACGAATTCATTGGTGTTCCGCGCCTGAAACAGGATCGTCAACGCGGCACCGTCGCGGCATGATCAGCAGAAGAGATGTCTCGACATCTGCTGTTAGTTTGGCCTGTCAAGCGCGATGAGCTTCACGCGCTGCTGACCAAACGCAACATGCAGCGCAGACTTTTTTGGCGGGCAGATATTGTGCTGGCGACGATAGACTGTCGATCTTCGCCGACAGCCTTCTCGACCGTGACTTCAACACCGACCCTCCGAACGAGAAGTCGCTGGCTTACTTCACCAACATCTAGACTGCGGAGGCCTGGCTCTCGGTCTCGGTCGTGCTCGACCTCTTTTCCCAGCGCATTGTCGTTTGGTCAATGAAGGCGGTCTTCATGAATTCGTTCGCCTTTTCCGAGTCTTTCGAGAAACACCGAGGTTTACCTTTAATATATGATGTCATACATCATACAAATACACGCATCGGTTCAGTTCAATTTCCTGGAGGCGCAATGCAGGAGAGTCCAAATGTTCTGAAAGCCAACCTAATTTCCAAGCAGTTACAGCTGGGTATCTGGTGCTCGCTTGCAGGCGCATGCACCACCGAAGTCGTTGCTGGTGCTGGCTGTGATTGGGTGCTGATCGACGGTGAACACAGCCCGAACGACCTGCGGACCGTAATGGCGCAGCTCCAGGTTCTGGCCGCTTTCGCGACCGAGCCGGTGGTGCGGCTGCCCTCGGACGACACGAACCTGATCAAGCAGTTCGTGGATGCAGGCGCACGCAACTTGATGATCCCGAATGTACGCAATGCCGAGCAGGCCAGCCGCATCGTGGCGGCGACGCGCTATGCGCCCGACGGCATCAGGGGCTTTTCGGTGGGGCACCGGGCGAACCAGTTCGGGCGGATCAAGGGTTACCACGAGGCGGCGCATCGCAACCAGCTCCTGACGCTTCAGATCGAGTGTGCCGAGGGCGTGCGCAACGCCGCCGAGATTGCCGCCGTCGATGGTGTGGATGCGCTCTTCGTCGGGCCCGGAGACCTGTCGACCAACCTCGGCGCGATGCACAACCCGAACGCGCCGCACGTGCAGGACGCCATCGCTTCCGTGCACGAAGCGGCAACCGAACAAGGAAAGAGCGCGGGCACACTCGCCTCCGTCAAGGTGGATGCGGATCGCTATATCGCGGATGGTTTCCGCGTGGTCGCGGTGGGGTCGGACCTCGGCATCCTGGCACGTGGCGCCGACGCGCTGATGTCAAGTTTTGGGAAGGCGCAGGCATGACACATGACGGCAAACCGGTTCGGCTGGGCGTCGACATCGGCGGCACCTTCACCGACGTCGCGATGGAGATCGGCGAAGAGCTGTTCTCGACAAAGCTCCTGACCAACTATTCCGCGCCCGAGCAGGCGATCTTGGATGGCGTACTTCGCGTTGCAAAGAATGCTGGTATCGAGCTCGGCGCCATAGACATCGTCATCCACGGCACGACGCTGGCGACCAACGCGCTGATCGAGCGCCGCGGGGCCAAGACTGCCTTCCTGACCTCGAAAGGGTTTCGGGACGTCATCGAGATGCGCACTGAAAACCGGTTCGAGCAATACGACTTGAACATCGTCCTTCCCGCGCCCCTCATCGCTCGTGATGCGCGCTTCATTGCAGCTGGCCGGATTGGCGCATCTGGCCGCGAGCTGGAGGCATTGGACGAGGCAGCTGTCATGACTTTCGCCAAACACGTGGCGGCCGAAGGCTATGAGAGTGTCGCCATCGGCTTCATGCACTCCTACGTCAACCCAGCGCATGAAATTCGAGCCCGGGACATCGTTGCAGAGAACGCGCCAGGCGTCAGCATTTCGATCTCGTCTGAGGTTTCGCCCCAGATGCGCGAGTTTGAACGGTTCAACACGGTCTGCTCGAACGCTTTCGTCAAGCCGCTGATGGAAAGCTATTTGAACCGGCTGGTGGACAGTCTGCATGGAATTGGTGCTACCTGCCCGGTCTTTATGATCCATTCAGGCGGCGGGTTGATCTCGGTCGAAACTGCGGCCGCCTTCCCGGTGCGGCTCCTTGAATCCGGACCCGCTGGCGGAGCGATCTATGCCGCCGACGTCGCGGCGCGGCACGGGCTGCGCAAGATCTTGTCCTACGACATGGGCGGCACCACGGCCAAGATCTGCCTGATCGAAGATTTCTCACCTAAGACTGCACGCACCTTCGAGGTTGCACGCAATTATCGTTTCAAAAAAGGCTCAGGTATGCCGATTTCGATCCCGGTGATCGAGATGGTGGAAATCGGGGCAGGGGGCGGCTCACTCGCCCATGTGGACGGGATGCGCCAGATCCGGGTCGGCCCGGAAAGTGCGGGTTCCGAACCCGGTCCGGCCTGCTACGGACGCGGTGGCAATCGACCCGCAGTGACCGATGCCGATCTGGTCCTTGGCAAGCTCGATCCGGACAATTTCGCCGGCGGTGACATCGCGCTCTCCGCCGAGAGTTCCGAGCACGCGCTGTTGGCCGAAGTCGGCAATAGGCTCGCAATGGATGCACGGCATGCGGCCGTCGGGGTAATCGAGATGGTCGATGAGAACATGACAGCCGCGGCGCGTGTGCATGCGGTCGAGAATGGTAAAGAACTTGGCGAGTTCACCATGATCGCCTATGGCGGCGCGGCACCGCTGCACGCCAACCGCCTGTGCGAGAAGCTTGGCATCGACGCTTTGCTGGTGCCTCCGGGGGCAGGCGTCGGTTCGGCCATCGGGTTTCTGCGGGCACCCTTCGGTTACGAAGCGGTGCGCGGGGCCTATCTTCGCCTTAGCCAGTTCGACAAAGGCTGGGTCTCGGACGTGTTGGAGGGTCTTGAGCGCGAGGCCGTCGCCGTTGCGCGGGCAGGGGCCCGGGACGCAGAGCTTCTGATCGAACGCAAAGCATTCATGCGCTACGTCGGTCAAGGATGGGAGATCCCAGTGGGCCTGCCCGGCACGGCTCTCGACGCGATGGGCCTCCGCTCCGCATTTGAGACCGAATACCGTCGTCTCTTCGGCCAACCGCTCGAAACGCTCGACGTTGAAGTTATGAATTGGTCCGTGAAGGCCGAATCCGTTTCTGCTCCTCGGCAGCCTGTCGAACGCGTCGCGGCCAAACACGAGGCACCGAGCGTCGGTAAGCGCCAGATATTCGATGCTCGCGAGGCCGGTTTCCTCGATGCTCAGATCGTCGAGCGCGCCGACATGCGCACTGGCAGCATGGTTAACGGCCCTGCCGCCATCGTCGAAGCCGAGACCACCACCATTGTGACTGCGGGTTACGCTGCGACGCTTCAGGCCGATGGCTGCCTTCTCGTCCAGCGCAAGGAGACCGCGCAATGAGGACGGATTTCTCGAAGGTCCACTTTCAGATAATGTGGAACCGGTTGATCTCGGTCGTCGAGGAACAGGCGCTGACCCTGGTGCGCACGGCCTTCTCGACCTCGGTTCGCGAGTCTGGCGACCTGTCGGCCGGCGTGTTCGACAGTGACGGGCACATGCTGGCTCAGGCCGTCACCGGCACGCCCGGCCATGTCAACGCCATGGCGGTTGCCGTGAAGAACTTCATCGAGGTGATCGGTGAGGACAATATCGCAGAGGGCGACGTCTACATTACCAACGATCCCTGGCGCGGGACCGGACACCTCTTGGATTTCACCTTCGTTACGCCCTCGTTCCGTGACAGTCGGCTGGTGGGGTACTTCGCTTGCACTGCGCATGTGGTTGACGTGGGGGGCCGCGGCTTCGGGCCGGATGCGAACGAGGTCTACGAGGAGGGGATCTTCATCCCGATCATGCGCTTCGCCGACAAGGGCAGGCTGAACCACGAGTTGATCAATATCGTACGCCACAACGTACGTGAGGCCGACCAGGTGATTGGCGACCTGCATTCGCTTGCCGCCTGCAACGAGATCGGCCACCGACGCCTGATGGGCATGATGGACGAGTTCGAACTCTCCTCTCTCGAAGCGCTACGCGATTTCATCTTCGAAAACAGTCGTCTGGCCACGCTCGAGAAACTGGCAGCGTTGCCGCAAGGCTCGTGGGGCAATGACATGACTGTCGATGGCTACGACGCTCCGGTGTACCTTAAGGTGCGGCTCGATATCTCGTCCGAAGGGGTGCACGCGGACTTCGAAGGAACGTCCAGGCAGAGCAGCCTCGGTATCAACGTTCCCTTGATCTACACCAAGGCCTATTGTGGCTACGGGCTGAAATGCGCGCTCGCGCCGGAGATCCCCAACAACCACGCGTCGCTGGAGCCGTTCACGGTCTCGGCGCCTGAGGGTTGTATTCTGAACGCCCAGCACCCGGCTCCAGTTGCTGTGCGCCATGTACTGGGCCACTTCATCCCCGACACTGTCCTTGGGGCGTTGTCGAAATTTCTGCCGGATGTGGCACCGGCTGAAGGAGCCGGGGCGCTTTGGAACGTGCAGATATCAGCCCGACCGGTTGCCGGCACCCAGGCCGCGCCGGGCGAGCGGCTGCAATCGGCGGAGATGCTGATGTTCAACTCTGGCGGATCAGGTGCTCGACCCACACTGGACGGTCTGAACGCGACAGCATTCCCCTCGGGGGTACACGCCATGTCGGTCGAGGCGACCGAACAGTCCGGCCCAATCATCGTCTGGCGCAAGGAGTTGCGCGAAGGGTCCGGCGGGGCGGGCCAATTTCGCGGCGGGCTGGGGCAGGTGATCGAGATTGCCGCCGACGACGGTCACGAATTCTGGATCAAGGCAATGTTTGACCGGGTCGAGCACCCCGCGCGAGGCCGCCAGGGTGGCGAGGACGGCATGCCCGGCATAGTCCGGCTCGACGACGGAACTGTAATGAAAGCGAAAGGCCGACAGAAGGTGCCAGCCGGTCGCAGGTTGGTGCTCAAACTTCCGGGCGGTGGCGGTTTCGGCAATCCGGCTGAACGGTCGGCAGAGGATCGCGCCCGCGACCTGCGCCTCGGCTACATCGGAAAGGATGAGGACAAATGAGCTTTGAAGCCACGCAGATCACGTTGATCAAACCCTCACCCGCGATCACGATCTCGACCAAGGCCAAGGCGATGAAAGCGGCGGAGGCTCCGGTGATCGACCTGTCAATCGGCGTGCCCGACTTCGACACACCCGAGAACATCATCGAGGCCGCCTATGCTACGATGAAGCGGGGCGAGACCCGATATACCGCGCCCGACGGCACGCTAGCCCTGAAGGACGCGGTGATCGAGAAGTTTCACCGCGAGAACGGAGTGACATTCAAGCGCGAGAACATCACGTGCGGCAACGGCGCCAAGCAGGTGATCTTCAATGCGCTGATGGCGACGCTGGAGCCCGGCGACGAGGTGCGGTGCCCGGGGCCCTATTGGGTATCCTACACCGACTGGGTGCTTCTTCTGGGCGGCACGCCCAAGGTCGTGGCCTGCGGCATCAAGGACGGGTTCAAGCTGACGCCCGAGCGGCTGGAAACCGCGATCTCCCCGCAGACTCGCTGGGTATTCCTCAACACGCCGTCGAACCCCTCCGGAGCGGCCTACAAATTGGCCGAACTCAAGGCCCTCGGCGAGGTGCTGACGCGGCATCCAAGCGTGCTGATCCTGTCGGACGAGATTTACCAGCAGCTCTGGTATGCCGATGCGCCGTTCACCTATTCGGGGCGGCATGCCCGGAGCTGGCGGAGCGGACGGTGATCGTGAGCGGCGTGGCCAAGGCCTATGCCATGACCGGCTGGCGCATCGGCTATGCCGCCTGTGCGCCCGAGCTGGCCCGGGTGATGTCCAAGATCCAGTCGCAATCGACGTCGAACGCCTGTTCGATCAGTCACGCGGCGACTGTCGAGGCCCTGACCGTCCCGCAGGACTTCGTCGAAATGGCGCGTGCGGAATTTCGAGCGCGGCGGGATCTTGTCTTTGCCGGGTTGGCGAGCATGGACAGCTTGCGCTTCACACTTCCGGACGGCGCCTTTTACGCCTTCCCGACGATCCATGGGCCGATCGGGCGCCGCACCCCGGATGGCGCCGTGATCGTCGATGACACCGCGTTCGCCGGACATCTTCTGAGCGCAGGGCACATCGCATGCGTGCAAGGAGCCGTCTTCGGACTTTCTCCGGCGATCCGGCTTTCCTACGCCGCCTCGCGCGCCGAACTGACCGAGGCGCTCGACCGCCTTGCCGCGGCTGTTGCCGCGCTGAACTGAAGGACAAGATTCATGGCAAAACGATACACCCGCCTTCTGATAACTGGCGCCGCTGGGGTGCTCGGCACCGTTATGCGGCGCGAGCTGACCGACATCGCCGACACTCTGCGTCTCAGTGACCGAAAGCTGTTCGACGACCTTGCCGCGCATGAAGAGGCCGCGATTTGCGACCTGACAGATGCCGATGCGGTTCTCAAGATGACGCGCGATGTCGACGCGGTAGTGCATCTCGGCGGCGTCAGCAAAGAAAGCACGTTCGACGCCATCCTCGAGGCAAACATCCGAGGCTTCTACAATCTCTACGAAGGCTGTCGGAAAAACGGCGTTAAGCGCGTTACCTGGGCTAGTTCAGTGCATGCGGTGGGCTTCTATCCGACCACGCAAGTGATTGATACCGACGTCCCCCTGCGGCCCGACAGCAACTATGGCCTCTCGAAAGCCTTCGGCGAAGCGACGGCGCAATATTACTGGGACAAGTTCGGGCTCGAGAGCGTTTCGGTCCGAGTCTATTCATCCTTCCCCAAGCCCAGCGATCGACGACAGCTGAACACCTATCTCAGTTTTCGTGACTGCGCCGAGGTCTTCAGGCGGTCGCTGCTGGCTCCTGTCGTGCGCCACACGGTCATCTATGGTGTTTCCGATAATTTGGTGAAATTCACCGACAACCGCAAGGCCGCGCATATCGGCTACAGCCCGCAGGACAGCTCCGAACCGTACCGAGCCAAGGTCGAGGCCGCGACGCCGCAACCCGACATTAATGACCGTTTCATCGCCACCCATGGCGGCGGCTTTGCCGCGGCCGGCCATTTCGAGGACTAGGCATGGCCAAGTTACAGTATGCTGTGCTCAGATTGGCGCCAGTATTCTAACTCGATCAACGCAAAGATCAGCCAGTTTGGGATCGAGTTCATCCACGGCTTCCGGGACAGGGTGTAGAAATTATACTGCAGCGAAAACGCGCCAGATCTGGGTTTCAAGGGGCTCGGCTATCTCAATTTAATGTCGCCCGAGGGAGCTGAGACTTCGCGTGCACGCGTCAACTTGCGGCGCAGCCTTACCTCATACGTGGTAATTCTTAAACCCGATTCACTTAAGGGCTGGTTTTCCCTAGATGATCAAGCGGCATTGAAGCGTGCCTCCGTATCGGCGTCCATGTGGGCTGCATGTTGATCGCGCTCGATTGCAACTGTCTTTTTGGTTCCGGATCGGTGGTCGCGATTGCTGGTGTGTATCCGGCTTCTTCGGGCGGCCTGTCAGTTCAACGTCGCGAGCTCCGATGGATTCCCGCTTGCTTCGACCTCATCGCGGTTCTGATGATGGCATCGATGCTCTCTCCATTTGTGATGTCTTGAACAAACATCACCTTGACATACTTTGATGCGGTCGAGAAGGGGCATCCATGCCATCAACAGAGCCTGTTCCAAGTGTATGGCGCGGACGGCACTGGCATGGTTATTCGCGACATTTCTTTGCATTCGATGATAATAGTTGGGGCTTGCAGAGAGGCTTTGCGTTCTTTTGGGCCAATTCGTATGCGAGGTACGAGAAAGTCTATGTGTCCCCTCCGTCATCGCTTTTTTCGAGTGCCCCAAAATTCTCTGAAGAAATCTGTATGCTTTGCGGCTTCCTCTCGTAGCCAATTGGCAAACCGGTTTATCGGTTTCGATGGGTTTGTTTCCGAATACGCGAGGTAATATGCGTCTGGAGACGGGAGTCGTGTGTCAAACGGGCAGATCAGAGCGCCGCTTGCGAGCAGAAGTTTGGTTGTCACTTCATCTCCGATCGTGACGCCATCGCCTCTTGCAGCAGCGGTCAGGCATAAAGCGGTACGGTTGTAGATGCGCCCTGCGGTTGGATCCAATTCGTATTCCCCTTCAGCTTCCCGAAACGCGCGCCACCAAGTGCGGGTCTGATCGTGAATGAGGTGGCGTTCGGGGATGTCTGCCATGCGGGGTGCGCGATTCAGGGTGGCAAAGTAGTCAGGCGCTGCGACGGGAAAAACTGTGTTTGTCAGCAGCGCTTCAAACCGAAATCCACTCCAACCGCCGCGCCCCCAGAATACCGCGCAGTCCCAGCCGGTGGCAGGTGGTGCGTTCATTCCAACTGTGACCGAGATCGAAATGCGTATGTCCGGATTCATGGCTTCAAAGCTTTGCAAACGGGGAAACAGCCAGAGTTCGACAAAATCGGCATCGCCATGCAGTCGGATTTGGTCAGGCGCCGGGGCCTTGAACTCTCGCAGTCCGGTTTCAATACGCGTGAACGAGGATGTCGCGAGGTCCGCAAGCTTTTGTCCGAACGGAGTGATTTCGATGCGTTTGTGAAAACGCACAAAAAGAGGTTGGCCAAGCTCAGCTTCCAGCGCCGCAATCTGCTTGCTGACGGCAGACTGGGTCACTCCCAAAGCCTCCGCCGCGATGGTGAAGCTGTTGTGGCGAGCGACTTGGCTAAGGACGCGCAACGCATTCAGGTTTGGAAGACGATTTGGCATAACTTTTTCTACTGTGAAATGAGAGTTATTCGAATTTGACCGATTTTTTGTTATCGGAAAAGCTACACCGGACGTCTGTCGGAGTTTTTCTTTTGAGCCAGCTTTTTCCATTCAACGATCCTGTTGTCATCGAGATGACCCCGCCGCTGAACATCGAAAGCGGTGAAGGTATAAGAGTACGGGATACGGACGGTCGCAGCTATATTGATGCGGTTTCCGCCTTATGGTGCGCGAGCCTTGGTTTTGCCCCGGCGCGATTGACACGTGCCATGACTGACCAGATGAGCACGCTGGCCTATTATCATTCCTTCATGGGGCGTACACCGGTCTGTACAGAGCACTTGGCGGCCCGGCTGGTAGCGCGCATGCCGGGCATGAATAAGGTCTTCTTCGGCACGTCTGGTTCTGATGCCGTGGAAACGGCAGCTAAAATCGCGCGCTACTATTGGGCGGCCAAAGGACAGCCGGACCGAACGCGCATCATTGCACGCGATGGGGCCTATCATGGATCCGGACAGATGAGCGCGGCCCTGACAGGACTCGACTATTGTCACACCGGCTTTGCCTTGCCGCTGTCTGATGTCTTGCGCACGGGGCGGCCACATTTCCTGAGAGATGCCGACCCTGGCGAGAGCGAACTTGCATTTTCCAAGCGTCGGGCGCGGGAATTGGACGAACTCATCCGCGCAGAAGATTCAGGCACCATCGCTGCCTTTATCGGTGAACCGGCAATGGGCGCGGGGGGCGTCATTCTGCCGCCCGACGGTTATTGGGACGCCGTGCAGAATGTGCTCGCCAAGCACGGGATCCTTCTCATTGCGGATGAGATCATCTGTGGTTTTGGTCGAACCGGCGAATGGTTCGGTTGCGAGACATTCGGCATTCGTCCACACCTCATGACCATAGCCAAACAACTGACGGCTTCGGTATTTCCGATGTCAGCCGTTGCACTGTCTGAAGAGGTCTATGACGGTCTTAAGCCTTTGGCGCATGGCGTTGGCACTCTCGGGCATGGGTTCACCTATGGTGGCCATCCTGTTGGTACAGCGGTCGCCCTCGAATGTCTGAAGATTTATGAAGAGATGGATTTGCCTCGACACGTCGCCCGGCTTGGCGCACGGATCAAAGATGGGCTGTCAGGGCTTAAGAATGAGCCGGGAGTGCTGGATGTCCGTTGCCAGGGTTTGTTGGCGGCGCTTGAATGCGACACCGAAGTGCTGGCGCAGGCAATTGGGCAACAGGCAGTGGCGCGGGGCGTCTTTTTCCGCATCATCGGGCCGGTCGTAGCGATTGCGCCACCGTACATCTGTACCGAAGCCGAGATAGATCACATCATGTCCGTTCTCGCAGAGTCGTTTGCTGCGGTGTCGCCGTGACTGAATTAGCGTGGCTTTCTGCAACAGAAGCCCTTGGGCTTTTTCAAAAGCGCGCATTGTCGCCGGTTGAATTGACTGAGGCGCTGATCGAACGGGCCGAAGCAACAGAGCCGGCAATCGGGGCATTCACCTATCGGTATTTCGATCAGGCTCTGGTCGCGGCAAAGTCAGCGGAAGCGCGGTATCTGCGAGGCGACCCGCGGCCGTTGGAGGGGTTGTGCATTTCAGTCAAGGATGCAGGTCACATTGCGGAGCTTCCCACTTCGGCAGGCTCGTGGCTATCGAATGACTCGCCGCAACCGTCAACGTCACCAATTAATCAACGCGTTTTGGATGCGGGTGGAATTGTGCATGCCCGCAGTGCCACACCCGAATTTTCCTGCGCGGCTGTGACCTGGTCCCGACGTTGGGGAGTGACGCGCAACCCGTGGAATACAGAGATGACACCTGGAGGGTCGTCGGGCGGCGCGGCGGCGTCACTTGCGGTGGGAAGTTCTACTTTGGCGACGGGATCCGATATCGGCGGTTCAATCCGCATCCCCGCTTCCTGTTGCGGGGTTGTTGGGTACAAGCCACCCCGAGGCCGGAACCCGGTGGATGCGCCATTCAACCTGGATTTCTACTGCCACACCGGTCCGATTGCTCGGACTGTCGCGGATACGAAGTTGCTTCAGAACGTGCTTTGCGGACCACATCCAGACGACCCAATGACCCTGCCATGCCATGAGATCGTTACGACAGGAGGTGTGAGGGGGTGCCGTATTGCGATCTCAAGAACTCTCGGTTTTTTCGAGGTTGATCCCGAGGTGGAAGCGGCTTTGCTCAAAGCCGCCCAGACATTTCACGACCTTGGTGCCGTGGTCGAAGAGATCGAACTGCCGTGGGGGTCGGAGGTCATGGAGGCTGCGCTTACACATCTACGTATGATCTTTGGGACTTCGATCGCCCCTGAGGCTCCTGAAGACTGGGAGCGAATGACACCATATGCCCGTCAGTTTGCTAAGGCAGGTTTGCGCGTCAAACCCCAGGATTACCTTGCTGCTCTGACCTGTACAGGTCGCATGAGTCAGGAACTGGCGCGGGCGATGACTGAATTTGACCTCTTGATCTGTCCCACCACGGCTGTTCCCGCGCTGCACGCTGACTTTGATCCGGGGACCGATGATCTGATAATCAATGGTCGATCCGTTGATCCCATGCTGGGTTGGGTCATGACGTTTCCATTCAACATGCTGTCGTCCCGGCCCGCCATTTCGGTGCCTTGCGGGCAGGCCGAGAAGGGCGTGCCCATTGGGCTGCAGATCATCGGACATCCTTTTGATGACGACATGGTTTTTAGCGCGGCGCTCGATTTCGAGAAGGCATGCACTGTCTGGTCTGACATGCGGCGTAATTTTGTTGACGCAGAAGCGAAGCGGGGCAACGCTCGTATCTAGACACAACTGTCCACGAATCGACAAAATGAAACAAAGGGAGAGAAAAATGAAATCGGATAGCGTTCACCGGGCCGCTCTGCTCTATGCGGAGGAGTACCGGGCCGGTCTCATGGACCGCCGGGAATTTCTAAGCCGTGCAACTATGCTGGGCGTTTCCGCATCCGCGGCCTACGGCCTGATCGGTCTAGGCATGCCCAGTCTGGCCCGCGCAGAAGCGCAGCGCGGTGGAACGCTGCGTGTGAACATGGAAACCAAGGCGATGAAGGATCCGCGCCTCTGGGACTGGACAGAATACGCGAATTTCTGCCGTGGCTGGCTGGATTACATGACCCTGTTCAATCGCGATGGGAGCGTCACTGGCAGCCTAATCGAAAGTTGGGAAGCCAACGCGGACGCAACGCAGTATACACTCAACCTGCGCCAAGGTGTGAAGTGGAACAACGGTGACGACTTTACCGCAGTTGACGTCGTGCACAACTTCGACCGTTGGGCAGATGGAAATGTCGATGGCAACTCTATGGCCTCTCGTGTCGCGGCGCTTCAGAATCCAGAGACAAAGACGCTGCGAGACGGAGCGGTCAGGATCATTGATGACCACACCGTAGAGCTAAACCTCAATGCGCCGGACATCAGTATCATGGCCGCCTTGTCAGACTACCCCGCCGCAGTTGTTCATCGCAGCTATGCGGGTGAAGATCCCGTCACGGTGCCCATCGGGACGGGCGCTTACCTGCCCGAAAGCTATGAGGTGGGCGTCAAAGCCGCTCTGGTGCGCAACATGGATCATCAGTATTGGCGCGAGGGTGGTTGGCTGGACCGTATCGAGTTCATCGATCTTGGCACAGACCAAGCCGCGCTTGTCGCGGCTGCGGACAGTGACGAAATAGACCTGACGTACCGAACAGATGGCGACTTCGTTCAGGTCTTTGACTCTATCGGGTGGCAGTCGAGCGAGGTTGTGACAGCCAACACGTTGGCGGTTCGGTTCAATCAGCAGTCAAGCCCCTACGACAATCGCGATGTGAGACGAGGCATTCAGCTTGCCGTGGACAATGCGCTTGTTCTGGAGCTTGGCATCAGTGGGCTGGGACTTGTTGGAGAGAACCATCATGTTTGCCCGGTTCATCCAGAATACGCTGAATTGTCTGCTCTCGAAGTTGATCCTGCCAAGGGTGCCGAGATGGTCGCCAATGCGGGACATGCGGATACCGTTCTCGAGCTGATTTCTCTCGATACCGAATGGCAAAAGAACACATGTGATGCAATCGCGGCGCAAATGCGGGATGCCGGGCTGAACATCGAACGCAAAATCCTTCCCGGCGCAACCTTCTGGAACGACTGGACGAAATATCCGTTTTCGGCGACCGAGTGGGGCCCGCGTCCATTGGGAATCCAGATCTTTGCCCTCGCCTACAAATCCGGAGCCGCATGGAACGAAAGCGGGTTCTCGAATGCGGAATTCGACAGTCTTCTGGAACAGGGTTTGTCGGTTGCAGATGCCAATGCCCGTCGAGACATTATGGCAAAAATGCAAAAGATCATGCAGGATGAAGGTGTTCTGATCCAGTCTTATTGGCGTTCAGTCTTCAATCATTCAAACGGTAAGTTCGCAAATGTGGACGTGCACCCGTTCTACCAACTCGACCTTCACGATATCTACCTGAAGGCCTGAACACAGGACCGGTGGAGGCGTTGTGCGCCGTCCCCGGTCACGCTAAAGGCGGGCATGAGTTTTCAAATCCATATCGGGACAAATGTCCGCCAATCCCCGTTCTTCGACGCAACTGTTGCGGACGGCGTAAAATCCTTTTCCGTGTATAACCACATGTATATCCCGGGGCATTTTGGTGATCCGGATGCAGAGTACGACCGACTTCTGAATGGCGTGGTCATGTGGGACGTCGCGGCACAGCGGCAGGTCGAACTTATTGGTCCGGATGCGGAAGCATTGGCACAAATACTCACTCCGCGCGACTTGACCGGACTGAAGATCGGACAGGGGCGCTACGTGCCAATCTGCGATCACGACGGTCTCATGATCAATGATCCCGTGTTGCTGAAACTGGCAGACGATCGCATTTGGCTGTCGGTGGCCGACAGTGATCTTCATTTGTGGGCCGCAGCCATTGCTGCAGAGCGAGGCCTGAACGTGACCGTTTCGGAACCGGATGTCTCGCCTCTGGCAATCCAAGGGCCGAAGGCGACAGACGTAGCCGTTACATTGTTCGGAAACCGAGTGAAAGAGCTTCGGCCTTTTGCGTTTTTCGAGACATTGCTTGACGACATTCCGATGGTTCTCGCGCGTTCCGGTTGGTCGAAGCAGGGTGGTTTCGAGCTCTATCTGACCGATGGACGCAAGGGGACCGCGCTATGGCAGCGTGTCAAGGAAGCAGGGAGCCCTTTTGGTATCGGTCCCGGAGCGCCCAACGATATAGAGCGGATTGAAAGTGGCCTCATTTCCTACGGAGCAGACATGAGGCGTCAGGCGCTTCCCGCCGATCCTTTCGAAATGGGCTTTGGCAAGATGGTGTCGCTTGACACACATGACTTCATCGGCAGAGCCGCCTTGCGGAGAAGGTTTGATGCAGGAGTGACACGCCAACGTGTCGGGTTCGTTGTCGAAGGCGCGTGCGTCTCGTCGTTGCAGCGTCCGGTAGTTCTGGAGCAAGGCGAGCGCGTCATGGGTATGGCAACGGATCTTGTGTATTCGAACCGGGTCGGCGCTTCGATCGGGGTTGGCATCGCTGAAACTGACGTCACCGAACAATCCGAGGGTTTAACAATTGCACTGCCCCAAGGCGACTTTCCAGTGCGATTGGCCAATCTGCCATTCATCTGAGATCAGAGGACCTTGATGACATTGGCCAGATGCGCCCAGGCTGCGGCTGCTTCGGGTGCTTGAATGCGGACGCTGACCCCGTTCGGTAAGCGTGCCACCAGCGCACCATATCCCGCAAACAGGGTTGCTGCCGAACGAGAGCCCGGCTGCTCCGACATACAGGACGCGACCACCTCAGGCGCGCGTTGTCCTGTCACGACGAATTCAAGATAGAGATCATCCGCGGCAGAGGCCGCAAACCCATTATACCAGCCTTCCGAAGCCAAAGGGTCTCGAGTGCAGAGCAGCGCCCGATCGCGTGCGATTCGAAGAGCAAACGGGGCGCCTGGCAAAAGTTCCAAGAGTCCCAGCATCTGAGCCGAGGGAGCGAGTTCCTTGATCGCAGCCGCCAGATCTCCGGAAACCAAGGTGGCGGCGTCCTGCCTATGACAGCGGATAGTGATCCCTTCCGCCTCCAGGGTTGCACCCGGTTCGGGGGTGCGTGTGGTCCAGTCCCGCTCAACCATGCAGACGTTCCCCCTTTGGATCATAGGCACAGGCGTCCGTAACACGAGCCAGATAGGTTTCTCCGAGGTTAAAGACGGTCACGTCCTGTCCTACCAGACTGCGCCCGCCGTTGATCATCGCCAAGGCAATCGCACGATCCAGTGTTGGGCTGTAGTAGCTGCTCGTTACAAATCCCAATGACCTGCGCGTGTCACCTGGTGCAAGGATATGTGCCCCTGTCGGTAGGGGCACGTTTGTGCTCTGAAGCCCGACCAGCTGTCGGCGATCGTTGCGGTTGGCTTCGGGGGTAAAGAGCGAACGCCGTCCGAAATACTCGTCCTGCCTACTTGCGCGTGGTCCACCCCAGCCGAGGTCATGGGGCATGGTCACTCCATCCGTATCCTTGCCGATCAGGACATACCCCTTTTCCGCTCTCAGCAGCATCAGGGCTTCCAGACCGATCCAACGCGCGCCATGAGCCGTCCCGGCTGCGTCTAAGACTGCATGAAGTTCACCACCATACCGCGCTGGAACCGAGAGTTCCCATGACGCATCGCCCGTGAAACTGACCCGTGCAATTCGGAAGGGAATATCTTTCCAGCGGGTTTCGGCCACAGACATATGGGGGATGTCGGGAACAGAAAATCCGGCGTCTGCAAGGATCGCGCGCGCCAAAGGCCCGCTGACTGTGAGGGTCGCCCAATGCGCGGTTACATCATGCAGGAAGACGCGGGACGGATCGAACCTGTCCTGACGCGCTTCTTCAAGGATCAGCCGGACAGAGCCGACATGGCTGGATGAGGCTGATACGATGAACCGATCCTCGGCCAGGCGCAGAACCACGCCATCGTCATGCACGATCCCCGCTTCCGACAACATGAAGCCATAGCGGGCGCGACCGGGTTTGAGTGTGGACATGCGCACGTAGCCGCAAAAATCGAGCAGCTCCGCCGCGCCGGGGCCAATCACCTCGATCTTTCCCAATGGCGACGCGTCGTAAAGACCAGCGGCCTGACGTGCGGTACGCGCCTCGTCCTGCTGGGCAGTTGCTTCATCCTCGCCGTAATACGCCGGCCGAAGCCAGCCGCCATATTCGCGGAACTTCGCGCCACATGTGCGATGCTGCGGCTCGAGCGCCAGACGTTTCGGTGGCGAAAATGCCTCTCCGCGGCGCATGCCACCGATAACGGACAGGGGCACAGGTGTGAACGGGGGGCGATAGGTTGTTGTGCCGGTTTCCGCAATGGTTCGATCTGTCAGGACGGCCATCGCCGCAAGCCCTGCGAAATTGGCATTCCGCCCCTGATCCGTTGCCATTCCGAGGGTGGTATAGCGCTTCAGGTGTTCAACGGACTGATAGCCCTCTTGCGCGGCGATCCGAACATCCTTGAGTGTGACGTCATTCTGCGGGTCTATCCAGACTCGACCCTTGATGCCGGGATCGGGGCGTATGGGGTCAAGCGCCCATCCCCGATCGACGGCACGTGGTGCAGGGGCTGCGCCGCTCCCCGCGGCGTGGCCTTGCTCCAATGCGGCTGCAAGACCAAACGCGCCGTTTGCCGCTCCCACCGTTCGGATTGGCGAGGTTCCGGCGCGGGGGATCAGGCTATCGGACGCTTTGTCTAGGTCCAGCTTCCCGCCTGCCTGACAATGCAGATGTACGGACGGTGTGAAACCGCCTGACACAAGGACCGTGTCGCAATCCAAATGTGTTCCATCGACCGTGACGGCACCAACCTCGCGATGTCCATGGGCGCGGGTGATCTTAGCGCCACGGATGATGCGCATACCGTCGGGCGCGGGCGGAGTGTCTTTCCGCGCATCGACCAGCGTGACCTGGCATCCGGCTTTGGCCAGTGCAGCTGCAACGGCATAGGGTGCGTCCCCTGCACACCCGATCACGATCCGTCGCCCGGCAACTGCTCCGTAAAGAACGAGATGATGCAAGGCCGCCTCACAGGACATGATCCCCGGCAAATCATTATTTGCGAACCACAGCGGGCGTTCGATGGCCCCTGCCGCCAGAACGACATTCTGCGCTCGAATACGCCAATGCACGTTCGTTTGATCCTCGCGGCGCTGCCATGCGGCGTAAGACCCGTGATCAAATGCGCCCCAGAGCACGGTATCGGTCAGAATGCGACCGCCTGCCGCTTTGACCGCGTTGCAGGTTGTGGCTGCGAAGTCTGTCCAAGGAGCACCGTCGATCTCTCCACCACGCCAGCGCAGGCTGCCACCTACGGCACGGGCTTCATCTACCAACCAGACCTGACGACCGTTGCGGGCAGCAGCGGCTGCGGCGGCTAGTCCAGCCGGGCCGGCGCCAATCACCAGTAAGTCGCAGGCTGCATTCATTACAGGCGTGTCTGCCGGAGGATGGTGCGTCGCATCAAGTTTGCCCAAGCCCGCCATCTCGCGGATCAGCGGTTCCCACCGCATCCAGCCAAGCGCCATGAAGGTCTTGTAGTAGAACCCTGCGGGTAGAAACCTGTGAGCGAGATCTAGTAATCCAAAGCGATCACGTGCGGCATCCGGCGCTGCGTTGACCGACTGCAGCACCATCCCATTGCGCAATTTCTCGGTTGTCGCGCGGACATTCGGTGTCGTCTTCCCGTCAAATGTGACGTCCAGAATGGCGTTCGGTTCTTCGCCACCCAAACCCCATAATCCGCGTGGGCGGTGGTATTTAAAACTGCGGCCCAGAATACGTGGCCCACCCGCCAACAAGGCCGATGCAAGGGTATCCCCGGCAAACCCGCTCAGCGGCTGGCCGTCAAAAGTAAACCATACCGGCTTGCGTCGGTCCACATCGCCAAGTTCCGGGTGGCGCCAGCCGCTCATGATGCTTTTCCGGGTAATGCGGCGCATGACTTGACTTCGCGCGTGGTGGTGTCGCGGGTCATGACAAAGAATTCGCCACAGGTGAGGTGAACCCACACTTCGCGCGCGGTGCCTTTCGGCGCGTCATTGCCATACAGGTAATCAGCCCAGACTGCGTCCGATACATCGGGCGCTGGCTCAGGACGTGTCTTTCCGGCCTCGGCGGCAAAGAGAAATTCGGTCTCGTCACGGGGACCGCAGAAAGGGCAGGGGAAAATCTGCATGGTTTCTTGTCTGCCTATCGCTGTTCCATTTGAGGCATAAGGGTCTCCCTAATGAGCGATGCCGGAACCGGCGGCTTCGTCGATCAAACGGCCATGTTCGAACCTGTCCAGGTCGAAGGGACGGCTGATCTCGTGGTGCTCTCCAGTTGCCATGAGATGTGACAACAACCAGCCGCCGGCAGGAATTGCCTTGAACCCGCCAGTGCCCCAGCCGCAATTGACGAAGAGGCCAGCAGGTCCGACCGGCCCGATCACGGGCGAACTGTCGGGGACCACATCAACAACGCCGGCCCATTGCCGCAGTAACTTGAGCTGTGCGAAGGCCGGGAACATCTCCAAAAGACCTGAAATCACGGTTTCCTGGGCTGGGAGGTTGCCTTTTTGCCCGTGGGTGGGAACCCGATCCAGTCCACCCCCGAACACCAGTTCGCCCTTGTCGGATTGGCTCACATAGGTGCCCGTGCCAAGATAAAGCAGAACAGTGTCGAGTATCGGCTTGACCGGCTCTGAAACGAAAGCCTGCAAGGCATAGGTATGAATCGGCAACCGGACCCCGGCCATTGCAGCAAGACCAGGCGTCGCGCCTGCTGCTGCGAGGCCCACGCGATTGGTGCGAATTGGGCCCAGATTGGTTTCGACACCCGTGATCTGCCCGGCCTCAATGGTAAGGTCTTTGACCGTGCAGTTCTCGATAATATCGACGCCGAGGGCGCTGGCGGCGCGGGCATATCCCCACGCAACCGCATCGTGCCTCGCCACACCGGCGCGTCCCTGCCAGACGCCACCCAAGCATTTGAAGCGTGCACCCTCTGTCTGGTTGAGGAGGGGAATGCGGCGCTGCGCCTCGTCGGCGCTCATCAGACGGCCATCGACCCCGTTGATCTGCATGGCATTTGCGATCCGAGCGCAGATTTCCATCTGCGCGGGTGTGTGTGCTGCAATCAGCATTCCACGTTGCGAGAGCATCACGTTGTAGTTCAGCTCTTTCGACAAGCCTTCGTAGAGCCGCAGCGACAGGTCGTATAGCGCAACGCTCTCGGGGTAAAAATAGTTGGACCGGACGGCGGTTGTGTTCCGCCCGGTATTGCCGCCGCCTATCCAGCCCCTTTCAAGTACGGCAACTCTCGTGAGACCATGGTTTTCCGCGAGGTAGTATGCGGTTGCCAACCCATGGCCGCCTCCGCCCACGATGACCGCATCATAGGCGGATTTCGGCTTTGCTTTGGTCCACGCCGGACGCCAACCGCGATGGCCCGAAAGGCCCTCACGTAACAGGGAGAAAGCGGAGTACCGCTGCATTAGGTCAAACCCAGCTTTTCTACGTCCTCCAGAAATGTGGCGAGCGCTTCGGGGTCCGGATCCTGCCCGGTGAAGCCTTTCAGATAAGGGCGGACCCGGGCAAGTCGTTCGGCAATCGGTTCTCGGACATCCAGAGCGTGATAGCCCAACTGCATGAAATAGAGGATGCGTGCGCGGGCATCTGCCTCGGCTGCATCAAAGCCATGGCACAAGAACATTTCTGTCACCGCAGCAAGGCGGACGCTGTCCGCTCTATCGACCCTTTCACGCAGCGCTTCATCGCGGCGGGCCCACTCGCGGACCGCAAAATCCATGCCACTGTCAAACATCGTCGGATCAAGGAAGCAGCGAAAGAAATTGAAAACCGCTTCTGAAATGCTCGCTACCGAAAGAGCGCATTGGCTGGTGATAGACGCGGTGTTGCGGATTTCCCACTCCTCCAGCAAGGCGCGCAGGAGGTCGTCCCGGTTCTCGAAATACCAGTAGAAACTGGATCGGGACACACCCATCCGTTCGGCGAGGGTCAGGATTTTCACCTGCCCGACACCATCCCGCACCAAAGTGTCCCGCGCCATGTTCAGCCAGTCTTCGCGCGTGACTTTGACATGTCCGCCAAGTGGCTCGCGCTCTGGGTCATTTCGGTGAAGAATGGGGGCATCGTCGCGCATGGGTCAGCTTTCCGGTGGGGCACCGCCTTCAGCGGTTCGTTTTTCGATGAAGGCCCTCAGCGCATTCAGCCGGTCGGGCGGTGTGGCCAGATCAGGCTCTTCCGCCAGAATTCTTTCCCAGACAGCAGTGGCCCGTGTGCTGGCATCCTTTGCGCCGCGATCTGTCCAAGTCCCGAAATTCGCATAGTCATGCACGATTGGTGGGTAGAACTCGGTCGTGTAGCGTTCCATGGTTTGCGGCGCGGCAAAGAAATGCCCGGTGGGCGCAACGTGCGACAGCGCGTTGGCAAAACCGATTTCATCCAGGCCGGCCTTTGCCCCGGCACAGAGTTCGGCCACCATGTTTAGCACTTCGACATCCGTCACGATCTTTTCGTAGCTGACCGAAAGACCGCCCTCAAGCCATCCAGCCGAGTGGATGATCACCGTGGCCCCGGCCAGAAGACAGCCCCAAAGACCCAGCTGGTTTTCGTTTGCGGCCTGAACATCATTCAGATTGGACGCCGAACCGGCAGCCGAGCGCCATGGCAGCCCGAGCATCCGTGCCATTTGTCCTGCTGCGAGCGAGGCTTGAAAATGGGCAGGTGTTCCAAAAGCTGGTGCACCGGACTTCATGTCCACGTTAGAAGTAAAGGTGCCATAGCAGACAGGAGCGCCAGGTCGGGCCAATTGCGTCAGTGTAATTGCGGCAAGGCATTCTGCATGAGACAGTGTTATCGCCCCTGCCACGGTGATGGGCGCCATGGCCCCCATGAGAGTGAAGGGAGTGACGATGGAAAGTTGCCCGTGACGGGCAAAGTCGATCAGCCCCTGCGCCATAGGAATGTCGAGGCATCTGGGGCTGTTGGTGTTGATGATCGTATACGCATGCGCGCCCGCCCGGAACGCATCGTCATCGAGACCGCGGGCGATCTTGAGCATCTCGAAGTTATCGAGGGTTTGTGGCGTGCCACGGGCAAAGAGGAACGGAAACTTGTCGGTCAGTTCCATCTGCGCAAGCGTCGTGAAATAGTGGCGCAGATTGGTTGGAATATCCTGTGGCTCGACCGAGGGGCTCATCATCTGGAAGACGTCAAAGTGGTGCGAGATGCGGGTGTATTCCTTGAAGTCGCGCCCTGATCCCGGACGCCGCCCGCGTTTGAGATCGGTCGCGTGGGGGGCTCCGGCACCAGGTTGAAAAGCAAGGGCACCCAGCTCGAGGATAACATCCCTAGTGGGAGCACCCGCATGACACCGGATCGACCTTGGCGCGGTTTCAAGCGCGGCTGCCACGATTTCACGACCAAGATAAACCATCTCGTTCTCGACCCGCGCGCCTGCGGCGGCATAGATTTGCCGCGCTTCGGGCAAGAGCACCTTCATCCCGAGTTCTTCCAGCATCTGCAGCGCGGTCTCGTGCATGTTCGCCGCTTCGTCGTCGGAAAAGACTGACATGATCGGGAACGGATTGCGCAATTGCCGGTACTTCGTAGATCGGTCAGTCGGCGCAGCCCCGTCGGTTCCGGAGCCACGTCGTCGTCCGGCACGGCGGCCTGACGTGCGGTCTGCTGTCAAGGTCATGCGCGCATCGCCTTTCCCTCGGGGTCATAGGGTGATGCCGGGATCACCTTGGCCTTGCGTTCGACGCCGACGATATGCGTTGACAGGGCGGTTCCTGGTGCCGCCATATCACGGTCCAGCATGGCCAGAGCCAACGACTTGGCCAACGTGTGCCCGTAACCGCCAGACGTTACAAAGCCGACGCGTTTGCCATCCTTCCAAACCGGTTCGTAGCCGCTGGCGTCGGAGTCTCCGGGTTCGACTTCGAGCATCGCAATTACCTGTGCCGGCGGGGCATCTCTCTCCTTGAGAGCGGCTTGTTTGCCGACGAAATCCTTGGACCAGTCGATCCAGCGATCCATTCCTGTTTGTGCTGCGGTGTACCCTTGTGTGAATTCTGCGCTCCAGATGCCGAAGCTCTTTTCAAGCCGCAGGCTAAGAAGCGCATTGAAGCCGTATTCCCGAATGCCGTGCTCTGCACCCGCCGCAAGCAGGGCGCGGCGCAGCCCTATGTGATCCATTGCGTGACAGTGGATTTCGTAGCCCAGTTCGCCCGCGACCGAGAGGCGGCCCACTTTGCAGCGATGGAGGCCGATATCGAATTGTCCGCAGCCCATGAAGGGCAGGTCGCCTACGGAACCGTCGGTCAGAGATTCAATCACCTTTCGCGAATTCGGTCCGGCAAGCGAGAATCCGACCGTGTCATCGGAGATATCGCGTAGCGTGACACCGGATTCCATGTGGTCATGGAACCAGCGCATATGCCATTCGCGCAGATAGTAGCTTCCCATGATCCACCAGGTGCCATCGCCCCAATTGAATACTGTCAAGTCACCTTTGAGCTTGCCGGTTTCGGACAGCATCGGGGCCAATCGCGCGCGCCCTGCTGCGGGCAGTCTTGAGGCCATGATGCGATCGAGCCAGGACTCAGCCGCGTTGCCGGACACCTCGAACCGGGAGAAACCCGAGATGTCCAGCAGGCCGACGCCGTTCCGCACCGCCTTGCATTCCTCGGCCACAATCTGATGGGCGTTGGAGCGCTTCAAAGTCGGTTTCTCGGCGAAGTCTTCGGACGGCGCAAAATATAATGGAACTTCCAGACCATAGCTCGCGCCCCAGCGGCATCCCGCAGAGGTCATGTCGGCATGTGCAGGGGCCATCTTCAGTGGGCGACCAGCCGGTAATTGTTCATTAGGATAGGTCATCACGAAACGACGTGTGTAGAACTGGCCCGTGGTTTCCTTGATGAAGCGCTTGTTGCCCGCGTAGTCCCCATACCGCGCAACATCCATTCCGAAGACATCTGCTTCAGGCTCGCCGTGGATCATCCATTCAGCAAGCGACTTGCCGACGCCGCCGCCCTGAAGGAACCCAGCCATGACGGCACAAGCACTCCAATACCCGCGCTTGCCGCGCACCGGGCCTACCAGAGGATTGCCGTCAGGCGAGAAGGTAAACGCCCCGTTGACCCAGGTTTTCACGCCCACTTCTTGAAGGGCAGGATAGCGCTCGAATCCGAGGGTAAGTTCCCGTTCAATCCGATCGGTGTCTTCCTGCTGCAGTTCGAACCCGTATTCCCACGGGGCTCCGTCCATCATCCAATGTTCATGGTCGATTTCGTAAATACCCAGAAGGATGCCCTTCTGATCCTGACGCATGTAGGTGAACCCTTCGAGGTCCACGACCAACGGCAGTTCGCGGTCAAGTGCCGCCACTTCCGGGATGGTGTCGGAAATCAGGTAGTGGTGATTGAGGGGGGAAACCGGAAGTTCAATTCCGGCCATGCGACCGACCTGCTTGGCCCAGAGTCCGGCGGCATTCACGACGTGCTCGCAGGTTACAGTACCCAATTCGGTGACCACCTGCCAACCGTCGGCGGTTTGATGTAGTTCGAGAACGCGGTTGTTCTCGATCACTTCGGCACCACGCTTCTTGGCGGCACCAGCATAGGCGTGAACGGTGCCGGTCGTGTCGATATAGCCTTCGCGATCGGCCCACATGCCGCCAAGAATGTCGTGCGGCGACATGATCGGACAAAGTTCTGCGGCCTCTTCAGCGGTCACAAGCCGCACGTCCTCGATCCCGATGGACTGGAATGTGCGATATGCCGACTGCAACCATTCCCAACGGTCGGGCGTCCCGGCCAGCGAAAGGCCTCCAGTCATGTGCATCCCAACTGACTGGCCGGATTCCTGTTCGATCTCGGACAGCAGGTCGATGGTATAGGCCTGCAAGCTGGCGATGTTCGGATCGGCGTTCAATGCATGAAAACCGCCCGCTGCGTGCCAGCTCGACCCGGCAGTCAGAACCTTTCGTTCGATCAGGCAGACATCGGTCCAGCCGAACTTTGCAAGGTGATACAGGACGGATGCGCCGACCACGCCGCCTCCAATCACGACAACCCGATAGTGGCTTTTCATGGATGCCTCCCTACGATGACTCGCAGAACGCTAGCGCGTCCGGACAGACCTGTCTAGACATTGGTGTCCATAACCGAATAATTGGTAAGAACGTCGAGCTGACATGGGAAGAGACCAGGCGCAGCGACGGCAATGACCTTTGCCGCAATGGGCTCGAAATCGGCCCGGAAATGGGTTGTGCTCTTGACCACGACAATACGCGCCGCGCGCGGGTCAAGCCCAAAATGCATAAACTGCGCGAGATCGAGACACTGGTTGCGGATCGAGGTGACGACCACCGTGATATCTGCGTCCGTTTCCAATAGGCGCAGTGCACAGGATGGGCCCAGCGTTGCAGTGCCGCCGCCATACATCTCGCCTGTGTATCTGACAAACCCGTCGCTGAGCGTTTCCACCCGAAACCTTCCAGAAAAAGGTGCGTCGTTGCGCAGACCTGACCGACCACCAAGTGTTCCCTCGATCTCGGCCCCTAACCCCGCCGCATGGGCGGATACTGCAAGCGGTGGGTCGTACATCAGGCCAAGCAGCGTGGCAGGTGCGCCTGCTGTTACCAACGCCCGCAGAATGCCGGTTGTATCGGAGGACGCGCCGGCACCAGGATTGTCCTGAACATCCGCCAAAACCACGGGCCGACCGGGTGGAGCCGCCATCGCCCGTGCGACGGCCTCGTCTGGTTGGGCCAGATGGTAATCGAACAAGGGTACGGCTGCTTCAAGTCGTGCAAGGGCCGCATGTGCCAATTCATTTGCACGATCATGTGTTGAGGCATGGGCAATAATCGAGGGCCGGGCATCCGGGGTATCGCCCGCGGTAAACCCGAACGCCATTTCGACCTGCGCCTCGGGGTCATCAGGCAGGGTTGCATAGAGGCTTCGCGCAGGCTCTATGCGTGTATTCTGTGCATTGAGCGGCACCACATATCGGGCTTGGCGAAACGCTTTGGCCGGGCGTTCACCCTTAAGGATTGGACGCAGTCGATCCCAACAGCGTGCGCCGGTTTCTGCCATATCCAGATGTGGGTATGTCTTGTAGATGCAAGTCACGTCCGCGTGGTCGACCATCCGAGACGAGACATTCGCATGCATATCGAGGCTGACGGCAATCGGGACATTCGGACCAACCTGCGCCCGGATGCGTTCCAGCAAAGCACCTTCGCCATCGCTGTGGCTTTGCGTGATCATTGCGCCGTGAAGATCCAAATAGAGGGCGTCGATCTGAAAGGCGCGCAATCCGTCAAGAATGCGTCCGCTGATCGTGTCGAAAGCATGATCTGTTACTGGACCGGATGGTTCCGCTGCACACCAAAGGATGGGATGCAGGCTCGCTCCTGCGTCCAACGCTGCGGCTGCAAATCCGGCAATCGGAAGATTCATCCCGCGGGTATCCGAGAGAACGTTCGGGCCCATCAGCAGCCGAGGCCAACTGTCGGCCATTTCGAATTCACCAAGCCCCGCCTGACCTATGCCATGGCTGTTGGTTTCGTGTTGAAAGCCAGCAATTGCGATACGCGGCATGTTGGGTCAGTTCGCTGCCATTTCGCTGTCCAAAATCTCGCGCAGCTTGGTCGCGACGACATCGGGGCGGTGCCGCACAAGCGACACGTGGCCCAATCCGGGGATTTCATGAAATGTTCCCTGTGGCACCAGATCGGATACGACTTTGCACATCGCGGGTGGCGTCTGGACATCTTCGGAGAATGAAATGACATGGAAAGGCACCGGGCAGGTCTTGAGCGCCTCGCGGCAATCGAAATCCAGACAGGCCTGCCACTGGTCGATCGTATCCTGCGGGTTTCTGTCACGGAAGCGCTCAGTATAACTTGCCTTGATCTGCGACCACAGTTCCGGGTCGTTCAGGGCTGTGGCCGGGAATGCATAAGGTGCGTAATGCGGAGCAAGGAAGAAATCAGGCAAGCGAATGCCTTGTTTTCGGAGATCAATTTCAGCCTGCATCCAGTCCCGAGTAAAGCCGTCGATATAGGCGGCTGTGCCCATCGGGATTGCGAGCGCGACTTTGTCAGGAAATCCAATGGCCGTGGCCTGCGTCACCAGCCCGCCCAACGACAGTCCCGTCACGGTCGCCCTTCCGCCGCAAAACGCGTCGATCACCGCCGCGCAATCGCGGGCGTAATCCTCCATGCGCCATGGCGGGGGTGGTGCGGTTGTCGTGCCCGCGCCACGCGGATCGTAGGAAATGCAACGGAAACTGTCTGACAGTCTTGCAAATTGCTGTGAATAAGCCTCCGCGATCTGATCTCCGCCGGGAACAAAAACCACATCCGGCCCAGTGCCTTCGACGACGACGCGCATTGTCACGCCGTCATCGGTGGTCAGCGTATGAAATTCGGCATTCGGGCCGAAACCAGGGAAAACCGACATCTCATCTCTCCTCAAACATGATCTCGCGGAATCTCTTCGTTCCAGTCTCGGGTGATCACCAAACCGTCGGCATCGGTTGCTGTGAGCGTTGCAGAGATGCGCCAAATGTCGGGCAGAGCCTGCATCGACACGGAGGCATCGACCTCGGCCATCCAGTCGTCGCGGCTGTACCGCTTGATCCAACGACAGGTCAGACGCGCGGAGTTGGGATCGTCGGGATGGATCTCGAACCGGTCCTCGTTTTCATAATGCAACGTCAATCCGGTGTGCAGATGCGTCACCTCTCCCGTGTCATCGTAGCGGGTGTAGGTCTCAAGCCCTGTCGGATAATCGAGCTTCAACGTCCTATGTTCCGACCCTTCGCGCAGCACCTCTGTCTGGAGCGGTGTGGCGCTTTCGGGTGGGCCAAATTCCGCCAGCGCCGGGCCGACCTGCGCAGGGTCATGGATTGGCAGAACAAGCCGCGCGTCGGTCAGGGTCAACACTGCTTTGGTCGGCGAGGGGTAGATGATCGGCCAATAAGCCTGGCTGAGGGCCAACCGAAGCTTGTATCCCGCAGGAACACGTTGACCGATGACATTGAGCTGAAGCGTCGCGTCAACCGGTTCTCCGATGGGCAGGGTGTTTGGGTCAGAATGACTGTTGCGATGCGTCAGGTTCAGAACGCCAAAGCTGACCAATGTGGCTGTGCCATCTGGTGCCACCAGCGACAGCACACCGGCAAGGTTGGCCTGGGATGAAGTGCTTGCCACGCGGGTGTGGACCATTGGGAAACCGAAGATTTCGAGATCCTTCTCCAAAGGAGCGGTTTCGAAAAAACGCATGCGCCCGGCTTCTCGGTTTTGATCCAGAGGTCCGTCCGGTCCAGCGCCATACATGCACCAAGTCTGCGCTGCCAATCCGGCGTTTTCCGGACATGCCAGAGTGAATGGGCCAGTCGTGTCACCCAAACCAGTCTCTGATATATGCAACACCAGTTCGGTTGCTTCAGGAACTGGCCAGGAGGCCGCGGAAATCCAACGTCCGGGCCGCTCGGTCGATACCGGGCTTGGAGCACTCGGCTCCTGCATCCACGCGCGGATCATGGGCTCATTCATGATGCCGGTCTCGATACCCTTTAAATGCTGATCCCACCAGCGCAGGCATTCTTGAAGGAACCCGATGCGCGGACCAGGTGTCGCGAAATGAGGATATTTGTGGGCCCATGGTCCAACAAGCGCCTTTCGCGGGCAGGACAGGTTGCTCATCATGCGAAAGATCGGGTTTGTATAGCCGTCAGCGTAGCCACCAACCGCGTATACGGGCACTTTGACAGCACTGTAATCTTCGCAGATGGAACCGTGCCTATAGAAAGCATCACGACGCTGGTGGCGCACCCAGTCGAGGAACCAAAGGCCATTGTTGTCCAGCCGTTCTTTCCACATGTCGCGCCAGCGTGCCCCCACGATCGCGGGATCGGGCGGAGTGTTGGCGATGGCAAACGCGGTCGCGCCCCAAGCCAACTTGTCGGTCAGCATCGCACCTCCCATGAAGTGGATGTCATCTGCGTAGCGATCATCGGTAGAGCAGAGTGTAATCACTGCTGCCAGGGCCTCGGGTTGCCGGGCGGCAATCTGTAGCCCGTTGAAGCCGCCCCAACTGATGCCGATCATGCCCACTTTGCCGGAACACCATGGCTGCGTGGCCAGCCATTCGATGACCGCAAGAGCGTCGTCCTGTTCCTGCAACAGGTATTCACCAAGACAGACACCTTCGCTGTCACCGGTACCGCGCATGTCGACACGCACACCGGCATAGCCGTGGCCTGCGAAGTAGGGGTGGGTCAGGTGATCACGTTCCACGGTCCCGTCGCGCTTGCGATAGGGCAAGTATTCAAGGATGGCCGGCACCGGATCGGCTTCGGCATCTTCCGGAAGCCAGATGCGCGCTGCGAGCCTTGTTCCATCCGGCATCGGGATCCAAGTGTTTTCGATCTCGCGGACCGTGCGCGGGAAGTCCGTCTTGACTGCGATTTGCTGCATCACATGCCGTTCCTTGGGATGGTGTATGTCTGTTCGCGTTCGAATATCACATCGTCACGCGACCAGCAGGTGACGCGCGAAATTAGGTGAAATTCAGTCTCGGTAGCCGTTTGTTCCGCGTACGAGCTTATCTTGGCTTGCCAATCGTCGCGCGTGAAACTGGCGGTCTGTTCCATTGTCGCGCGGGCGCTGAGCGGATCGGCAGCGTGGATTGTATAGCGCCGGTCAGAGACGTCGCTGAGTACAGTACCAATGTCGTCAAGCCGAAGATCGCCCACGGGACCAAAGACGCCGCCGTCAAGAAACGACCTATGTGTCACCGTTCCAGTTGTTAGGTCGGTGTGGATAGACCGTTCCATTGACCCATCGCGCATCCGGGTCAGGGGGCGTTTGCCGCCCCGCTTTGGCGGATCAGTCAGCACACGTGGAGCTGGTTCCTCCTCTTTGACGGCTCGGACAGGGAGTTTGAGAGTACACGTGCCGGGCCTGAGAGTTAGAGTGACCGGCTTGGGTGCCGGCCAGAGGATCGGCCAATAGGTCGAGCTGATCTGCACGACCAGACGATGTCCCTGGAGAATGCGGCAACCGACGCCATGGAATGGCACGATGATCTCCATTTCCTCGCCTGGAACAACTGCCGACGGCTCGGTGTCACTGTGCCGGTGGGTGAGATTGCAATAGCCGCGCGAAAGCAGTGTCTGTGCACCGTCAGGTGCTTCATCGATCAAGAGGGCTGCAACAAAGCCCTGCGTCTGGTCTGCCGAGACCAGCAACGACAAGCTCGGTTGACCAAGCAGGTCAACAGGGGCGTCCACGACCGCTCCGTGGAACTGTAGCGCACCTCCCGCGTCATCGCGACAATCGACCGGCATATCACCGGGAATTGCGAATGAGCACATATCCCCGCCCGCAGCGCCAAAAGTCTGCGGGGAACAGATCGACATCGCAGCACCAGAGGAGGGCGCAGCTTCCAACGTCCCACTATTCAGCCAGAGTTGGGTGGCGGCAACTTTGGGCGAGGGCCATGCGGCTTCCTCGACCCAGCGACCGTCTCTTTCGAGATGCTTGCCTGCTGGAGCAATGCTCTCCTGCAAAAAGAAGCGTAATGGCGGTTCGTCCATCAAGCCGGTGTCGATCCCCTTCAACCAGTGATCCCAGAATCTGATCGCCTCGTCGACGAAGTCTGCCTTCGGCCCCGGCACTCCCTCATGGGGATAGAGATGCGCCCATGGCCCCATCATCACCTTCACAGGACCGGTCAAATGCTCGGCAATGCGGAAGGGTGTGTCGCGGAACAGATCGGCCCAGCCGCCGAAGAAATAGACGGGGATGTCCACATCCGCATAGTTTTCACAGATCGACCCGCGCCGCCACATGTCGTCATGGGTCTGGTGTTCCAGCCACATGGCTGGCCAAAAACGCATGCCCTCAAGCCGTCCGCGCCACATTTCGAGCCAACGGTCCTCGCCGACGATTGCCGGGTCAGGAGGCATTGCGTTGTAGAGCTGCATGATCGAGCCCCACCAGAAATTGTCGTTTGACAGACAACCACCGTAGAAATGGATATCTTCGCGCCAGCGGTCGTCGGTTCCCATGACGGGAATGATTGCCTTCAGCGCGGGCGGTCGCGTGGCTGCGACCTGAAAGGCGTTGTAAGCGCCCCAGCTCTTTCCGAACATGCCGACATTGCCATCGCACCAGTCCTGCGCGGCAATCCAGCCAATCACATCGTGACCGTCCTGCATTTCCTGGTGGGAGTATTCGTCTTCCGCCAGCCCTTCGCTGTCGCCATAGCCACGGATATCGACGCGGATCGCGGCGTACCCCGCGTTTGCGAAATGTGGGTGCATGCTTTCGTCCCGCATCCGTGTCCGGTCTCTTCGGCGATAGGGAATGTATTCGAGGATGCAGGGAACCGGGATCGTCCGCGCCACATCTGGCAACCAAAGACGCGCGGCTAGCTTCGTGCCGTCGGGCATAGGAATCCAAAGGGTTTCGATTACTTCGGTCATGACGGCACCTTTTTTGAGGGAGGACGCGCTCCCGGCTCCAGCGGGAAATGACAAGCGACATTACCCGATGGTGGCTGCGCCGTGGTGCATATCGATTGCGCCCAAGGGCAGCGTGTATGAAACTCGCATCCCAAGGGCCGAGACAGAAGCGAAGGCACTTCGGCAGGTAAGGTAATCCGGTCATGGGCACGGTCAGGGTCCGGTTCCGGGTTCGCCGAAAGAAGAGCGGCGGTGTAGGGATGGCGCGGTGCCGCGAACACGGCCTCAGTCTCGCCGGTTTCGACAAAACGACCCAGATACATCACAGCCATACGGTCCGCCACATGATGCACGACATGCAGGTTGTGCGTAATGATGACCATGGCGAGGCCAAGCCGTTCGCGCAATTCGTTCAGCAGGTTCAAGACCTCGCCTTGCACCGAGACATCCAGCCCGGCTGTTGGCTCATCCGCGATGATGAGCGAGGGGTTCAGCGCGATTGCGCGGGCGACACCGACACGGCGCGCCTGCCCCCCGGACAATTGGTGCGGATAGCGAGACGCGAAATCGGCGGGCAGGCCCACAAGTGTGAGCAGACGGTTTGCTTCGTCGCGCAGGTTTCGCCCCTCTGTACCGTGGATGCGGAATGGCTCTGTGACCAAATCACCCACGGTCATGCGCGGAGACAGTGATCCCACTGGATCCTGAAACATCATCGACATGCGGCGACGGATCTGCTTCATGCCCGACTTTCCCAACACGTCGATCCGCTCGCCATCAAAAGTGATCGAGCCGTCGGAGACATGCTGCAACCCGTTGATCGCGCGAGCGAGTGTCGTTTTTCCCGAGCCGCTTTCGCCTACTAGGGCAAAGGTTTCGCCACGATGAACGTCAAAGCTTACGCCTGCGACACCAAGAATGGCACTCCGGGTGGTCAGACCACCGACGGGAAACGAGACCTGCACATCCCGAACTGAAAGAATGGGCGAGCCGCTCATGCCTGCTCTCCTTGCGTTTGACGGGATCCGACCAAGTTGCAGCGGACGGCATGTCCGCCGCTGACGGAGCGTTCAGGCTGATGTTGGTCGCACCCGTCATGGCGGTCCAGGCAGCGCGCGGCGAACACACAACCTGCCGGGCGGGCCCGCAGATCGGGGATTTCGCCGGGGATTGTGGGCAACACACGCGTCCTTTGGGTTTGCCGCGCCGGATCACATTCCAGAAGGCGGCGCGTGTAGGGGTGCGAGGGGCGCTGAAACACATCCCGCACAGTTCCGCGCTCCACAACCTCACCCGCATACATGACGACGACGTCGTCGCACAGTTCGGCGATCACGCCGAGGTGGTGCGAGATGAACAAAACTGAGCATCCGATCTTTTCCTGAAGGTCCTTCAGCAACTCGATCGTCGTGACTTCCAGTGTTGCGTCCAGCGCTGTTGTCGGCTCGTCGGCGATCAAGAGCGCAGGCTCCATCATAAGCGCCATAGCAATGGCAATCCGCTGCTTCATCCCGCCTGAAAACTGATGAGGATACCGCGCGAGGGCGTTTTCGGCATCGGGGATGCGGACCAATTTGAGCATTTCGATGGCTCGGGCGACTTTTTCGGAGTGCGATTGGCCAGAGCGGTACTGGATGTTTGTCATCTGACGGCCAACTGACAGGACCGGGTTCAAAGCTCCCATGGGATCCTGGAACACTGTCGAAATTCGGAGGCCGCGCAAATCCTGCATTCCGCGGGCAGACAACTTGGTCAGATCCCGCATTCCTTCGAACACGATCTCGCCGCTTCGGATGTCTCCGTTGTCGGCCAAGAGACCCAGTATGGCATTGATCAATGTGGATTTTCCGCAACCTGACTCGCCGACGATCCCAACAATCCTGCGCTCGGGAACGTCGAAACCCACGTCCTTCAGCGCGTGCAGCGGGCCGTCTTCCGTCGAAAAATAGACATTCAGCCCGGAGATGCTCAGGGTGCTCATCAACGTCCTTTCAGGCGCGGATCAAAGACATCGCGCAGCGTTTCGCCAAGGAAGGTAAAGCCCAGCGTGGTGATGATGATGGGCAGCCCACCGGCTATTGCAATCCAAGGGGTTTCGCGGATCTGACCAAATCCGTCGTTCAGGATGGACCCCCAGCTTGGTGTCGGGGGGCGGACACCGAGACCCAGAAAGCTCATCCCGGCCTCGATGGCGATCACTACCGGAATGTCCATTGAGGCCAGGATGACCAAAGGCCCAATCACGTTCGGCATGATGTGGACGCGCAGGATGCGGGTAGTCGAAGCGCCCATGCTTTGTGCGGCGGTGACAAACTCCGAGGTTTTAATGGCAATGGTCTGCGTACGCACGATCCGGGCATAGCCGGGTACATTGACAAGGATCACAACCACGATCACCGCAGTAAGCGAGGGGCCCGTTATGGTCACCAGCGCAAGTGCCAGCATGACAGTCGGAAAGCTCTTCATCGCGTCAAAAAGGAGGATCAACAGATTATCTAGCCAACGTGGCCCGTAGCCGGCGATGAGTCCCAGCACAATTCCGATAGCCAGAGATATCGCTGTTGAGACCAGCGCCACGTAGAGCGCGATCCGCCCGCCATGCAGGACACGTGCGAACAGGTCGCGGCCCAACTGGTCCGTCCCGAGCAAATGGTCGGTCGATGGACCAAGGAAACGGTCGCGGGGGTTGATGCGGGTCGGGTCCCAACTTGTTAGAAGATCCGCAAAGATGGCACCGAAGATCACCAGCAGAACAAGTGCCAGTCCAAAGACGCCCAATGGTTCGCGCAGCAGACGCCTGACAGAGCGCATTGCCTCGGACGAGGGTCTGGCGGGAGGGTTAGAAACTGCTTCTGACACGGGGGTCCAAGGCTCCAACGATAAGGTCTGCGATCAGGTTCAGCAGAACGAATATGACTGTTGTCACTAGCACCGCGCCTGTAACGACCGGAAAATTGCGAGTCAGAATCGCGTCATAGACAAGTTTTCCAACGCCCGGTCTCGCGAAGACGATTTCCGCAAATACTGCGGATGACAACATCTGCCCAATCCCCACACCCAGAAGAGTGATCGTGGGAAGGATGGCGATGGTCAATGCGTAGCGATATGTGATTGTTCGGTCGGGCAGTCCAAACGCGCGGGCCGTGCGGATATGGCTGGCTTCCAATACTTCCAGCATGGATGCCCGGACCATGCGAGCAATATAGCCGACCCATCCCAGCCCCACAGCCAGAGACGGCAGGATAAGGTGGATCAACTGATCACCAACGTCTCCCGGCTCGCCTGCACCGATGGCCGGGAGCCAGCGCAGAGTGACCGAAAAGATCAAAAGCGCATAGATTGCGATAACAAATGAAGGAACCGCGATGACTGCAACTGACAGGATGCCGACCATGCGGTCAGCGAGGCTTCCGCGCTTGATCGCAGCCCAGCAGCCCAACGGAATTCCAAGTGCGACAGACCAGCTTATTCCACCAGCGATCAGGACAAGCGTGTAGGGCAATTGCTCGAACACGACATCCAACACAGGACGACCCGATAAAACCTCTTCACCAAGATCACCTGTCCAGGCACCCATGAAGAAATTCATGAATTGGACCCAAATCGGTTGATCAAGCCCCATCTTGACGCGCAGTGCTTCTTTCATGGCGTCCGTTGCACGGGGGCCAAGTGCAACCGAAGCAGGATCGCCTGGGACCAGGTAGATCATGCAAAACAGCAAAAACATGGCCAGCGACACGATGGCCACGGAAAGCCCTAGTCGTTTGATGGCATAGTTCAGCATGGCGCGAGCCTTCCCGGGTGGACGGCGGGCGCGATATGCACCCGCCGAATAGCCAATCAGGCTGGTTTGAAATCGGAAAGCAGAGACTCACCGTTCGGTTTCAGGCCAGGCACGACAGTATCCTTGTGGATGGCGCCGACCACCTCGTGCGTCAGGAAGACATAGCACCCGCTCTCGTCCATGAGAGACTGCATCTTCTTGTAGATCTCGTCACGCTTGGTCGGATCACTTTCCACCAGCCCCTGATCATGCAGGTCCTTGTATTCGGCGTTGTCAAAACGCTCCCAGTTCCACACTCCGACCTGTTCGGGTGTGAACCAGACCGTCGCCCAGCTGGGGTCAGGCTGCATGGAAAATCGGCTGAGTACCAGTTGCAGATCCATGAAGTAGTCACCTTCCTTGGACCCGAGTGACCAGAATGTCCCGCTGTCGTTCTGCTTGATCTCGCAGGTGATTCCGACATCGGCGAGATTGGCCTGGATGACCTGCGCAGCCGTTAGGCGCTCGGACTGGTTCAGAATGTCGAGTGTCACGGACAGACCTTCCGCACCGGCGTCTGCCAGCAGGGCGCGGGCTTTGTCAGGGTCGTAGTCATAGGTGACGCTGTCGCGGGAACCAGGCAGACCGGGCGCGATAATCCCGTTGCCAACGCTGGCTGCACCGAAATAGGCCGCATCCACGACGACCTCACGGTCAATGGCATGCTGGATCGCGCGACGGATACGCACGTCCTTCAGGGTTTCGTTGTCCTGGTTCATGCCCAGCCAGACATAGGCCAGCGACGGCTTTTCCAGAACAACCGAACCGGCGGGCGGGTTTTCCTTCAATCGTGGCAGTGAGCTGACCGACGTCCACGTGTAATCCAGATCGCCGGATTCAAAACCGCGTTCGGCGGTTGCTGGGTCTTCGATCGGAATAATGTGAATTTCCTCAAAGCCGCCGGGCTCGTGCTTCCAATCAGGATTTCGCTTAAGGATGGTTCGCTGCTTGGGTACCCATTCCGACAGCAGGTACTGGCCGGATTGGGCCACCGGAGTTGTTTCGATCTTGCCGCCGATCTCTTCTACGGCCTTCCGCGACAGGATGCACGATGCAGGTGTCGGCAGGGTTGTTGTCCAGAGCGGCACAAACTTGTTCTTGAGATGGATGAGACCGGACAGCTTGTCCTTTACTTCTACTTCCTTGAGAGCGGCCCAGTCGCCTGCATAGGGACTTTCGTTGGCAGGATCGGCGATACGCTCAATCGAGAACTTCACGTCATCAGACGTGACTTCACCATACCCGTCGGTAAAGCCCATACCTTCTTTCAGCGTGAAGGCGATGGTCAGGTCATCAAGCTGCTCCATCGATGCTGCAGCGACGGTTTTCCATTTCCACGTGTCGCCTGAGACCGGCTCGATCAGCGGTGGATAGATCGCGCGAATGATATCATCTTCGGGCAGCGACAGCCGGAACGCCGGATCGAGGATTTGCAAATCCGAGTAGGACCGCACCGTCAGGATCTTGCCGTCTTGACTGATCGCCATATGCGGAAACGCCATGCTGGCTGCGCCAAAAGCACCCGTGCTGGCAATAAAAGATCGGCGTGTCAGGCCGGCCTTTAGAAGCTGTGTCATCTTAGTCTCCCTGTTGTTTGTATGATCTTGAGATGTGCCTGTTTGTTTGCCGTCAGGATGCGGATCGTTTCATTTTGCCAATCCGTCGTGTTTTTGGGTTGCCGCCACCGCCGTGGTAGACTGCAGTCCTCGGAATGATCACAGGCGAGTTCACCCAGATCAGCCGTGCCGGTTTGTCACTGACGTTGCGGGTGGTGTGCGGGATTTCGCCGGGAAAACTGTAGCTGTCGCCTGTGCGCAGAGTGATGATTTCGTCTTGCAGAGTCAGTTCCAGTTCGCCTTCCAGAACAACGGCATGAGCCTCGCCATCGCGAACATAGACTTCGACGGTATGGTTCTCGCTATGAGGTGGGAATTCAGAAATGCCCATATGGAAGGCTCCACCCAAAGACGAGGACAGCAGTGCATCAGAATATCCGCAAACTTCGGGCGTCTCGCCATATAGCATGTTGAGATTGCGTCGGTTTTCTGATCGCACAACATAAGTGCGCTCCATCGTACCCTTGCCCGGGCGCGACGAGAAGAACCACTCCTCGGGGACATCTAGCCCCAGAGCAATGCGTTTGATCTTGTCCAGAGTTGCGTTGACGCTGCCACGTTCGATTGCACTCAGATGACTGACCGACACGCCGCTCGCCTTGGCAAGATCGACCAGGGTCATTTGTCGCGCCTTGCGCAGCTGGCGCACCTCAGCACCGAGCGTTGCAAGGGTTTCGTCCACATCATTCTGAACAGTCTCGGCGTCGTTCTGCAAGGTCACGAATCCCTTTCTCTCGTCCAATATGGGAAAGAGTATTGCAAAATTCCTTTTATGAAAGAATTTTCTTGCAAAATTCTTATATTTCGGAATTTCTAAAGAGAAATCCGTCAGTTCGGGCGTAGGTCGCGAGCATGAGCGGAACCGTAAAAAAGAGGGCCGAAATGAAGCCGGACACGCGTGCCATGCAGCAGATCGACGTAACGGATCACTTGTGGATACGCATGCCGGACGGTGTACGATTGGCCGCGCGGCTGTGGCTGCCGAAGGGAGCGCGGGCGGTGCCGGTGCCGGCGCTGTTCGAATATATTCCCTACCGAAAAGCGGATATGGTGCGCGCGCGGGACGAGCGAAACCATCCCTTTTTCGCAGCGCATGGCTATGCCTGCCTGCGGGTGGATATGCGTGGTTCGGGTGACAGCGAAGGCCACATGCCCGACATGTATGCAGACCATGAACTGTCTGATGCCCGCCGTGTGATCGAGTGGATTGCGGCGCAGCCTTGGTGTGATGGACAAGTCGGCATGTTTGGCACGTCTTGGGGGGGGACCGCTTCGCTTCAGGCGAACATTGAGGCCCCAGACGCGCTCAAGGCCGTGATCGCGGTTTGTGCCACCCATGACCGCTACGAGGACGACATTCATCATATGGGTGGCTGCGTTTTGACAGACACATTCGAGTGGGGGGCAACTCTGCCCGCCATCCTCGCGGCGCCGCCAACGCGTAACGTGGGTGCCGACTGGAAAGTGCGGTGGGAAGAGCGGCTGGAAAACCTGACGTTCCCGGTTGAAGCCTGGATACGAGAAGAAGCAAGAGGTGCGTACTGGCGACACGGTTCCGTCATTCACCAAGCCGACAAGCTGTCGCGCCCGGTGCTTTCGATTGGCGGGTGGTCCGATCGCTATTCCAATTCCGTGATGTCGCTTGTGTCTGCACGCCCTGATCTGGTCTGGGGGGTGGTTGGCCCTTGGGGCCATCATTATCCGGATCAAGGGCATCCGGGCCCAGGAATAGGCTTTCAGCAATTGGCTTTGGAATGGTGGAACCGATGGCTTAAACCTGCGCCCAAGCAGTCTGACTGGCCCCGATTGCGCGTCTGGTTGACCGACTATGATCCCCCAGCCGATGCGATCGAAACGCGCAGCGGTCACTGGATCGAGGCTGGTCCTGCAGAAGCCGAAACAGATCCTTTGGTCTTTCACATGGCAGACGGCGACCTGTTGCACTCTGACGGAAAACTGCAAGGCGCGTTGGATATTCCGTCAGACCTTCACATCGGTCGCGCAGCGGGTGACACGGGCTATTTCGGTCGATACGGGGGCTTGCCGCTCGACCAAAGCGAGGACGACGCACTGTCGCTTGTCTTTGATACCACGCCGCTCGGGAGTGATGTTGTCCTCTTCGGCGAAGCAACGCTCTGCCTCCGTGTCAAGTCGGACTCGCGCCTGCGTCAGCTTTCATTTAGATTGAATGACGTGGCGCCCGATGGAAAATCGTCCCGCGTTGGGCTTTGCATCCGAAACCTTGCACTGAATGATAGGCTCGATGCGGACGAGGCTTTGGAGCCGTTGGAAGACAGCAATCTCAGGGTCGGCTTTCCCACATCCGCCTACAGGTTTCGCAAGGGACATAGAATTCGGCTGGCAATTGCCGGGTGCTATTGGCCGATCATCTGGCCATCCCGTGACACCGGACAATTGTCTCTTCTCGATGGATCTTTGACACTGCCGATTTTAAAAAGAACGCCTGAACCTTTGAAACCCGACTTACCTCCGGTCCTGGAGCTTCCGCTGATCAGCAACCACCTTGTCCTGTCCAATCCTCTCCTGACCCGAACCCAAGGAAAAGATGCAGACGGGTGGATGAAACACGGATGGGAGCAACCCTTTTCCGAAGTCTTTTGTACGGAAACGGCGACGGCCTTTGGCTACGAAACCCGCGCCGAGCATGTTATTTTTGAGAAGGACCCCGCTTCAGCCCGATCACATGTCGAGCATCACGCGCGTTACACGCGGCCTGATGGTGTTGCCGATATCCGAAGCGAGGTGATCGCAACCTGCGACCACGCGGCATTTTTTCTGAATGGAACGCTCAGCGCTGAATGGGACGGTAAAAGAGTTGCGGACAGGGTTTGGAGTGTGACACTTCCGCGCCGATATGGATAAAGCACGGATGCTGCCAACGCAGCGAGAGGAGAAGGCTGTATGTCCAGACTTGGGTTTATCGGAACGGGACACATGGCCGGCGCTATGGTCAGGCATCTTGCGCCCAAGGACCACGAAATTACGATCACGCATCGGGGCGCCCATGTCGCCCAAGCGCTGACATCCGAGTTTCCAAAGGTCAAGATGGGCAATGCTACCGAAGTTGTCGAAGATTCGGACACCTTGTTCCTGTGTCTCAGACCGAATGCGGCGTCCGAGGTGCTCAACGGACTGCCGTTTCGCAAAGATCAGCACATCATCTCGGTCATGGCAGGAGTGTCGTTCGACTCGCTGATGGAATTGTGCGCGCCGGCTGAGAACATCACGCTCATGCTGCCGATGGAATTGATACAAAGTGGCGGTTGCCCGATTGTCGTCTGGCCAGAGGCCGACGCTGTCAAGACGCTGTTCGAGCCAGAAAACGGCGTTTTCAAAGTCGATCGCGAAACCGATCTGTCGGCGTGTTTTGCAGCGACAACGCTCGTTTCTGCCATAGCCGAAACCCTCGACATAGGAACAGATTGGCTTGGCGAACGGATTGGACCTGACACGGCGCAGACGTTTGTGGGGCAACTGGTAACGGGCATGCTCCGGATACACGCGCACGAGCCTTCGCGGTTCGCAGCGCTCCGAGACAGTTTGGCCACGCCTGGGACGCTGAATTTGGCCATGGTTGAGGCCCTGAGGGAGCTCGGCCTGAATGATGCCCTGCGGTCATCACTGACCGATCTGGAGCGATAGGATATGAATTGTCCAACGTCGTGGAGTTGAAGGGGTCCGTGAGGGAAAAAGATGCAATCGCAGACTTTTTAACCGTGGTACGAACCTAAAGCCGCTAGAAGGACAGGAGCTTCAAGAGCAGTTGGATTGGAACGGGTTGGAGGTGAACGCTTATAGGGAACTTCAATTGTTGTAAGTTCGCCCCAAATCTTCCGCGCAATCCCTGACTCGGAAATGAGTACCCCTCCGGTGCTTCCCTTAAACCGTTCATTGAGAAACCCGGATGCGTATTTGCCCTGTGTTCAAGATGACCGCAGAAGGCGAGACACCTCCATGGATTGATGTGCCTCTCGGAACACGAGTGCCGTTTTCAGCTCCACTACATAACAAGTCAGATGCTAGCTCCTAGGTGCTCAGTCCCGGCATCCGGTGGATCGGATTCACTGACGAACCAACTCGAAATCCTCTCGGCAAGACGTTTGTCACGCATGCGGGGCATCTTGACGATGTAGTAGCAGTCGCCTGTTGCCAAAACTTGTTCGAAAGGCGCAATGAGCCGCCCTGACTGCAGATCTTTGGCAATCAGATTACGGCAGCTCAGGCCGACGCCCAATCCGTTCCTGACTGCAGCCAGCAGAAGCGCGGTTGTAGAGAAGCTGAATGAAGCGCTGAAATCTGCGACCTCAGCGCCGAATTGCTCTAGCCATTGCCCGAATTCATGGGGAGCAGATGACATCTGAAGGAGTCTGCGCTCCTTGAGTGTCTCCAAAGTCCACGCCCCGACTACCGTCCTTGCGTAGTCGGCCGACGTAACCAGAGTCACAACACGGGGTACGAGGGTTTCGCCGCCTTTGCTCACACACGTCTTCTCTGTGCCCCAGTCAATGGCAATATCGACTTCGTCGGCAAAGGTTTCGCTTGGGCGCTCGGCATAGATGAACTCGAACCTGTTGTCTGGGAAAGCCTCTGCAAGGCGGTTCAACCTAGGCGCCAGCCAGTTATGCGCAAAGGGCGGATGCAGTGCAATTCGCACTGGGATAGCCTTTGCGCCTTCGGCGAACCGTCGGCCCGACGTTTCGATTATACCGAGCGCGATCTTGATTTCCCGAACATATTCAAGGCCGGCCGTATTGAGCTCGACGGATCGACCGGTGCGGTTGAACAACGGGGCTCCTAACGTTGCTTCAAGATCGGCGATGCGGTGGCTTATAGCCGAGGGCGTGGTGTTCAACTGCTCTGCCGCACCGCGGAATGTGCCTTGGCGGCTGATAGCTTCCAGCATTGTCAAGCTACGCATGGAGGGAAGGTGCGGCATCGACGGCTCTTTGTTCATTTTTTGTCATCATTGATGACATACCATCATTTGACAAGGGTGCACTTGCTGAAAAAGATGACAAAAAACGTACAAGCTTAAGGGAGAGCTACCATGTCTTTGTCTACACTTGTCACTTCGCCTTCGCTTCGCCGCCGCACCTTCTTGTCGGGCAGCGCGGCGCTCGGTGCGTCGCTCATCCTGCCGAGCGGCCTGCGCGCCCAAACGCCAAAAACGGGTGGTCGGTTTCGGATGGGGATGTCCGAGGCGAACTCCACCGACACCCTCATGCCGGGTGCTATCGTTGGCTCGATGACGCACCTGATCAACGGCTCGATCCGCAACTGTCTGATCGAATTGTCGCCCGCGGGCGAGCTGGTTCCCGAGTTGGCCGAAAGCTGGGAAACCGCCGACGCCAAGACATGGTCATTCAAGATCCGTCAAGGTGTCGAGTTCCACAATGGAAAGACACTTACACCGGCTGACGTAGTCTATTCGCTCAATCTCCATCGTGGCGCGGATACGTCTTCGGCGGGCAAGTCCGTCATGGCGGCGGCAACAGATGTCAAGGTTGACGGTGACCGCGTTACCATCGTCCTCGATCAGGCGAATATCGATTTTCCATCGTTCCTGACCGACGACAACTTCGTGATCGTGGCCGATGGCGCGACAGCGGAAGAGCTCGCTGCAGGCGGCGCGGGGACTGGCGGATACAGCGTCGGCCGTTTCAACCCGGGTATCGACTTTGTCGGTGTCCGTAACCCCAACTACTGGAAAGAAGGCCGTGCGCATTTCGACGAAATCGAGCTGATTGGCATTCCCGATCCGAATGCGCGGATGAACGCGCTGATGGGTGGACAGGTTGATGCGATCAATAAACCAGAAGACAAAACTCTTGCGCTCCTTGCCAGCGCACCCGGTGTAAATGTTGTCTCGATCCCGAGCATGAAGCACCTGATCTTTGCCATGCGAACTGATGTGGCGCCCTTCGACAACCCTGACGTGCGCCTGGCGCTGAAGCACGCCATCGACCGCGAAGCTATCCTGAACACGGTGCTGCGCGGCAATGGCGCCTTGGGCAACGATCAGCCGATTGGTCCGGCAAACCAGTTCTTCGACGCTTCGATCCCGCAGCGCACCTATGATCCAGAAAAGGCGAAATTTCACCTGCAGAAGGCCGGATTGTCGAACCTCGAAGTAGAACTTTCGGCGGCTGACGGAGCTTGGGCCGGGGCGGTGGATGCTGCGACGCTGTATGCCGAGCATGCGAAAGCGGCCGGTATCGATATCAAGGTCGCACGCGAGCCAAATGACGGCTACTGGTCGAACGTTTGGATGAAGAAACCGTGGTTTGCGTCTTGGGCTGCAGGCCGCGTCAGTGAAAATCTGATGATGACTCTGACCTATTCGGCAGATGCAAAATGGAACGAAACCTTCTGGAACAATGCCCGTTTCAACGAGCTTCTGGTCGCTTCGCGGGCTGAGGCAGATACAAAGAAGCGCGCGGAAATGATGTCTGAAATGCAGCTTCTGATCCGGGACGACGGCGGTTCGGTTATCCCGGCCTTCGCAAATTGGAACTTGGCACTGTCCGACAAGGTCGGCCACGGCGAGATCGCAGGCCAGTGGGATAACGATGCCCGACGCTGCACAGAACGCTGGTGGTTCGTTTAAACCAGTGCCCTTCGGGCTGTGCCCCATCCCATCCTCCCCAAGGCGCACAGCCCGGCCCATTCCGCTATGGAGATCCAGATGTCGTCCAATGAAACCCGTGAGCGAGTCCATAACGTGCAACCGCGGATCGAGCACCGGCTGCGCCCGCTGATCGAACCGAAAAGTGCGGCGTTGATTGGGGCGTCACCACGCGACGAAACGATCGGGCATCTGACCCTCAAAGCGATGATGCAGGCGGCATATGCCGACCGTTTATATCCCGTGAACCCAAGATATGACCAAATCGAGGGGATGAAATGCTATCCTGATCTGGCGTCACTGCCCGAACCGGTGGACATGGCCCTGATCAACCTAGCGTCACCAAGGATCGAGGAAGCCTTCGAAGAAGCTGTCGCCGCCGGTGCTCGTTCGATTCTGCTGTTCGACCCGCTGCACCTTGAGAGCGACACTGAGGACAACACGATTATCACCCGCCTGCGCAAGCGCGCTGCCGAAACGGGAATCCCCGTATGCGGCGGCAACTGCGCCGGAATTTTCGATTTCCAGACCCGCAGCTTTTCATCTTTCTTCCTTGTGCCAACGACACCGGCGGGAAGTATATCGCTGATTGCCCACTCGGGGATGATGCTGGTCTGGACACGATCCGATCCGCGCTACAGGTTCGACGTGGCCCTGCATGTCGGCCAGGAGGTGGGCGTCACTCAGGACGAATACCTTGATTACATGGTTGATCGCCCGACCACAAAGGTCATCACCATGTTTGTGGAGGGGGTGCGCAACCCTGAAGGCATGGACCGCGCTCTGAAGAAGGCCCTTGCTGCCGGTAAGCCTGTGGTCGTCTGTATGGTCGGACGCACCCGGCGCGGCGCGGCACTTTCGATCACCCACACAGGGGCAACGGTAGCCGACGGCGATCTGGGACGGGCATTCTTCGAGACGCGGGGCGCTGTCGTGGTCGAAACACTTGATGATATGTACAACACCGCTCTCCTCCTTGCGCAGGGTCGCCGCGCGCCTGCGGAAGGAGCCGCCTATGTGCTTGATTCTGGTGGGTGCCGGGGTCTGCTGGTGGATCGGGCCGAAGCGCTGGGAGTGAAGCTTGCAACCCTGACTGACGAGACCTCGGCCCGGCTCAAAGCCCAGGTACCACCTATGCTGGTGCCGGTGAACCCCTTTGACGGGGCGGGTCCGGTTGACGAGAATTACGCCAACGTGTTCGAAATCGGTTATAAAGAAATCGAGAAAGACCAAAATGTCGGGATGTTGGGGATCGAGTTTCATTTCAACGACCGGTTCAACCCGCGCGTGGGCGCGGTACAGGCCATGCTGAACGCCTGGGAAGTCTCGACGAAACCCTTTTTCTATTTCACATCAATCACGCCGCTCCCTAATGAAGGCCTGGGCACCAAGCTGGCCGATCTGGGTATTCCGGCGATCGACGGGCAGGACAACGCATTGCGCGTGGCGAAATGGTTCATACGCAGCCAGAACTTGCGGGACGCAGCTCTGGCACGAGCAATGGTGGCTGGCGACGCGGTACAACTGGGCAGCGATGAGACAAACCGGCTGGAAGGGGACGGCGCGCTTAGCGAGGCCGAAAGCCTGGCGCTCCTGGGCGATTTGGGGCTGACGACCGTGAAAACGGAAACGGCCACAGGCAGCGAGGCGGTGGCCGCGGCGGCCGCGCGGATCGGGTATCCAGTGGTACTTAAGGCGTCGGTAGAAGGTTTGCACCACAAGACCGAGGCGCAAGGGGTGGTGCTTGGGCTGAATGACGAAGCAGCGCTGTTGGCGGCGCATGCGAAGATGGAGTCGAACGGACTTGGCGCGACGCGGATCGTTCAGACATATGTCACCGAAGGCGTCGAATTCTCGCTCGGAATGCTCCGCGATCCTGATCTCGGGGCCTTCGTGACGCTCAGCGGCGGCGGTCGCAATGTCGAGCTGTTCCGCGAGCGTGTCATACTGCCGGCAGGGCTGAGCCTGGCGGATGCCCAGACGGCCATCGGCGACCCAGCCGTCGCGCGACTTTTGAAGGGCGCCCGGGGCTTTGAGCCGGACGCCGAAGCTCTGGCGCAGACTTTGCACCGCTTTGGCGGCATCGCGGCAGCGCTTGCTCCCCATGTGCGGGAAATCGACATCAACCCTATTGTCGTCAACGGTGGTGGCCCGGTCGCGGTCGATGCGCTGATCGTGCGCGGCTGACGAAAGGGCAGCAGGGTGGGGAAGATTACAACACTGATCGCCAAGCGGATTGCCCTTGGGCTGTTGTCGCTGGTGGCGGTGTCGCTGATCATCTTCTTCTCGGTCGGGCTGCTGCCCGGTGATCTCGCAGAGGCGATCCTGGGGCAGAACGCCACGCCCGAAACACTGGAGGCGATGCGCCGCGATCTTGGTCTCGACCGGTCGGCGGCGGTGCGTTATGTCGAATGGGTCGTCGGCGTATTACAGGGTGATTTGGGCAAGTCGCTCGCCAGCGGCCGCGACGTCGGCGAATTGATCGGTGCGCGGTTCGGCTCCACACTCTTTCTGGCAGCCTATGCTGCGCTGATTTCGGTTCCGCTGGCGCTTTTCTTCGGCATGGCGACGGCACTTTTTCGCAATACGCGCTTCGACCGGATCAGCAATGCTGGGGCATTGTTCGCGATCTCGTTCCCGGAATTTTTCATAGGTTACCTGCTGATCTATCTCTTGGCGCAGAATGGTCTCTTTCCGACGATGTCGCGGATCACAGAGGACATGGACTTGGGCGAGCGCCTTTACAGTACCTTCTTGCCGGCGCTGACGCTGACCTTCGTCGTGACCGGCTACATGATGCGGATGACGCGTGCGGCGATCCTCAATGTGCTGTCTTCTCCCTATATCGAGATGGCTCGTCTCAAAGGCATCCGCCCGCGCAATGTTATCCTTCGGCACGCGTTGCCTAATGCTGCGTCGCCCATTGTGAACGTGATCTCGCTCAGCCTCGCGTACCTCATCACCGGCGTCGTCATGGTTGAGGTCGTGTTCGTTTATCCCGGTGTCGGACAGTTGCTGGTCGACTCCGTAGTTCGTCGCGACTTGCCGGTGATTCAGGGAGTCAGCCTACTTTTCGCCTCGGTCTACATCCTGCTGAACTTGTCGGCGGATGTGATCTCGATGCTGAGCAATCCGAGGATTCTCCATGCTCGCTGAACGCAGAAAAATATTTCTGGCACTTGGCGACGCGCCTGCCTCTGCCAAGTTCGGTATGATCATCGTTCTGGTCTATGTCCTAATTGCGCTGTTCGCCCCATTGCTGACGCCGTTTTCGCAAAGCGAGGTGGTGGGCGGCCCATATGAGGCGGCCTCGGGTGCGTTCCTTCTGGGTACCGATGCGCTGGGGCGGGATTTCCTGACGCGCACGCTTTACGGTATCCGCAACACTGTCGGCATCGCGCTGATCACCACGGTCGTGACCTTTGTTTTCGGAGCGTTTTTCGGCCTTCTCGCCGCCGTGCGCGGGGGATGGGTCGATCAGGTTCTGTCACGCATCGTCGACGTACTGATGTCGATCCCGGCACTGATCTTCAAACTGCTGCTGTTGTCCATCGCAGGGACGGCGGTGATCAACCTGATCCTTATTGTGGCCTTCGTGGACTCGACCCGCGTTTTCCGCCTGTCACGTGCCGCGGCCAGCGATGTGGCGGTCATGGAATTCATCGAAGCGGCACGGTTGCGCGGCGAAACGCTGATGTCACTGATGCTGCGCGAGACACTGCCAAACATCATGGCACCGCTGGCCGCCGAGTTCGGTGTGCGGTTCAGCTTCGTGTTTCTGGTCATTTCGTCACTCTCCTTCCTGGGTATCGGCATCCAGCCGCCCGCTGCCGATCTGGGCTCTATGGTGCGCGAAAACGCGGCGCTCATCAGCTTCGGTCGGGTGACGCCTCTCATTCCCGCCTTTTGCATCGGCCTGCTGACCATCGGCGTCAATTTCATCGTTGACTGGCTGTTGCACGTCACCAGCGGATTGAAGGACTAGGACATGACCGAAACGCCGCTTGTGGAAATCAGAAATCTGCACATTGAAGGGCGTCGGGGGCGAGTCTGGTCGCCAATAATAAAGGGGGTCGATCTGGTTCTCGAGCCGGGCAAGGTACTTGGGCTGGTCGGCGAATCCGGTGCTGGCAAGTCAACCATGGGCCTGTCGGCGATGGGCTATGTTCGGCCGGGTTGCCGGATCACTGGCGGCAGCATCACCTTCGACGGAATCGACCTTACGAAAGCGAACGAGCCGGTGCTGCGCGACCTCTGGGGCCGCCGGATCGCTTATGTGGCGCAATCTGCAGCCGCAAGCTTCAACCCGGCGCACCGGCTTCTGCGGCAGCATTGCGAGGCGCCGCGCGACCACGGTTTGGCGAGGGAACTCGACCCGTACCGCGATGCGATCGATCTCTACCGCCGCATGCGTCTGCCCGATCCCGAACATATCGGCGAGCGTTTTCCGCATCAGGTTTCCGGCGGGCAGCTGCAACGGATGATGACGGCGATGGCGATGTCCTGCCGGCCCAGCCTCATCATCTTCGACGAGCCGACAACGGCGCTTGACGTTACCACCCAGATCGAAGTGCTGGAATCCATTCGCCGCATCGTGCGCGAGTTCGGAACAGCAGCAATCTACATCACCCATGACCTTGCGGTTGTCGCGCAGATGGCTGACGAGATCAAGGTCATGCGCTACGGCGAGACGGTTGAGGAAGGGCCGGTTCAGCAGATGCTGCACGCCCCGCAGCAGGAGTATACAAAAAGTCTCTGGTCGGTCCGCGCGCTCAAGGCCGATGACCCTCAGGTTCTGCAAGGCGGAGAACCACGGATCGAGCTTTCCGGCGTATCGGCAGCTTACGGCGCGACAAAGGTTCTCGACAATATCAACCTGAAGATCGCGGCCGGGCGGACGACCGCAATCGTGGGAGAGTCCGGTTCGGGCAAGTCGACGATTGCCCGGGTGATCTCGGGGCTCTTGCCCCCCAAATCCGGCGAGGTTCGCATCGACGGCACAAAGCTCGCACCGGACTACCGGTCGCGCAGCCGGGACGGGCTGCGCAGCGTTCAGCTGATCTACCAGATGGCCGATACCGCGCTGAACCCGCGCAAGACGGTTGGCGAACTGATCGGCCGCCCGACCACGCTTTATCTGGGACTTAGGGGCGCGGCGCGAACGCAGCGAATCCGCGAGCTGATGCAGATGGTCGATCTTGACCCAGACCGGTTCATGCATTCGCGCCCCGGCGATCTTTCGGGTGGACAGAAGCAGCGCGTCGGGCTGGCCCGCGCGCTGGCCGCCGAACCTTCGGTCATCATCTGCGATGAAGTCACCAGTGCCCTTGACCAGATCGTTGCGGTCGGGGTGCTGAAGCTGCTGGCCGACATCCAGAATAAACTGGGTGTCACCTATATTTTCATTACCCACGACTTCGAGGTTGTGGAGGCGATCGCCCATGATGTCGCCGTCATGCAACGCGGCGAGATCGTGGCGCAAGGGCCCAAGGAAACGGTTCTGAATGAGCCACTGCACCCCTACGTGGCCGAATTGTTGAGGGCCGTGCCACAGCGCGACGAGAACTGGCTCAGCCGGGCGACGGCAGAACGCCGCGAAACTCAAACGACGTGAACGAGATGTCCAAAGATCCCCTTTTGCAACCCTACCAGCTCAAGCATCTGACCCTGCGCAACCGGATCATGACGACCAGTCACGAACCGGCCTATCCCGAAGATGGGATGCCAAAGGACCGTTATCGGCTGTATCACCTGGAGCGTGCCAAAGCGGGCGTGGCGCTGACAATGACCGCCGGTTCGGCCGCCGTGTCGCGCGATTCCCCGCCCGCCTTCAACAACATTCTCGCCTGGAAAGACGAGGTCGTTCCGTGGATGAAA
>JAUIIR010000118.1 GCA_030431485.1 Alphaproteobacteria bacterium
TGGTGGGGCTGGAAACGCTCGACGGGTCGGTGCTCAAAGACGGCGCCTATGCGATTGCCGAGGGCACCAACGAGAACGGCCAGACCAACACGCAGGGCCGTGTGACGTCGACCTATCACAGCCCGACACTGAACAAGGGTATTGCCATGGGTCTGGTGCTGAACGGCCCCGACCGCATGGGCGAGGTCATCAGCTTTACCAACGGGGACAACCCGGCCAAGAAAGCCCGGATCGTAAGCCCCGTGTTCTTTGATCCCGAGGGGGAGAAGCAGAATGTCTGACGTGGCACTGGCGCTTGGTGGCGCATCTTTCGACGGTCTGGTGAAGATTGAGGAACTGGCCGAGCAGGGCATGGTAACACTGCGGGGTGATCTGACAGACAAGACCATCGTTACCGCGGTCAAAGACGTGTTCGGCGTGGCTCTGCCGGGTACCCGCGAGACGGTGTTTGGGGACGGCACCGGCGCTTTATGGATGTCGCCGGATGAGGCCCTTTTGCTTTGCACCTATGACGAGGCGCAGGCCAAGGCGGATGACCTTGCAACAAAGCTGGCAGACGCTCATGCGCTGGTGATCAATGTGTCGGACGCCCGCGCTGTGTTCCAGCTTAAGGGCAGTCTGCTGCGCGAAGTGATCGCCAAGCTGGCCCCGGTGGATATGAGCCTGGACACGTTCAAACCCGGCATGGTCCGCCGGACCCGCATGGCCCAGGTCGCAGCGGCCTTTTGGATGGACGATGCCAGCACCGCACGTGTCGCGTGTTTCCGCTCGGTTGCGGAATACATGTTCAATCTTCTGAGCACCGCTGCAGACGATGCGTCAGCCGTGAACCATTTCACCCGCTGATGCGTTATCTGACTGACAGGCGGGATTAATCCCGGTTTGGCGTCCCGGCGGGCTTGACCTTGGCGGTGCGCCGCATCACGTATGCCTGTGTAATTTGACGCACCAACGAGGGGACACCACCATGGCTTTCGAACTTCCTGATCTGCCCTACGCCCATGACGCGCTGGCCAGCAAAGGCATGTCCAAAGAGACACTCGAGTACCACCACGACCTGCACCACAAGGCCTATGTCGACAACGGCAACAAGTTGATCGCCGGGACCGAATGGGGCGGCAAGTCGATGGAAGAGATCATCAAAGGTACGTATGACGCGAACGCCGTGGCGCAGAACGGCATCTTCAACAACATCAGCCAGCTCTGGAACCACAACCAGTTCTGGGAAATGATGGGCCCAGGCGACAACAAGATGCCGGGCGAGCTTGAATCCCGCATCGCCGACGCGTTCGGCTCTGTCGACAAGTTCAAAGAAGAGTTCTCTGCTGCAGGCGCGGGCCAGTTCGGCTCTGGCTGGGCATGGCTTGTGGTTGACACCGATGGCACGCTGAAGGTCACCAAGACCGAAAACGGCGTGAACCCGGTCTGTTTCGATCAGACCGCTTTGCTCGGCTGTGACGTGTGGGAACACTCCTACTATATCGATTTCCGCAACAAGCGTCCGGCGTATCTCGCCAATTTCCTCGACAATCTTGTCAATTGGGAAAACGTGGCCGAGCGTCTGTCAAAGGCGTAAGTTTTTTCCAACTGGAAAAGAAAGCCCTGTCATTTTGGCAGGGCTTTTTCGTGAGAGGGCTTCGCCATGCTGCGTGTCTATACGTCGGACCATTCGCTCTATTGTGCCAAGCTGCGCATCCTGCTGCGCCATAAGCAGATCCCATTCGAAGAGGTGCCGCCTCCCGGTGGGGGTGGATCAAAGGAATTCCTGTCCATTGTGCCATCCGGCAATATCCCGGCTCTGGTCGATGGCGCGCTGGTACTGACAGACAGCGAAGCGATTGCCGAATACCTCGAAGAAAAACACCCGGATCATCCCATGCTTCCCGACACGTTGATCGGTCGGGCCCTGTCCCGTGAAAGGTCCCGGTTTTCCGACACCCGTCTGGAGCCTGCTCTTCGCCTGACCTTTCCGCATGTTGCACCTGCAACCCGTGACCCGCAGTCGATCACCGACGCCCATGCGATGATCACCAAGCGACTTGTCGCACTCGGGGTGATGCTGGACCGGTCACCGCTGCCCCGCGACCAACTTTGGATGGGAGATTGCGGCACCATCGTCACATTGGAATGGATCGCGCTGTTCGAAGGCCGGGTCATCCCTGCGCTGGACTGGCCCGAGGCGGTCACGACCTATCGCGCGCAGATGTTGGAGCATGCTGCTGTCGCAGAAGAAATGCAGGCCTACCGCCCTGAGATGCTGCTCTATATGCACGAGAAGGGCGCGCTCTGATCAACACCGGTCTTATCAAGCGCCGTTGCCGCACAGCTTCGACGCCTTTGCTCCCGGACGCTCTTGCCGAAGGCACGTCCGCCAAGTAGGGCAAGAGCGAAGGAGCCATCATGACCGAACCAACCAAAGGTGTCTTTGCGCTTGTCGCGGCCTGCACCATCTGGGGCTTGTCCGGGCTTTTCTATAAGCTGTTGGTCGGCGTTGCCGCGCATGAAGTGCTGGCACATCGCACGGTCTGGTCATTGGTTTTCTTCCTGGTCATTCTTGGGCTGCAGGGGCGCCTGAGCCTGCTTAGGGGAGCGGTCGCTAACCGCGAGTCGCGACGTGTGATCACCGCGGCGGCTTTGCTGATTTCCGTCAACTGGTTTCTCTTTATCTGGTCCGTCCACGCAGGCCGCGCCACCGAAGCCTCGATGGGGTACTACATTTTCCCGCTTGTTGCAGTTTTGCTGGGAAGCGTCGTACTGGGAGAACGACTAAGCACGATGCAATGGCTGGCGATTTCACTCGCGACGATCGGCGTGCTGTCGTTGACCATCGGCCTGCATATCGTGCCGTGGATTTCGATTGTTCTGGCCGGATCTTTCGGGCTGTACGGGTTGATCAAGAAGCGGCTGGATTTGGGGCCTGTGGTATCAGTCTCGGCAGAAGTTCTTATGCTGTGTCCGCTTGGTCTTGGTTGGCTCGCCTTTTTGCACCTCGGTGAAGGCGGGGCGTTCGGGCAAGATCTGACGCAGTCGCTGCTGCTGATGACATCCGGCCCGCTGACGGCCATGCCACTGATCCTCTTCTCCTACGGGGCGCGGCGGCTCTCGATGTCGACCGTGGGAATCGTCCAATACATCAACCCCACGATGCAATTCCTCGTCGCGGTGCTGATTTTCGCAGAACCCTTCGGCACGGTGCATCTGATCGCCTTCGCCCTGATCTGGACCGCCCTCGCGATATATTCGGGCAGCGCCTATACTCAGGACAAGGCGCGACGCAGAGCGGTGATGGTGTCAGAAGCCGAGGTGGTGGTCTCGACAAAGCCAAGCAGCGAGGCGTCTGCAAAACCCTGATCCACGACATGATCAAGCAGCGCTGTGAGCGGGGCCCAGTAATCATCCACGCTCAGCAGGATGATCGGTTTGCCATGCAGGCCCAATTGCCGCCAGGTGAGAACTTCAAAGAACTCGTCCAAAGACCCCGCGCCGCCAGGCAAAACAACGATGGCATCGGCGTTCATCACCATGACCTTTTTGCGCTCATGCATCGTTTCGGTGATGATGAAATGCGTCAGGTCGGTTTTGCCAACCTCGAGGTCCATTAGGTGCGTTGGAATCACTCCGAATGTATCGCCACCCGCATCCTGTGCCGCACGTGCGACTGTTCCCATCAGACCGACATCGCCCGCGCCATAGACCAGCCGCCACCCTTCACCGGCAATCGCACGCCCCAATGCATCGGCTGCATCGGTGTAGGCGGGGTTTTGTCCGGGACGTGAGCCGCAATAGACACAGATGGATTTCGAGATCATGGGTGCACGTCCTTGACACTAGGCGGAAAGTTGCCTCGTGATACCTGTGTTGCTAGATACGCTCAACTGCGGGAATGGTCTGTCACCGTTCTGGTTTGGACACTTGGGGTAAAATGAGCAAATTCTCTTTGGCAAACGGCACGTCCGGTCCGCTTTTGGGTGGCATTGCGGCTGTCGGGGCCGTGTTGATCGCGCTCTATGCCAGTGGCTCACTTTTTCCGTCAGACGATCCTGTTGCGCAGGCCACTGAAGAAGCCGTTACGCCCGAAGTGGACAACGCAGCGACAGCAGTGACCGAGCCAGCAACCGAGGCAGCGTCCGCAGAACCTGAGGCTGATCCTTCTCCGGAAGTGGCTGACCAGGCGGCGGATGTCTCAGCGGTATCCGACGATGTGTCGGACGACCCCGCGCCAGAAGAGCCTGCCGCACTTCAAGACGCGCCCGAAGACGTCGCCGACGCTGCGCCCGACGGGCAGGACACACCGGCCCCGATTGCTCCGGCTTTTGATGTCGTCCGCGTCGCGCCGGACGGCCAAACCCTAGTGGCAGGCCGCGCGCCGGATGCGCGCGAGGTCGTAATCCTCGTGGATGGCGTCGAAGCGGCACGAACGAGCGTGGATGGGAGCGGAAAATTTGTGACATTTCTGGACCTGCCGGCCAGCGATTTGCCACGCGTGGTCAGCCTGATGTCAGACGGGCCGCTTGGATCCATGGAAAGCGCGGATCAGGTCATCCTTGCACCGGTGGCGCGCGTTGCAGAAGCCCCAACTGATACGCCGTCCCCCGAGCTGCTGGCTGAGGCATCGCCGGTCGAGACCACAGCCGACGCAGAGCCAGAGCCTGACACTCAGGACGTATTGGCGGCAAACGCGATCCCTTCGAGCAGCGAACCGGTTTCGCAAAACAGCGAAATCGAAAACATAGCGTCATCCGAGGACGCCCCAACCGAAACCGCACGTCTGGAGGAACAAGACGCAAAGGCTGCGCCCGAAACTGGCGAGGCGCAAACAAGCGAAGTCGCTATAGCGAAAGAGGCGACCCAATCGACGGTGACAGAGCCTACAACCGAGGCAGCAGCCCCAGAGATCGATGAAAGTGTACCCGCGACTGAGCCAGAAGTTGCGGACAGTGCGCCAGACGCGCCTGCTGCGCCGTCGGTTGCGCAACCCGAGACTGGCGGCTCCGCACCGGCGACCGCAAGCGCTACGACGGACGCTGCTGATCCCGCTCCTCTGACCGAGGCGGCAGAGGCCACGTCGGCACCTGCTGCGGCGTCCGATCCGGTGGGGTCGGTGGCGGCGTCAGCGCCTGAGACACCGCAGGCGCCCGCCGTGATCCTTTCGACAGAAGCGGGTGTGAATGTACTGCAGACCGGCGGCGACAAGCCAGAGTTGCTTGATCAGATCGCGCTTGATGCGATCACCTATGAAGATGCCGGGTCGGTGGCGTTGACCGGCCGTGGCGTGGCTGACGAATTTGTGCGGATCTATCTGGATAACCAGCCGATTCTGACCACAGAGATTGGAACCGACGGGCAATGGCGGGCAGAGCTGCCCGAGGTTGACACCGGTACCTATACGCTTCGCGTCGATGCCGTTGATGAAGCCGGTGACGTCACCTCGCGGGTTGAAAGCCCGTTCCGTCGCGAAGACCCTGCGGCCTTGGCCGAAGCCGCCGACCGCGCTGCTGGTCCGTCCATTATCAAAGTGGTCACGGTCCAGCCGGGCAACACGCTTTGGGCCATTGCGCGCGACCGCTACGGCGAAGGTCCGGCCTATGTGAAAGTCTTCGAAGCCAACCGGGATCGCATCCGTGACCCCGACCTGATCTACCCCGGTCAGGTGTTCGCCATCCCTGATTGACCGGACTGTCACGCAGCTGTGATTTTACTGCGCTAGCCCTGCGACACACACTGCATATTGCGGGGCTTGTCGGATAGGTTCCGCGATATATAGTGTTCACTATAGACCGGGGCGGGGCTCCCGTCCTGAGGCTGGTACAGGCAGACAGGGCAGGAGACGAGTCCCGCGATGGATGGCAACTTCAGAACGGCTTTTGTGCGTGAACCGGGTGCGCTGCGACACCACCCGGCCTTGGTGCTGAATGCGGATTACAGGCCACTGTCCTACTATCCGCTGTCGCTTTGGCCGTGGCAGGATGCGGTCAAGGCGGCCTTTCTCGACAGGGTGGACATCGTCGCCGAATATGACGAGGTGGTCCGCAGCCCCTCGATGACGCTCCGAATACCGAGCGTGGTGGTGCTCAAGGATTACGTAAAACCGCAAAAGCGCGTGGCCTTCACGCGCTTTAATCTTTTTTTAAGGGACGAATTCCGCTGCCAATACTGCGGTGCGAAGGGCGAACTGACCTTTGATCATGTTGTGCCACGTGCTTCGGGTGGGATCACATCATGGGAAAACGTCGTGGCCGCCTGCGCACCTTGCAACCTGCGCAAAGGCTCCAAAAGCCTGCGCCGCGCGGGCTTGTCTTTACGCAAACCGCCGCGTCAGCCAGGGGCGCAAGAGTTGCTCAATATGGGCCGCAAATTCCCGCCCAATCATTTGCACGACAGCTGGATGGATTTCCTCTACTGGGACGCAGAACTGGAAGCGTAAGAACTGTTCAGGCGCGTGGACCATCGTAGCGCATCGCGGCTGTGTGGATATCTCAGTGGTCCGAGAGTGCGTTAAGACTGGACAACGCGCCGGTGTCTAGCGCCTTCGGTGAAATAGCGGAGGCATTGGTTCGCGAAGTGCCGGACGATCCGGCGCGGATTGGCCTTGTCGTAGCCCAGAGCCAATGTCAGCGGCGGCAATTGATCCTCGATCGGAATTGCTACGAGACGGTCCCCTGCATAGCTGACATCCGTGGCAGGGAGCATGTTCAGAACCGCGCAACCGTGACCGGCCCCAACAAGGCTCCGCACCATCTCGGTTGAGTTCGCATAAGCGAGTTTAATCGGGGTCTGCCCAGCCTCGCGAAAAAGTGTCTGGTAATAGTCAACCGCAATTGGGCGGTTGAGCACGATGATCGGCTCTTTCGCGAGATCGGCCAAGCGGATCGAGGACTGCTGTGCAAGTGGATGATCCTGCGCCGTCAGGCAATAGGCCGGGGCTTCGATCAGCACGTCAAATGCAATCGGAGGCAGGGCGGCATCCGAAACAAACAGAATTGCATCAAAATCGCCAGCCAGGAATCCGTCCTGCGCGCGATCATTGTCACACTCTTCAAGATGCAGCGTGACCTGGCTGTCGGTGCCCGCAAGGTCGGCAAGAATCTCCGGCAGAATGGCTGGTGCGACGGGGGCGTAATAGCCAATCCGCAACTCTCCCGTCAGGGTGGTCTGAAGCTGCGATCCCTCGGTCATCACCGCATCATACTCTTCCAGAAGATGGATGAATTTCCGTTCCATCACCTTGCCGCTGGCAGTTGCGGCTATCCCGCGTGACCGGAACCGGTTGATGAGCCTGAGTTGGAAATGCGCTTCAATCCGGTCGATCGCCGCCGAGATGGCTGACGCCGCCACGTTCAAATCGTCTGCGGCGGCCGAAATGCTGCCATGCGCCAAAGCAGAGGTGAAGTACCGCATGGATTGGATAGAGACCGCCATGACACCTTGGGAAATCAGATGAAGTTCATCGTTTCATTCTGTTTTCCATGCGAAGCACGCGATGTCAAACTTGCGCAGGATCTCTGGGAAGGAAGAAACTATGTCCGACACGCAACTGAAGGGCTGGAACCATCTGCCCGATGTGCCTTTGAAGGTGTCGCCGGTGTTTTCATGGCCACCGAACCCAATAGAGATCGGAAAATGGTTCTGGAGCTCGTGGTTCCTTCTCACGGAAAAGCTGATCCTCGTCGGTATCGCGTTTGCCTGTTTCTATTGGTTTCAGCCGCCGCTTGAAGCCACGCAGACCTTTGCGTTTGGCTGGATCGCTCAGATGTACCTGCGAAATATGCTGCTTGCCCTGATCATCGGAGGGGCGCTGCATCTGTGGTTCTACACATACTCGGCTCAGGGCAAGAAACTGAAATACGATCCACGCCCGTTGATGGTGAATGGAAAGCAGTTCACCCTTGGGGGGCAGGTGCGAGACAACATGTTCTGGACGCTTGGCACAGGCGTGTTCATCTGGACCAGCTACGAAGTCATTTTGTTTTGGTCACTGGCCAATGGTCACATGACGATGATCACATGGGCGGACAATCCGGTCTGGTTCGTCGCCCTGATATTTCTGATACCGATCTGGGAAAGCCTGTATTTCTATGTCATCCACCGTGTGATCCACATTCCCTTTCTCTATAAGCACGTCCACTACCTGCATCATCGCAACATCAACGTCGGACCGTGGTCGGG
>JAUIIR010000029.1 GCA_030431485.1 Alphaproteobacteria bacterium
CGGGTGATTTATTCGCGTTCACAAGCTTCCCCTCGGTGCTTTGGCGTGACATTAAGGCGACCGACCCGGGTGGAAAACCCGATTTTGACGTATGAGGCCTCTGACGCATGTCCAACCCGAAATACACGCGCGAAGAAGCGCTTGCCTTCCACCTTGAACCGACCCCCGGCAAATGGGAGGTGCAGGCCACTGTCCCGATGACCACGCAGCGCGATCTATCGCTGGCCTATTCCCCCGGTGTTGCAGTGCCTTGCGAAGATATCGCGAAAGATCCCGGTCTGGCGTATGACTATACCAATAAGGGCAACCTCGTCGCGGTGATTTCCAATGGAACGGCGGTTCTTGGTCTGGGCAATCTGGGTGCGCTGGGCTCGAAGCCGGTGATGGAGGGAAAGTCTGTCCTGTTCAAACGGTTTGCGGATGTGAACTCCATTGATATCGAGTTGGACACGGAAGACCCCGATGAGTTCTGCAAGGCGGTGCGGTTGATGGGACCAACCTTCGGGGGCATCAACCTTGAGGACATCAAGGCACCGGAGTGTTTCATCATTGAGCAACGTCTTAAGGAAGAGATGGACATCCCTGTCTTTCATGACGACCAGCACGGCACGGCGGTAATCTGTGCGGCGGGTTTGCTGAACGCGCTGCATATCTCTGGCAAAAAGATCGAGGATGTGAAGATCGTCCTGAATGGTGCCGGGGCTGCGGGCATTGCCTGTATCGAACTCCTAAAGCGCATGGGCGCGCGTCACGAGAACTGCATCGTCGCGGACACCAAGGGTGTGATTTATCAAGGTCGCACCGAAGGGATGAACCAGTGGAAATCCGCGCATGCGGTCAAGACTGACGCGCGGTCCCTGGAAGAGGCGATGGTCGGCGCGGACGTGTTTCTTGGGGTGAGCGTCAAAGGGGCCGTGACACAGGACATGGTCCGGTCGATGGCCGACAATCCAGTGATCTTTGCAATGGCGAATCCGGACCCCGAAATCACGCCGGAGGAGGCGCATGAGGTGCGGATGGATGCAATCGTTGCCACCGGACGCAGCGATTATCCGAACCAGGTGAACAACGTGCTAGGCTTCCCATATCTGTTTCGGGGCGCGCTGGACATTCATGCCCGTGCTATCAATGACGAGATGAAGATCGCCTGTGCCGAGGCTCTGGCCGAACTGGCGCGCGAGGATGTACCGGACGAGGTTGCGCTGGCCTATGGGAAAAGCCTGACCTTCGGACGGGACTACATCATCCCGACGCCTTTTGATCCGAGACTGATTCACCGTATTCCGCCTGCCGTGGCGAAGGCAGGAATGGACACAGGTGCGGCACGGCGGCCTATTATTGACCTGCCAGCTTACGAGGAATCGCTTAAGTCTCGGATGGATCCGACGGCGAGCATTCTGCGCGGCATCAACGCAAGGGCCCGTAAAGCGCAGGCGCGGATGATTTTTGCTGAGGGTGATGATCCGCGCGTGTTGCGTGCGGCGGTCATGTACCAGCGGTCTGGTTTCGGGAAAGCTTTGGTCGTCGGACGTGAAGCGGATGTGAAGACCAAGCTGGAAGAGGCCGGTCTTGGTGATGCGGTGCGCGAAATCGAAGTGGTAAACGCAGCCAATACGCAGCATCTCACCCGCTACAAGGACGTTCTTTATGGACGGTTGCAGCGAAAGGGTTACGACCACCAGGACATTCACCGTCTCGCCGCAAGGGATCGTCATGTGTTTGCGTCACTTATGCTTCAGCAGGGGCATGGCGATGCCTTGGTCACCGGCGCGACGCGGAAGTCGGCGCATGTGATGGAGCTGATCAATCACGTCTTCGACGCCGATGCCGCGCATGGTGCGGCAGGAGTCACTGCGCTGTTGCTCAAAGGGCGGATCATCCTGATTGCGGATACGCTGGTGCATGAATGGCCGGACGAAGAGGATTTGGCCAATATTGCGGAACGGGCAGCCGAAGTTGCACGCCTGATGGGTCTAGAGCCACGTGTGGCCTTTGTGTCGTTCTCGACATTTGGCTATCCGGTCTCTGAACGGGCAGAGAAGATGCATATCGCACCGCGTGTTCTGGACCGCCGTGGGGTGACTTTCGAATACGAAGGCGAAATGACCGTCGATGTGGCGCTGAACCGGAATGCGCAGAAATTCTATCCGTTCCAGCGTTTGACCGGACCTGCAAACATCCTTGTTGTACCTGCACGTCATTCGGCGTCGATCTCGGTCAAGCTGATGCAGGAAATGGCGGGCGCAACGGTGATCGGGCCGATCCTCGCGGGTGTTGATAAGTCCATTCAGATTTGTTCGACCACGATGACCGCGCAGGACATCCTGAACATGGCGGTTCTGGCGGCGTGCAAGGGGCGATAAGGCATGGCGGTTTTCAATCTCGCCTCGATCAATGCGGATCTGTTTTATCAGGTGCCACATCTCCTTGCGCCGGGGGAAACTCTGGCGTCAACGGATCATAGCCGGGGGTTGGGCGGTAAAGGCGCAAACATGTCCGTCGCGATTGCAAGTGCGGCGTCAAGAGTGGTGCATATCGGCGCTGTTGGGGCCGATGGGCGCTGGGCAGTTGAACGGCTGTTGGAGTATGGGGTCGACACACGTCACATCAACGAAATTGACGTGCCGACAGGGCACGCCGTGATCATGGTGGACGATCACGGCGAAAATGCCATCCTTTTGTTTCCGGGGGCCAATCGGGCCATAACAGAGACACATATCGAAGTGGCGTTGACCCAAGCAAGCGAGGCGGACACGTTCCTGTTCCAGAATGAGACCTCGGCTCAGACGGAAGGGGCAAAACTTGCCTCTGCGAAAGGCATGCGGGTCGTTTATGCGGCGGCTCCGTTTGATGCGCAGGCCGTTAAAGCGGTTTTGCCGATGCTGGACATTCTTGTGATGAACGCGGTGGAAGCACAGCAGTTGACCGATGCGCTGGGTGGAACGTTGGCCGATTTGCCCGTTCGCGATGTTGTCGTCACACTTGGCGGTGACGGATGTCGTTGGTTGAATACAGATGAGGGTACGGACAAGACGTTCCCGGCCATCCCTGTTGCGCCTGTCGATACAACGGGTGCCGGCGATACCTTTACGGGGTTCCTGATAGCGGGGCTTGACCGGGGTTTGCCGATGGAGCAGGCCATATCTTTGGGTCAGCAAGCGGGTGCTATCATGGTCACGCGTCATGGCACGGCAGATGTGATCCCAGATCTCAAAGATATCGAAGATGCAAAGCTGGGCTAGTTCCCGACAAACGGAGCGTCGCTGCCCCACAGGTCTTTGATCCGCGCATCGCGACCGCAGCCTTTGCGATAGCGTTTATAGGCGTCTTTTTGGGGAATGACGCCATAACGGGTCAGAACGCGTTTGGTGCCCTTGTAGTAATCCTGATGGTAGTCTTCGGCATCATAGAACGTTTTTGAATCCAGGATCGGCGTCACAATTTTGCGCCCAAGCGCAGCCTGTGCAGACGCCTTGGCTTTTTCGGCAGCAGCACGTTCCGCATTGTTAGAGACGAAAATGGCAGTGGCGTAGCTCTGACCCCGATCGCAGAATTGACCCCCGGCATCTGTTGGGTCAATGGATCGAAAGAACAGGTCGTATAGCTGGCGCCGGTCAACAATACCGCTGTCGTAAGAGATCTTTACGGCCTCATAGTGGCCGGTGTTGCCGCCGCTGACCTGCTTGTAGGTCGGATTCGCAACAGTCCCGCCGGTGTAGCCAGACACGGCTTCTTTGACGCCGCGCACGCGCTCAAAGTCGGCCTCCACGCACCAAAAACAACCACCGGCAACAACGATATCTCGGGTTTCTCCTGCGTCGGCTGTCTGTGCTTGCATAAACAGCCCCGCAACAATGGCGAAGGACAAAAGAATGGGATGGCTGCGGCGTAGCGGGCGCATGATAACTCTCCTGTGTTGAGGAGAAGCGTGCGACAAAAGCAGTGGCATGCGCAATTTCTGTGACCCGATATCACCCGAAGGTGAATTTGAGTTACCGCTTGCGTGTGTCGCGATAGGGCGTACCAATCGAACCGTGTTTCTGAATTAAGGCTGTTACAATGCGCGTAGCAATGTGGTCGGGTCCGAGAAATCTGTCGTCGGCGATGATGTATTCTTTTGCCCAGCGCGACGATTTCTTTGCGGTGGATGAGCCATTTTACGGCCCTTATCTGAGGGCAACCGGGCTTGATCATCCGATGCGTGATGCGATCTTAGCTGATCGGAGGGATGACGCTTTTCAGGTGGAACAGTCTCTGATGGGCCCAATTCCGAATAGCAAAGCCCATACCTATCACAAGCATATGTGTCAGCATATGATTGACGGTATTCCACGCGACTTCATGGCTGAGTGTGTGAATGTGTTCCTAATCCGTCATCCCGCGCGGGTCGTTGCGAGTTTTGCCAAGGGCTATCCGGAACTGACCGCCGAAGATATCGGGTTCGAAGCTCAGGCAGAGTTGTTCGATCACGTGTGTTCCCTGGGGCAAAGCCCAATGGTCATCGACAGTGCCGATATCCGTGACGATCCAGAAGGCATGCTCCGGGCCCTGTGTTCAGCGATTGGTTTGGAGTTTGACCCGGCCATGCTCGTCTGGGAGGCAGGGCCAAAACCTTATGATGGTGTCTGGGCCCCGCATTGGTACACATCCTTGCATGCGACCACTGGTTTTGCAGGACCCGAAGGTGAACTGCCGCACATGACCGGAGCACTTGCAGATCTGGTCGAGCAAACAATGCCTGCCTATCGCAAGCTTGAAGCGCAAAAAATTTCAAAACGGTGAAACTCTGAGATGTGTCTGTCCGTGGCTGTTGGTGTCCGCGGGAAAAACCTGCCCGCATCTTACAGGAGACTGGATAATGAAACTTGCACTTTCGACCACGATTCTCGCTCTGTCCGCATCGGCTTTGATGGCGGGTGGGCACGCGATGGCACCATCTGTTGAGGCGATGGATCAGGACGTGTCCGGCGGTTCTGTGACTGCCACTAAAGTTGTGGCGCCGGCCAATGGCTGGATGGTTGTGCATCGCACGAATGCCGAGATGAATCCCGGTCCGGTTGTGGGCTATGCGGCGTTGAAGGAAGGCGAGAACATGGATGTCGGGGCCATTCTTCAGGAAGAGGTCGCGTCTGGTGATATGCTCATGCTGATGGTGCACGGCGAGGACGGCGGCATGTCGACCGGCGTCTTCGAATACACGCTAGGTGCCAAGGAAGACGGCCCGATCCGGGTGGACGACAAGCTGGTGATGACGGTCGTCACAGCCAACTAAATACGAAAAAGGCCCGCCTTTTCGGCGGGCCTTTTTGCTTAAATAGATGTTAAATTACTTGAGGCGACGGTTCCGTGCCGCAAGCAGTTTCAGGCGTAGAGCATTGAGCTGAATAAAGCCTTGCGCGTCTTTCTGGTCATATGCGCCAGCGTCCTCCTCGAAGGTCACATGCGCCTCGGAGTAGAGCGAGTGATCCGACCAACGGGCCACGGTATTGACCGACCCTTTATACAGTTTCACGCGGACTGTTCCGGTGACATGTTCCTGGCTCTTGTCGATCAGGGCCTGCAGCATTTCGCGCTCTGGCGAGTACCAGAAACCGTTGTAAATCAGTTCGGCATAGCGCGGCATGATCGAGTCCTTGAGATGCCCTGCGCCGGAATCGAGTGTGATCTGCTCGATGCCGCGATGTGCTTCCAGAAGCACTGTGCCACCCGGCGTTTCGTATATGCCGCGTGATTTCATGCCGACAAAACGGTTCTCTACAAGGTCAAGACGACCCACGCCATGCTTGCCGCCCAGCTCGTTGAGCTTGGTCAGGATCGTCGCAGGCGACATCGCTTCGCCGTTGATGGCCACGGCATCGCCTTTTTCGAAGGTGATCTCGACCATTTCTGGGGTGTCTGGCGCGTCCTCGGGGTGGACGGTCCGTTGGTACACGTAATCGGGTGCTTCTTGCGCCGGGTCTTCCAGTACCTTGCCTTCGGAGGAGGTGTGCAGAAGGTTGGCGTCGACGGAGAACGGCGCTTCGCCACGTTTGTCCTTGGCGATCGGGATCTGGTTCTTTTCTGCGAAGTCCAACAGCCTGGTGCGCGAAGACAAATCCCATTCGCGCCAAGGCGCGATCACCTTGATATCCGGGTTGAGCGCATAGGCCGCCAGTTCGAAGCGCACCTGGTCGTTGCCCTTTCCCGTCGCCCCGTGGGACACGGCGTCAGCGCCGGTTTCCGCAGCAATCTCGACCAGACGTTTGGAAATCAGAGGGCGGGCAATCGAGGTTCCGAGAAGGTACAGGCCTTCATAGAGCGCATTGGCGCGGAACATCGGGAACACAAAATCCCGCACAAATTCTTCGCGGATGTCTTCGATGAAGATGTTTTCCGGCTTGATGCCTAGCATGACCGCTTTTTCACGGGCCGGTTCCAGTTCTTCGCCCTGACCCAGATCAGCTGTAAAGGTCACGACCTCGCAACCGTATTCGGTTTGCAACCATTTCAGAATGATCGAGGTATCGAGGCCACCAGAATAGGCCAGCACAACTTTTTTGGGCGCAGACATGGGTTTTCCTTTAACGGGTTTGCCCGGGCGATTACTTGTTTTTCTATGCAGGGGCAAGAAGCGGCCTGGAAACAGGGCCGGGAAAACAGGAGCGCACGCGATGAAGGGTTGGCAGATATTCCGGCATTCGTTCAATCTGGTGCTAGCCAATCTGGATCAGGCGCTACGGCTCTCGCTTGTGCTTTACCTCGTCCAGAGCGCCTATACCGTTTACAGTTTCCTCAATCCGCCTGAGATGATGGATTTCGAGGGCACACAGGTGCCGGTGATGTCTCCGGAAACTATTCTTCCGACGATGGTTCTGGGCTTTCTCGCGGTTGTTGCGAGCCTTTGGATCGCTGTAGCGTGGCACCGCTATGCGCTTACCGGTGAAAGCACATCAGGCTGGTTGCCGTCCTTTCACGGAACGGCTGTCATGGGCTACCTTGGACGGTCCATCCTGATCGGTGTTCTTGTTGTCCTTGGAGTCGTGGTCCTTTCGGTTCCGGTCGGTATCATCTCTATCGGGCTACCTGCTTTGGCTGGGATCATGTCTTTGGTTCTTATCGGGTTGGCAGCCTACCTGTTTTTCCGTCTTGGCGTGATGCTGCCAGCCGCAGCGCTTGGCGAAAAGCTGACGCTTGGAGAAACGTGGGATGCCACGAAGGGCCAAAGTGGAACAATTTTGACCCTTGCCTTGATCGTGGTTGGCGCGAGCATCGTGATCCAGCTGCCGTCTTGGTTCAACGACGATCCGTCTTCGTTGATCAACGTGGTCTATTCGCTTGTCGTGAACTGGTTTGCGACCATCATCGGGATCTCGGTTCTGACCACCCTTTACGGCCATTTCGTAGAAAACCGCCCCATTGACTGACAACTTGCGTCCATGCGCTATTGCCCCAAGGGGGATGTATGACCGATTTTTCCAAATCCGCGCGTGACGCAACAACCGCCATGCGTGAGGTGTTTCCACCGACGCCACTTTTGCGCAATGCGCACCTGTCCGAGCGGTATGATGCGGACATTTATCTGAAACGCGAAGATCTGTCGCCAGTGCGCAGTTACAAGCTGCGCGGCGCGTTTAATGCGATGCGGAAGCGCCCCGAGGTCGCATTATTTGTCTGTGCAAGCGCAGGCAACCACGCACAAGGCGTTGCCTATATGTGCAAGCATTTTGGCAAGCAGGGGGTGATCTTCATGCCCGTGACAACACCGCAGCAGAAGATTCAGAAAACCGCGATGTTCGGAGGTGACAGCATCGAGATCCGACTGACAGGCGACTATTTTGATGACACGCTGGCCTCTGCACAGGCGTTCTGCGCCGAGGCGGGTGGGCATTTTCTGTCACCTTTTGACGACGAGGATGTGATCGAAGGGCAGGCGAGTGTCGCGGTCGAAGTTTGCGAGCAGCTGGGTAAAGCACCGGATCATCTTGTCATTCCCGTCGGTGGGGGCGGTCTGTCGGCAGGGATGCTCAGCTATCTGGGCACCGATTGCCAATACACGTTTGTTGAACCCTCTGGCGGAGCCTGCCTGCGTGCAGCGTTGGAAGCCGGCAAGCCCGTCCGGCTTGATTATGTAAACACTTTCGCCGACGGGGCTGCGGTTGGGCAGATCGGACAGCGGACCTTTGCGCGGCTCAGCGGTGTTGGCTTGGCGAACACGCTGACGATCAAGGAAGACCGGCTGTGCACAACGATCCTTGAGATGCTGAATGTTGAAGGAATTGTTTTGGAACCTGCTGGCGCGTTGTCGGTCGACGCCCTGCAGGATCTTGGGCAGTCAATCCGGGGGCGCACAGTGGTTTGTGTCACCACAGGAGGTAATTTCGACTTCGAGCGTCTGCCAGAGGTCAAAGAGCGCGCCCAGAAATACCTTGGGCTAAAGAAATACTTCATTCTTCGCTTGCCTCAGCGACCTGGGGCTCTCAAGGATTTTTTGAACTTCCTTGGACCCGAGGACGACATTGCCCGCTTCGAGTACCTCAAGAAATCGGCGCGCAACTACGGATCTGTGCTTATCGGGATTGAAACGCGGAACGCGGCGAATTTCGACAAGTTGTTCGCCCAGCTGGATTCTGCTGGCTTTACCTATCAGGACATCACCGATGACGATCTGTTGTCGCAATTCGTGATCTGATGGATTTCGATGGAACAACGGCGATCGTCACAGGGGCCGGGCAGGGCATCGGCGCTGCTGTGGCGCGCCTCTTGTCCGCCAAAGATGCACGCGTATTGGTGAGCGATCTCTCTGCCGAACATGCGGACTGCGTTGCGCGTGAAATCGGTGGAATTGCGCACCACGGCGATCTGTCTGACCTATCGGTTGTCGAAGATATGGTTTCAGCGGCCGAGCGCGCTTTTGGTCATGTTGATATTTTGGTGTCCAGCGCTGGTTTTGCGCTGGGCGAACCGGATGGTCCAACATCCCAAACAGACGCGCATTGGCAAAAAAGCTGGGATTTGCATGTGATGGCCCATTTGCGGGCAGCGCGTTTATTGCTGCCGTCAATGATTGCGCGTCGGTCCGGCACGCTCGTCAATATCGCCTCGGCTGCTGGTTTAGTGTCGCAGATTGGCGACGCCGCGTACTCGGCAACCAAACATGCGGCAGTGAGCCTTGCGCAGTCGCTGGCGATCGAACACGGCGTTGACGGAATTCAGGTCTCAGTTGTCTGCCCGCTCTATGTTGCGACGCCTCTTTTGGGGTACACGGACGCGGACAAGGAACTGCCGACCGGGGTGATTACCCCAGAAGATGTTGCGCAGGCGACACTTGGGGGGATTGCTCAAGGTCAGTTCCTGATTCTGCCGCATCCCGAGGCACAAACGTATTTTGTCCAACGCGCGTCAGATACAGATCGGTGGATTACAGGTATGCAGCGGTTGCGGGACAGGGTGATGGCACAGGCCGAAGGAACCGACCCCGCCGCGCTTCATAAACTTATTTAAAGCCGGAGTTTATGCAGCAAATCTCTGTGCATACTCTGCCTCGAATTCTGCGCGGGACGCTGTGTACAGGTGTAGCACTGCTGGAATGTCGATGTCGATTTGGCCAGTTGCGGCTGCAATTTCTGCGGCATTGCACATGTCCGCGAATTTGGAAAATCCAAGGTTGAGTGCTGACCCCTTCAAGAAATGCGTCAACTCCCGAATTTGAGCCACATTGTGTTTGGCGGAATCGAGCTGGGACAGCGTTTCCTCAACCTCCATCAGAAACATATCTGCAACTTCTGCAAAATCGTCAGATCCGATTTCGTCCCGTAACTCGGAAACCCGTGTCCAATCAATCATAGCTGCCTCCACTCTTTGCTGGATAGCAGGCGCAGATGAACAATGTGCAAACCGGCGTCTTAAGACAGACAAAATTTTAGGGTTCATCCCCGGTTAACACCTGCGCTCTATAGCAAGCTTGGGGGCCGACGCTTGGTTGGTGATTTATTATGTTTCAGGACGCGCCGTTTGCGTTCGCCGATGTGCAAGCCAGTCATCTGCGGCGCGTACTTGTCGTTGACGACAGCCGCGCGCAGCGTCGGATCCTCACCCTCATGCTGGGGCGGTGGGGCTTCGATGTTGCAGAAGCGGAAAATGCCGAAGCAGGGCTGGAAATCTGCGATCGTTTTCATCCGGATTTTATCATTTCGGACTGGATGATGCCCGGTATGACCGGCCCGGAATTCTGTGCCAGATTTAGGGCGCATCAGCGCGATGCCTATGGGTACTTCATCTTGCTCACCTCAAAATCTGAAAAGGCTGCGGTGGCAAGCGGGCTTGAATCGGGGGCCGATGATTTCCTGACGAAACCCGTTCATGGCGACGAATTGCGGGCGCGGATCAATGCCGGTGCGCGTATTCTGTCGATGGAACAAGAACTGCGAGCAAAGAATACAGTCATCGCAGACACCCTGGCTGAGTTGCAAGCCGTGCATGCGGTGATCGACAAGGACCTGCAGCAGGCGCGGGTCTTGCAGCGATCTTTGATGCCGGTTCGATCAGCTGAATACGGGAACAGCAGGGTCAGCCTTCTCTTGAAATCCTGCGGTCATGTTGGGGGTGATCTGGCCGGCATGTTCTCGCTTGGAAAGGCAGATTTCGGGTTATTCAGTCTCGATGTGTCGGGTCATGGGATCACGTCCGCGATGATGACTGCCCGGGTCTCGGGATATCTGAGTTCTGATTATCCGAACGAAAATCTCGCACTGAAATACACACCCGATGGCTATATTTTCCGTCCGCCAAGGGATGTCGCGGCGCGTTTGAATGCCCGTGTGGTTGGACAAGAGGGTGTCAGCGAATATCTGACAATGGCCTATGCGCATGTTGACCAAGATACCGGTCTGGTGCGGTTTGTTCAGGCGGGGCATCCGCCGCCGCTCTTGTTGCGGCGCGACGGCCGAACCGAATTTCTGGGCGTTGGCGGTCTGCCAATTGGTTTGATCGAGAACGCAACCTTTGGGGATCACACCATCCATCTCGAAGCTGGGGACCGGCTCTTGCTCTACACGGATGGTTTTACCGAGGCGTGTCTGTCCGATGGCACAATGCTGGAAGAAGACGGGTTTCTGGCGCTTGTTCTTTCAATTCCCGAGAAACATCGTGGGCCCAAATTTCTTGATGCGCTCTACGAGGCGCTTCAGAAAAAACTGGGTGATCGTGCCGAGTTTGACGACGATATTTCAGCTGCGCTTTTGGAATATGGGGAGGTGTGACTCGAACCGAGCCACAAAATCGCGGTCTCCCGAATTGGCCAAGGTGTTCAAGGCTTCATCGACATCCATGCAAAGCGCAGTATGTCCCGGCTCTAATGGATCACCATAGCGTATCACAGGAGCGGCCATGTAAATCAGACACAGCTTTTCCGCCCAAAGCTCGTATTCCGGCATGTAGGTGAACCGCCGATAGGCTCCCAATCGACGCGGGCTTGCGATGCGCCAGCCGGTTTCTTCGTAAACTTCGCGAATCAAAGCCTGAATGGGGGATTCACCCGGATCGACGCCACCCCCCGGTAATTGAACTTCGGGTTCTGGCGCGTCCTGATGGGTTAACAATAATCCGTCAGCCAGAGGCAAAATCGCGTATGCGCCTGTACGCAGCGTGTAAGATCGCCCCGATTCCGGTGGTTCGCCAAATCTGCGCATGATGTCATTCCCCTTCTGCCCCTTGGACCTGCCGGATCGTCCCTTATATAGTCCCGAACATGCCGGAGGGCGGCAAGCAAGGAAATTCCATGACACTCGGATCGAAAATCGCTTGGGACGATACCGTCCTGCCATTTCAACTTGACCGTTCGGACATTCGTGGCCGCGTGGCCCGTCTTGACGGGGTGTTGAGCGGTATTCTCAAGCAGCACAACTATCCCGCCCCTGTTGAGGCGTTGGTGGCCGAGATGGCATTGCTGACCGCACTGATCGGGCAAACGATCAAGCTGCGCTGGAAGCTGTCGTTGCAGATTCAGACCAAGGGCGCTGTGCGTATGATTGCCACTGATTTTTATGCCCCCGAGGCCGAAGGCGAGCCCGCGCGCATCCGCGCCTATGCCAGTTTTGATCCTGAGCGGATCACCGATGGTCCGGCGATGGAGCAGATTGGTGAAGGCTATTTTGCAATCCTGATGGACCAGGGGAAGGGCATGCAACCCTATCAAGGGATCACGCCGTTGACCGGACAAACCCTATCGAGCTGTGCCGAAGCCTATTTTGCGCAATCAGAGCAGTTGCCGACGAAATTCGCGCTGAGCTTTGGCCAGTCCACCGAACCCGGAGTGCCTCAGCATTGGCGCGCGGGTGGGATCATGATTCAGCACATGCCCAAGGCGTCACCTTTTGCCACCGATGGTGGTTCTGGCGAAGGCGGTCTTCTGCATGCCGATGATCTGCTCGACGAGGATGAGGGCGAACATTGGAACCGCGCGAACTTTCACCTTGAGACAGTCGAAGATATGGAACTGATCGGCCCGTCACTGCCGTCGACCGATCTCTTGTTCCGGCTGTTCCACGAAGAAGGTCCGCGCGTGTTCGACGCCTTGCCTGTGCGGTTTGGTTGCACTTGCTCGGAAGAGCGTGTGCGTCAAAGCCTGTCGATCTATTCCGCCAAGGACATTGCAACGATGACGACCGAAGAAGGTCGGGTGACGGCAGACTGCCAGTTCTGCGGGGCGCATTACGATCTGGACCCGGCAACGGTTGGGTTTGATGCCGAAGAGGTGTCGGGTGAATGACCGCTCACGGCTGGAAGACGCGCTGAAGTACAACAGCGCGGCCTCGTCCGATTTCGATTTGAACCCGGATGTGGTTCTCCCGGTGTGGCGCAAATTGCGCCCCGCTGGTGTTTTGGTGCCTGTGATTGCTGGCGCGCAGGGCACAGAGGTTCTTTTGACCAAACGGTCGTCGCGGCTCAAACATCATCCTGGCCAGATTGCCTTTCCCGGTGGCAAGCAGGACGATGGCGATGCCGATGTGATCGCCGCTGCTTTGCGCGAGGCTGACGAAGAGGTTGGTCTGCCGCGCGGGCATGTTGAGATTCTGGGAACTTTGCCGACCCACGAAACGGTGACGGGGTTTCTGGTGACACCCGTGGTGGGCTGGATTGACAGCGCATTTGACGTGGTTCCCGAACCGGGCGAAGTGGCCGAGGCGTTCCGCGTTCCGCTGGCGCACGTGACTGACGCCAGCCAGTTCACAGTGCAATCTCGGCGGTGGCGTGGGACACGCCGCCATTACTATACTGTTCCCTTCGGTCCCTATTACATTTGGGGGGCGACCGCGCGTATTTTACGCGGGCTGGCCCAACGGATGGAGGAGGTATGAAAGTCACGGGCGACTGGTTGACCGCCGCCAGCACGCAGGCGGTGTTCGCCGCCTTGCAGGCTGACGGACACAGCGCCTTTGCCGTCGGGGGATGTGTGCGCAACGCGCTCATCGGTGTCCCGGTCACAGATGTGGACATTGCGACAGATGCCAGGCCTGAAACCGTGCAAGCCCTTGCGCGTGCCGCGAATCTGAAGTCGGTTCCGACGGGTATCGACCACGGTACGATCACGGTGGTCTCGGAGGGCGCCGGTTACGAAGTTACCACGTTTCGCGCGGATACCGAAACCGACGGGCGGCATGCGGTTGTGCGGTTCTCGGCCGATATGGCGGAAGATGCGGCGCGGCGGGATTTTACCATGAACGCGCTGTATGCTGACGCGACAGGTCAGGTGGTCGACCCGTTGGGTGGCCTCCAGGATCTTGAGGCGCGCCGTGTGCGGTTCATCGGCGATGCGCAAGCTCGGATTGCCGAAGACTACCTCCGTATCCTGCGGTTTTTTCGCTTTGCCGCTTGGTATGGTGATCCCGACCTCGGATTTGATGCCGAGGCAATGGCCGCTATTGCAGCCAGCCTGGATGGTCTCGCAGGTCTGTCGCGCGAGAGGATCGGCGCGGAGGTGATCAAGCTTTTGTCCGCGCCCGATCCTGCACCGGCTCTTGGCTCAATGGAGCAGACCGGCGTCTTGCACGCCATCTTGCCGGGCAGTACGACGCGTGGCTTGGCTCCGCTGATCCACCTCGAACAATCAGCCGATGTGGCCCCGGAGGCGATCCGAAGGCTCGCAGCCCTTGGTGTGTTCAATAGTGAAGAATTGCGTTTGTCGAAGAAGCAGCAAAGGCGTTTTGAGCAGTATCAGAGCCTGATCCCAACCGCTGAACCACCCTTGGAGTTGGGCTACCGGTATGGGGCGGAGGTGGCAAAAGACGTGCTTCTCCTGCGCGCTGCGCTTCTTGAGACACCGCTTGATTCCGCAGCTTTTTCCGCGGTCGAACTGGGATCAGTGCAGAATTGCCCGGTCAAAGCCGGAGACTTGATGCCAACCTATTCTGGTGCCGCGCTTGGCGCGAAACTCCGCGAGATTGAGGATCGCTGGGTCACCTCGGGCTTTTCACTCAACAAATCGGAACTCTTGGGATAGGCGGCTTCCCTCTGGTACAAACCCGCGCTAGGGTTAAGCTGTCATACGGACAATACCGAACATTGCATTAACTGTTTTTCGGGGACGCACGCCACACGGCGTGATCCGTCCCCGTGTCTATGTGTCTATTCTTTGAGGAGACCGTTCGGTGTTCCGCTTTTTCGAAAACCTGGTCGATCCCTATGGACCCTATGAAGAAAAGGATATGCCGTCCTCGCGGTTGCTGCCGTTCCTTCTTGACTACTCACAGCCGTTCAAACGGATCTTCGTTTATGCAACGATCATGTCTGTTGTGGTGGCGGCGATTGAGATCGGACTCATTTGGGCAATGGGTTGGGTCGTTGACATTCTTGCGGGCGACCCAGCCGAGGTTTGGGACAGGTATGGCGGTTGGTTGATCGCGTTGGCGGTGTTCATTCTGCTGATCCGGCCTGCTTTGCAGGCGCTGGATGTGCTGTTGCTGAACAATACCGTCCTGCCGAATTTCGGCACTTTGATCCGGTGGCGCGCGCACAAGCATGTGCTTCGGCAATCCGTGGGCTGGTTCGAAAACGATTTTGCCGGACGTATCGCCAACCGGATCATGCAGACACCCCCCGCTGCGGGCGAAGCGGTGTTTCAGGTGTTCGACGCCATCACCTTTTCGCTTGCCTACGTCGTTGGTGCCTTGGTGCTGCTTGGTCAGGCGGACCCGCGTTTGGCGATCCCGCTGGTCGGTTGGCTGTTCCTTTATGGTGCCTTGGTGGTCTGGACTGTGAAACGCGTCGGCCCGGCATCGCAAGCGGCGTCAGACGCCCGGTCCGAAGTCACGGGCCGAGTTGTCGACAGCTACACGAACATCCATTCGGTCAAGATGTTCGCGCACAATGACACCGAACTGATCTACGCCAAGGACGCGATCGAAAATACGCGCCGCACGTTCCAATACGAAATGCGGCTCTTCACGATCATGGACGTCGTTCTGGTCACGCTGAACGGCCTACTGATCGTCGCCGTCGTTGGCTGGGCCTTCTGGCTCTGGATGCAGGGGCAGGCCAGCGTTGGTGTGGTCGCTGCGGCCACCGCTTTGACGCTTCGGCTCAATGCTATGACCGGCTGGATCATGTGGGCGCTGACCTCATTCTTCCGCCAATTGGGCGTTGTGGCCGAAGGTATGGAAACCATTGCCCAGCCCATTACGTTGGTCGATCAGCCGCATGCAAAACCGCTCAAGCTGAACAAGGGGAAAATCGAGATTCAGTCTCTAACACACCATTATGGGCGCGATACAGGTGGACTTGATGCCATCAGCCTGACCATCGAACCAGGTGAAAAGGTAGGTCTGATTGGGCGTTCCGGTGCGGGAAAATCGACCCTCGTCAAACTGCTCTTGCGCTTCTACGACGCCGAAGATGGGCGCATTCTGATCGACGGTCAGGATATCAGCCATGTGACCCAAGACAGCCTTCGATTGGCCATCGGAATGGCGCAGCAAGACAGCTCTTTGCTGCACCGTTCGGTTCGCGACAACATTCTGTACGGACGACCAGGAGCAACCGAAGACGAACTGATTGCTGCCGCAAAGCAGGCACAAGCGCATGAGTTCATTCTCAACCTTCAGGATCCCCAGGGGCGTACCGGCTATGACGCGCAGGTCGGTGAACGGGGCGTCAAGCTTTCGGGTGGACAGCGTCAGCGCGTTACACTGGCTCGGGTGATTCTCAAGAATGCGCCGATCCTGCTTTTGGATGAGGCGACCAGCGCGCTCGATTCCGAAGTGGAAGCTGCCATTCAGGACACGCTCTATGGCATGATGGAGGGCAAGACGGTGATTGCCATTGCGCACAGATTGTCCACCATCGCCCATATGGATCGTATCCTGGTGATGGATCAGGGTCGCATCGTGGAACAAGGCAGCCATGATGCGCTTTTGGCTATGGGTGGGCTATATGCAGGGTTTTGGGCCCGCCAGTCGGGTGGGTTCATTGATCCAGATACGAAAGCAGCGGAATAATGCGGCACTTTTTCACGACACTTGTCCAGCGCGCGGGCAACCAGATCGAACCAGTCGCCCCGGCGCAGGGTGTGCCACCGACAGGTTTGCGTGCCTTTATGGCATGGTGTCTGCGCGGTGGCTGGCGTGTAATTTGGCTGGGTGTGCTGATTTCCGTTTTCGCCGGGATCACCGAGGTCGTGTCTATGCAGCTTTTAGGGGAAGTGGTTGACGCGGTTGCTACCACTCCCTCCGAGAGTTTTCTGGGCGAGCATGGCTTGCTGGTCGTTGTCTGCCTGGTTGTTCTGCTGATCCTCCGCCCGATGCTGTTTGGAGGGCTGGCGCTGACGCAATCCGTCATGATCGGACCGAATATCGGCATGCAGGTCATGGCGCGGATGTTCCGCTGGACCCTTGGCCAGTCCGTGACTTTCTTCGACAACGATTTCGCTGGACGGTTGGCGCAGAAGAAAGTTCAAGCCTCGACATCTCTGACCGAGATCGTGGTCGAAACAGTGAATGCCGTGACCTTTGGTCTGGCAACGGTTTTGGGGGCAGCGGTGCTCGTTGGAGCGGTGAATCCGTGGATGATCCTCGCGATGGCAATCTGGTTCGCCGTCTATCTTGGGTTTCTGCGCGTCATGCTTCCGATCATTCGAGGGCGCTCGGCGGCGCGGGCCGAAGCCAAAGCGCAGGTCACCGGCCAGGTTGTGGACACGATCAGCAACATCAAAACGGTCAAGCTGTTCGCAGGAGATCGCCACGAAGATGGCAAGGCGCTGGGCGCGATGGAGGATCTGCGACGCACCGCCTTGCGGTTTGGTGAAGCGCAAACCCTCTTCAGGCTTGGGCTGATGTTCATCGCTGGAGTCCTGCCTGTCGTTCTGGTCGCGATGGCGATTGGCATGCGCGGCGCGGGGGCGACACCGGGCGAAGTGGCTGCCGTGGGTGCGGTTGGTATTCGTCTGTCGCAGATGACGGGATGGATCAGCTACACGATAATGGTGATCTACAGCCATCTGGGCGAGGTGGAAGATGGCATGAACACACTTGCCCCTCCCCACCGGATCGACGACGCGCCCGAAGCGTCGGATTTAAAGGTGTCAGAAGGACGTATCCAGTTCAGTGACGTGTCCTTTGCCTATGGCCAGCGTGATGGTGGTATTGAAAACATCACGCTCGATATTGCGCCCAGTGAGAAGCTCGGAATTGTCGGCGCGTCTGGTGCAGGAAAATCGACGCTCGTGTCGCTGCTCCTACGGCTCTACGACACCGAAAAAGGCGCTATTCGTATTGATGAACAGGATATCGCAGATGTCACGCAGGAAAGCCTGCGGCAGCAGATTGGAATGGTCACGCAGGAAACTGCGATGTTCAATCGCTCTGCTTTCGAAAACATTCGATATGGTTGCCCAGACGCCACAGAAGAGCAGGTATTCGAGGCGGCGCGTAAAGCCGAGGCGCACGAATTTATCCAGGAATTGGAGGACAGCTTCGGTCGATCTGGGTACGACGTGCATTTGGGGGAACGCGGGGTAAAACTCTCGGGTGGTCAGCGCCAGCGTATCGCCTTGGCACGCGCGATCCTGAAAAATGCGCCGATCCTCGTTCTGGACGAGGCGACAAGTGCGCTTGATTCCGAGGTCGAGGCGCAGATCCAGTCTGCTTTGGAACGCGTGATGGAGGGAAAGACCGTGCTTGCCATCGCGCACCGTCTTTCAACCATCGCCAGCATGGACCGGATCGTCGTGATGGATGGTGGGCACATTGCCGAGATCGGAACGCATGAAACGCTTCTCGCCAAGGGTGGGCTATACGCGCGCTACTGGGAGCGCCAATCCGGGGGATTCATCGGAGCACAGGCAGCCGAATGAAAGCGGTCGCCAATCTGATCCGGCCGTTTGATCCGGCAGAAGGCCCCCCTCCGCAGGCGATCCTGCCGTTCATGCGCTGGGCACTGCGCGGTTCGGAACGCGCTATTCTGCTTGCGTTTGTGATCACCTTCGTCACCGGCATGTCAGAACTTGTTGCCGCGCGTTTCACAGGCTGGGTGATTGATCAGACGGCTGCCGCGGAACAGGGTGCATTTTGGGCGACTTTCTGGCCAGTTGTTGTGGTCGGTGTCGCGTTCTTTCTGGTGATCCGTCCTCTGATTTTTGTGATGGACGCTGGTGTGACCAGTATCCTGCTGGGACCGAACCTCTATCCGATGGTACTGGCGCGATTGAACCAGCACACGCTTGGCCATTCGATGCAGTTCTTTGAGAACGATTTCGCCGGCAGGCTCAGTCAGAAGGCGTTGCAGACGGCACGGGCGCTGACCGATCTGGTGATAGAAGTTTCAGATGTGGTTGTCTACTCGGTGGCCATGTTTGTCGGGGCTTTTATCCTGATGGCCACAATTGATGCGCGCCTGTTGTTGGTATTTGCCATTTGGGCCGTATTTTATGTGGCCGCATTGCGCTATTTTATTCCACGGGTGCAGGCCCGGTCTAAAGCGCGCGCGGGGGCGCGGACCCAAGTCACCGGGCAGGTGGTCGACATCTATTCGAACATTGCGGCGGTTAAACTGTTTGCACGTGATGCCGACGAAGACAGTGCCACCCGCAATGCACTTGAGGCCTATCGGGAACGGTCGCTGGATTTCGGAAAGCTGTCTGCAGTCTTTCGTATGGTGCTCATGACGCTTGGGGGCATTTTGCCCCTGTTTGCCATCCTCGGTGCGCTTTGGCTGTGGAGCGCAGGCAGCGCAACGGCGGGCGACATCGCGATGACAGCAATGATCACCACCCGTCTGTCCATGCTGACCAACCGACTTGGACGCGTGGCCATGTCCATCTTCACCAATATCGGTGAGGTCGAAGACGGAATCGGCACTTTGACAACTCAACATGGCATCACAGACAGGCCAAACGCGCAGAGCGTGGCGCCGAAGGGCCCGATCCGTTTCGAGAATGTGACCTTTGCCTATGGTGGGGCTGTCACCGCTTTGACGGACTATGATCTGACGATTGCCGAAGGCGAAAAGGTCGCGCTTGTCGGGGCGTCCGGCGCAGGCAAATCGACCGTCGTGTCACTTTTGTTGCGACTCTATGACGTGGAAACTGGGCGGATCACGCTTGGCGGCACGGACATCCGCGATATCACGCAAACCGCATTGCGCAGTGATATCTCGGTCGTGCGTCAGGAAACCTCGATGTTCAATCGCTCGGCCATGGAAAACATCCGTTACGGGCGTCCAGGCGCGTCCGAGAAAGAGGTACTCGAAGCGGCTCGACGTGCCTCTGCGCACGATTTCATTGTCGATCTTGTCGATCACAAAAATCGCCGTGGCTATGATGCGCATCTGGGCGAACGTGGCGTGAAGCTTTCGGGTGGCCAGCGGCAAAGGATTGCCCTGGCCCGTGCCATCCTCAAGGATGCGCCGATCCTCGTTCTGGACGAGGCCACAAGCGCGCTTGACTCTGAGGTGGAGGCCGAAATCCAATCGGCCTTGACCCATGTGATGGATGGTAAAACCGTGGTCGCGATAGCACATCGCCTCTCTACCATCGCCAGCATGGATCGCATCGTGGTGATGGATCAGGGTCGTATTGTAGAGGTTGGTACACATGATGCGCTTTTGGCGAAGGGTGGCCTTTACGCGCGGTATTGGGACAGGCAGTCTGGCGGGTTTCTTGGTGCCGAAGCCGCCGAATAGGCCTCGACCTGGACGAAGGGCTGAGGCACAAGCCGCGACATGACAACGGTTAAGATCAAAAGACTTGGGCATCTGGGCGACGGCATTGCCGATGGTCCCATCTATGTGCCCTCTGCCCTGCCCGGTGAGATTGTGAGTGGCACACTGGAGGGTGAGCATCTTCGCGACCTCAAGATTGTCACGCCGTCCGAACACCGCGTTAAGCCGCCCTGCAGTCATGCGCGGTCCTGTGGCGGCTGCCAGTTGCAACACGCGTCTGATGTCTTTGTGGCGGATTGGAAGCGCGAGGTGGTGCGGCAAGCCCTTGCTGCGCAAGGGATAGCCGTAGAACTGGATGAGCCCATCACATCGCCTCCCCGGTCGCGCCGACGCGCAACCTTTTCGGTCAAGCGCACCAAAAAGGGCGCCCTGGCGGGCTTTCACATGAAAGCGTCGGACACGATCATTGCGGTTCCAAATTGCCAGCTTGTGCATCCTGATCTGGTTGCCGCCTTGCCGATGGTCGAGGCGCTGGGCGTTCTGGGCGCTTCGCGCAAGGGCGAACTATCCGTTCTGGTGACGTGCACGGATACCGGGCTGGATGTATCTGTGAGCGGCGGTAAAGAAATGGATTTGGCAATGCATCAGGCATTGGCCGATCTGGCACGAGAGTATGACCTTGCCCGCATTTCTTGGGACAGAGAAATCGCTCTGCAGCGCCGTGCGCCGGTGCTTGCACTTGCTCCGGCTGACCTGACGCCGCCACCGCGGGCTTTCCTGCAGGCCACTAAGGACGGCGAAACCGCCCTGATCACCGCCGTTAAACAGGCTCTCGCAGGGGCAAAACGCGTTGCCGATCTGTTTGCGGGTTGCGGTACTTTTGCATTGCCTTTGGCACAGGGCGCGATGGTTCATGCGGTTGAAGGCGACCGTGACATGATAAATGCGTTGGATCATGCGTGGCGGAATGCCGAAGGCCTTAAGCGGGTCACACACGAAGTGCGCGATCTGTTTCGCAATCCGTTGCAGCCTGATGAATTCTCCCGTTTCGACGCCGTTGTGATCGACCCGCCACGCGCAGGGGCTGCCGCACAAGTTGCTGAGATTGCCCAGACGCGGATTTCTCGGATCGCCCATGTTTCGTGCAATCCTGCGACTTTTGCGCGAGATACAGCCACGTTGATCCGGGCGGGTTATGATCTTGAATGGGTTAAGGTGGTTGATCAGTTCCGTTGGTCGACCCATGTGGAACTGGTGGCGCTGCTGCGCTGGGGTAAGTGACGGGGACACGATATGCGGGCCAGGGTCGCGGGCTTGATCGAACAGGATTGGGTGACGAACTTCATCATCGGAGTCATCGTCTTCAACGCCATTCTGCTGGGTCTCGAAACCTCTGACGAGGTTATGGCGGTCGCTGGTCCGCTGATTCTGGCGCTCGACAAAGTATGTCTTGCGGTTTTTGTTATTGAAATTGCGCTGAAGCTGTTTGCCTACGGACTGCGCTTTTTCCGAAGCGGCTGGAACATCTTTGATTTCGTGATCGTGGCAATTGCGCTTGTGCCCGCGACGCAAGGATTTGCAGTCTTGCGTGCGTTGCGCATCCTGCGTGTGCTTCGGATCATCTCAGCCGCACCACGCCTGCGCCGCGTGGTTGAAGGTTTTGTGACCGCTTTGCCCGGGATGGGCAGTGTGTTCCTGCTGATGGCCCTGATTTTCTACATTGGTGCCGTTATGGCGACCAAGCTCTTCAGCGATGCCTTTCCCGAATGGTTCGGGGATCTCGGGCGCTCGGCCTATTCCCTGTTTCAGATCATGACGCTCGAATCGTGGTCGATGGGAATTGTACGCCCAGTGATGGAGGTTTTCCCTTGGGCTTGGGCGTTCTTCGTTCCGTTTATCATGGTCACGACTTTTGCCGTGGTGAACCTGCTCGTCGGTCTGATCGTGAACTCGATGCAAGACGCCCATGCCGAGGAATCCAACGAGAAGACAGATGCTTATCGTGATCAGGTTCTGGCGCGGCTCGAGGCCATCGAAAAGCGGCTGGATCAGCGGTAATCAGCCGGAGTCCGATCACGGTTTCGTTTCCCTGTATCGGTTGTTTTCTGGTACACTTGTGGAAAACAAAACGGGCAGTTTTCCAATGTTTCGACTTCTGTGTCTTCTGGCGCTGTGTCTGGGTCTGACGGCCTGCGGCAAATTCCCCACCTACGATGGTCCCGAGGTGACGCGGGTCGTGGTGCAAAAGTCAGATCGCAAAATGTATCTGTTGCACCACAACGCGGTGCTCAAGTCTTATGATGTTGGCCTTGGATTTGCGCCTGAGGGTCACAAGCAGTTCGAAGGTGACGGCAAGACGCCCGAAGGCGAATACATGATTGACCGACGCAATCCGAACAGCGCGTTCTACCTGTCCATCGGGATTGACTATCCACGTCCTCGGGACATTGAATATGCGAGCACAATGGGAAAGTCGCCCGGAGGTGACATCTTCATTCACGGCAGACCCTGGAAAAACCGCAAGGGTGGTCGCGATTGGACGTGGGGCTGTATCGCTGTGACCAATCGTGAAATGCGCGAAATCTACTCGATGGTTCGCAACGGAACGCCAATCACGATTAATCCCTGAGAAAGGTCAGAATACTTGTCCCAATGTTTCGCGCGCGAAACATTGGAACCGAAGTGGACCTAACTCAGGACGGGGCGTTGATGGGGACAAAGCCCGTCTCTTCCGGGGCGCCAAGAACCAGATCCCACCAGATCTTGCCATTTGATTCCTGATACCAGGAAAATCCCATATCGCGCGCCGAAGGGTCGAGCAGGACAGTCCGGGTGTTCGGCGCTTCCATCCAGGCGCCAAGCGTTTCCAGCTCGGTTTCATACGTCTCGGAAAGCGCTTCTCCCACCAGACGACCGTTGTAGCCGGCACGCTGGATACGGGTGATCGGAGATGACCCGTCGGATCCAAAATGCCAGGGACGGTTTTGCACGCTCATGTCCCGTGCATGTGTAGCCGCCGCTGCGTTCAGGCGGGCGTTCAGTTCGAGCGCCGGGGCGCCTGAAGCCTGACGCAACGCGTTCAAAGCGTCCAACATCCGAAATTGAATGCGTCCGGTGTCGGATGAACGGATTCGATAGACTTGTGGAAGCGGTTTGCCGTCTGGCCCCAGAGTCGGTGCGGGTGGTGCTCCGGCGCAGGCGGTCAGCGCCAGTGCGGCTGCACCCAGAAGAAATGTTGAACGCTTCATGATCATCCACCCAAGTTTGGTCCAGAACGGGCTTAGCCTCAGTCATGGGGGGTGGCAAACACACAAAGCCGAGATTTGCCGATATGACATTCCTTTGAATTGCGACTGAGACATTCACGCAATATAGGTGTCAGAGCAGTTTTCATTCCTTTTGCATTCGGAAAGGCCATGTCATGGCAGAAAATCCGCGTTTTCCAGTGAACCGCCGCAGCTTTCTCGCGGGAACCGCCGCTTTTGTGGCGACTCCTGCGTTTGCCCAGAACGTCAATGACGGTTCAACGGTCGAGATCGAACGTGACCTGTCACAGGTCGTGCGTCGCAACATCTCGAGTTTCCGCACCCTCGATTGGCGTCCATACTTCGGTGATCTGAAGAACGGCGCCATCCTTGTGGATATCGATTCGCGCGCGTTGCACTATTGGGAAGAGAATGGGAATTACCGCCTATATCCATCTTCAGTTCCCCTGACCGAAGACCTCACCCGTCGTGGCCGCACCTCGGTGACCTTCAAGGATCCGGAACCGGATTGGCGGCCAACGCCGTCCATGAAAATCAGAAATCCTGAGTGGCCGGACTATGTGCCTCCGGGTCCAGACAATCCACTTGGAACCCGTGCTTTGCACCTGAGCTGGACCTATTATCGCATCCACGGTACTCATGACACGCGCAAGATCGGGCGGCGTTCCTCGAACGGATGCATCGGGCTTTACAATGAGCATATCGAAGAACTTTACGAGTTGGCGAAAGTTGGCACACAGGTGTTGCTAATTTGACGACATGCACGTTGGGCTAGAAAGTCGTGCGATAAGATAGGTTTGCATTTGTCGCGATATACTGGTTAGACAGTCTTACGAGGTAAGTCTTGGGTGCCTGTCGTGTGCTGTTTTGCGCGCCGACATGCAAATATCTGGAGGTTAATATGAAGAAACTCGTTCTCGCCGCTGCGTTTGCTGGTGCTGCTTCGACAGCAATGGCCGGTTCTTACGCAAAAGACGACGTGGTCATGGAGCCGGTGGTTGTGGTTGAAGAAGCCGCAGCAAGCTCCTCGTCCGCAGGTCTCATCATCCCGCTGGTCGTTATCGCCCTGCTGGCTGCTGCTGCTTCGGACTAATCCACAGCGGATTATCTAAACGAAAAAGGCAGTGCGAAAGCACTGCCTTTTTTGATTCCAAAATCTTCGGGATTTCGATTTCTCACAGCACTTCACCGACCGGTCGGATGCGCGATTGGTTTTTCGAACCGAATTGGAACGGTCAGGTGATACTGGAAGCCGGCGTCAGTAAAATCCGCTGTGGCCTCACCTCCGTTATCTTTGGGCACGATCTTTGAGACCAAAATCATTCCAAAACCAAGTGTCTCGGGTTCTTTTGCAGGTGGTCCGCCCGACTCGCGCCATGACAGGTGCAGTTGTGTCCCGCCGTTTTGTTGGGATGTGTTCCATTCCAAATCTACTATGCCGCGAACTTTAGACAGAGCGCCATATTTTATGGCGTTTGTATGCAGTTCATGCAGGCCCATCGCGATGCTCAGAGCCAGCTTCGGAGGCAATTGAACGCTGGGCCCTGCGATCCTGATACCTTCTGCGCCTTGAAAGGTCTGCTGCACGATTTCATGTATCTCTGCGTTTTCCCAACGCGCTGCGGCCAAAAGATCGTGTGCCGCCGCCAGTCCTGCGAGTCGTGCAAAAAACGTATTGCTTGCACGCTCAATATCTTCAGCGCCTTGGAAGGTCTGGAATGCCAATCCCTGTACGACCGAAAGCGTATTTTTGACCCGGTGGTTCAGTTCCTGGATCAATACATCACGGGTTTTCTGCGCACTTCGGTACTCCGTGATATCATAGACTGCACCCGTGAATGTCTCGGCCGTATCGCCATTAAAATGCACTTGTCCCTGCGCGTGTATCCATCGAGGCGGCAAGGTCGGCCCACGGTCAATCCGAAACTCTCCTTCATATTCGTTGGAGTCATTGGACGGATCACGGCATCGAGCGGTCTCCGCCAAAAGTGTCGATATGTCGTCAGCGTGAATTTGACCGTTCGCCTCATCGACGGTGACCGGACCGTGATGGGGCAGCTCGAACAATTCACGGAAGCGTTCGTCGCAAAACATTTCATCGATACCGTATGTGCGCCTAAACAGACCGATCTTTGCAGCTTTGCGCGCTACTTCGAGTTCATCCAGGTATTGTTCCAGCTCTTTCTTCGAGCGAGCTTTCTGATGCGCCAAGAGCAATGCCAGCACCAAAGCGTTCAACAGCAGAAACATCAAAATCCCGGCCGTGATCAACTGACGACGGTACGTGTCCCAAAGCTGAGGTGGCGTATTCAGGATAATCGCATCGCCTGGAACATTGGTTGGCGTTAGCCCCCATTTTTCGAGAGCCGCCCAATTGTACACATAGCGCATTGCAGGCATCGAACCTGTCGACGTGACGCCGTTTTCGATGTCGAGCAGAGCGCGGCCGATCCCGTTACCCATGAGTTCCCGGCTGACAACAAGACCGCCTGTGGCGCCGCGTGGAACATGTTCACTGAGAGGTGTAAAAACGGGCGCGGACGCAGATGCGATCAATCGATCAATCGCCTTATAGGAATGGACGGGTGCCCCAAGACCATCCGAGAACCAAAGAAGCGAGACGACAATCGCACCGTCTGGCAATGTCGAAACCCTCTGTTCCACCTCAATCAGGGGCTCATTGATCATATCCACCAAATCGCCTTCAAAGTCGTACGCTACGAGTGCTGCGCGAAACGCATCAACTTCGCGCTGGCGCCAAGGCTGCCTTTTCATTTCGCCGGTGAAAAGGATGACGCTCGGGTTGGAAAGCCCCAAAATTTCCCGGAATATCCGAACCAAATCCGCGTCAAAGATCAGATCCACATCTTGTGGCTCAGGATCAAATGTCGCTGGAGACAACCCGATCCTGAGAATCTTTGCATCGCCCAGCCGGTCACGTGTGCGCTGGGCTATGATTTCAGAATGCGGCCCGTAGCTGGCAATCACATCTATGCCTGTTGACGCATATTTTTTGGTGTAGAGATCCACAATGGCAGTGATTTCCGCCTCGTCGCCTGACAAGTCCCGATCATTCAGAAACTCGGGGTAAAAATACTGGAAGTCGTCACCCAAAACCTCGGCAATGCCATCCTCCATCACTCGGTATCCGGGAGTGATCGACGCGAAATCTGACAGGAACAATACCCGTTGCTCGGCAGATGCGGTTGCGCCTGACAGAAGCAGAACGCATGTAAGAAGGAGCCTGCAAGCCCCGCCTATGGACATTGATGAATGCCTTCGAAAGCGAGTTGGACCGATGCATTAGGAACGGTAAATGCTTTAGGGTAGACGCCGAAACGATGTCTGTCGAGCGCTGCAGTATCTTTCGATACATCGGTTCAGATTGGGCGCTTTCCTGCCCACATATATCCCATGATTGGCGAGAAATTGGCAAATCTGGTTCGGCCACATCGGCGACTTGGCCAAAATATTTTACTTTTTGGCACAAACTTGCGAGACTCAAACTCGGATACTGGCGGAGACTTCGCGCCATGAAAACAGTGATGATCGTTGAAGACAATATGGTGGTAGCCACCATGCTTGACTCCATGGTCCAAAAATTAGGGCACAGCGTGATCGGCCCGTGCGTCTCGGAAGAGGACGCTTTCGCAGCGATCGCAGTTCAAACGCCAAGCCACGCTGTTTTGGATATCAACCTCGGCGGCGACGTGACTTCTTTTGCTATCGCGGAAGCGTTGCAAGAGCGCAATGTCATAATCGCATTCTCGTCAGCCTATTCGCACTACGTTGTCCCCGAGAACCTGTCATCGGCGCCGTTCATGCCAAAACCGATCAAACAGTCGGATTTGGCATTGTTTCTGGGTTCTGAAGAGGCGCTCTAAGCCCGCAACCGAGGGGACCCATGCCTGATCAGTCGAGCCAGCCGTTCAGGTTCTCTTCGATCACTGCCGACAATGCCGCAATATGGGCGTCGTCGTCGTTGAGGCACGGGATATAGGTGAAGTGCTCACCACCAGCTTCTTCGAAGCTTTCTTTGATCTCTTCGTTGATCTCTTCCAATGTCTCGATGCAATCGGCTGAGAATGCAGGAGCGCAAACAGCGATATTCTTCTTGCCGTCTTCCTCGGCCAGCCGGGCAACCTCTTCCACCGTGTAGGGCTTCAACCATTCTTCAGGACCGAATTTCGACTGGAAAGTGGTTGTGATTTCGGTGTCTTCCCACCCCAGACGCTCCTTCAGCAGACGCGTCGTCTTCTGGCACTGACAGTGATAGGGATCTCCCTCCATCAGATAGCGTTTGGGCACGCCGTGGTAAGAGCAGACAAGGATGTCGGGCCGGGTTTCCAACTTGTCATAGGCGCGTTCTATCGATTGAGCCAAAGCCTCGATGTAAAGCGGGTGCTGGTAGTAAGGATCAACCGTACGAACCGTTGGTTGCCATTTTTCATCCATCAGTGCGCGGAAGAACTGGTCGTTGGCGGTCGCTGATGTCGCGCCGGCGTAATGCGGATAAAGCGGGAAGAACAGGATCTTGCGGCAGCCGGCCTCGACCATCTCCCGCACTTTGGACTTGGTTGACGGGTTACCGTAACGCATGCAGAAATCGACCATGACCTGATCGCCGTATCGGTCTTGCATCTCTTTGGTGATTTTTGCGGTCTGATCCTTGGTGATGGTCATTAACGGGCTTTCGCCCTGATCTTCGTTCCAGATTGACTTGTACGCTTCACCCGAGCTGAACGGACGTTTCGTTAGGATGATCAGCTGCAGCAGCGGCTGCCATAGCCAAGGGCTATAATCGATCACCCGGCGGTCCGACAGGAACTCGTTGAGATACCGGCGCATCGGCCAATAGGAGTAGTGATCTGGAGTGCCAAGATTGGCCAGAAGAATACCGACCCGCTCCGCCGGTACCTTGGGATGGTCGGTGGGGGCGTGGGTCGGGCGTTGTGCGGTTTTTGTTGCGTCCAACATCGGGCCTGCATCCTTAACGTCATTTAGCGGGCTAACTAACCTCTATCCCGGTCAGGTCAATCTTTGAGCGGCGTTTCTACCGTGTTCAGCGCATCTGCAAGTCGTTGCGCAGCAGACCCCGGTCGCAAGGGCTGCGGTTGGGAGGTGTCAGGCGCCCAACCTGTTAAGGTGATGATTTCGAAGGTCGCCGTGATGCGGTCGTCGGGGTCTGAATAGTTCTCCGCATAAAGCGCCATTGCGCGCAGAATAACGTCGCGGCGGGTTGCTGTCCTAATGCGGGCCGTCATTGCGTTGGTTTCGCCCATCGCGCGCAGATCGTGCATCAGGTGCAGCGGTGTGGCGTAGCTTGTTTTCAGAACAACGCTGTCGGCGACTGGCAAGGCAAGACCAGCGCGTTGCAACAAGGCGCCCAGGTCGCGGATTTCAGCCATCGGTGCGATGCGCGGGGACAAGCCGCCGGTGATCTCGATCTCGGCTTGGCCCAACGCTGCGCGCAATTCCTGCAGGGTCTGGCCGCCCAGCGCGAGAACCAGAAGCAGTCCGTCAGGTCTGAGTGCTCTGCGGCATTGGATCAGCTGCCCGACCGGATCATTCGCCCAGTGCAGTGACAGCGCGTGCACGATCAGGTCATGGCTGTTTTCCACCAGGTCCAAAACGTCTGTGTCTTCGGTAACGTGGGCGCCGGAAAGTGTGTTCTGCCAGAATTCCGGAAACGGTGTCACAATCGCGGGCGCTGTAAAGGATTTGTTTACCAATGCGAGGCGATCTTGCACATCGGCGGCCGCCTCTTCGTGCAAGAACAGCGCCGGATTCCTGCGCGCACGGTCCCTGTAACGGGACAATGCCAAGCGGTCGGTCAGGATGGGGATCTCGGACATGATCGGCAGATAGGATGCTGTGGTCAGGAATGCAAACCGCGCTGCGCATGCTGTATCCCCCTCAATGTATTGGCTGTGGTGGGTTGGTGCAGCAAGATCAGGGTCTTTGTCCGTCATGTTTTGCGGAGACGCCGTTTATCACGGGTTTGGTGTGTGATCTTTGCGGGATATCCTTGCCGGGTGTGTCTGATGCGGCAGTGATCTGTGATGACTGTCTCACTCTGGGTCGCCCGTGGTGTCAGGGGCGGGCGCCCGTCCGATACGCTGGTGTCGCACGAAATCTGGTTCTGGGGCTTAAACACGGGGATCGGCATGAGGTTGTTGAAATGGCTGCCGATTGGATGGTCAAGTCACGACCGCCGGCCTTGCCCGATGGCGCAATCGTTGTGCCTGTTCCGCTTCATCTCTCTCGACTGGTGGCGCGCAGGTACAATCAGTCAGCACTTCTGGCGCAATCGATTGCGCAGCGACTCGATCTGGAATTTTGCCCAGACGTCCTGATGCGTCGCAAACGAACGTCGTCTTTGGATGGAAAGTCACGAGATGCGCGGTTCGCGGAAGTAGCGGATTCAATCTCTGTCCGTCGCGGAAGAGAAGGCAGTTTGCGTGATCGAAACGTGCTGCTGATCGACGATGTGATGACGTCCGGTGCAACGCTTGCGGCTTGTGCTGGGGCCTGTCACAGCGCACAGTGCCGAGAGATTTTTGTCACAGTTCTGGCGCGCGTTGCAAAGGACACTTAAATCCCCAACAATCACCGAAGGGGTTTAGCCATGCAAAACATCGAAATTTACACTTCACCGATCTGCGGTTTTTGTCACGCTGCCAAACGGCTTTTGACACAAAAAGGCGCGACGTTCACTGAGATCGACGTCTTGGTCAATCCAGATCGTAAACCTGAGATGATCGAACGTGCCAATGGGGGCCGAACCGTGCCTCAGATTTTTATTGGCGACACCCATGTGGGCGGCTGTGACGATCTCTATGCGCTTGAGCGCGCAGGAAAACTCGACGCGCTCTTGGCGGCGTAACAAGAATGCGGGCGGCATTGCTTCAGCTGACGTCCTCGGATGATCCCGCCGAAAATCTGCGGGTCACGCGGGACTTAATGCGCGACGCGGTCTCTGACGGGGCACACTTTATTCTGACGCCGGAAGTGACCAATTGCATCAGCAACAGTCGGAGCCATCAGCGCAAGGTCCTGACGCATCAGGATGAGGACCCGACCCTGGCAGGGCTGCGGGATGAGGCGGCTCGATTGGGGGTTACGCTCCTTATTGGATCAATCGCACTCAAAGCTGAACCGCCCGAAGAGAGGTTTGCGAACCGGTCGTTTCTGATTGGGACTGATGGCGCGATTATTGCCCAGTACGACAAGCTGCACATGTTTGACGTGCAGGTGACAGAAACCGAGACGTTTCGGGAATCCGCCGGGTTCGCACCCGGTGATCGGGCTGTTGTTGCCGAGGCAGAGTTTGGTCGTGTTGGCATGACCGTGTGCTATGACGTTCGCTTCCCGTATCTTCACAGGGCGCTGGCAAAGGCTGGTGCAGAGATTCTGACTGTTCCGGCGGCGTTTTCACCTGCAACGGGTCCGATGCATTGGGAACCCTTGCTGCGAGCGCGTGCGATTGAAACCGGGTGTTTCGTGCTTGCCCCTGCGCAAGTGGGCGCGCATTCGGTCAGCACTGGCAAACCTCGCACAACTCATGGGCACTCATTGGCAGTGTCACCCTGGGGTGAGGTGCTTTTGGACGCAGAGCAACGGCCGGGCGTGCATCTTGTTGACCTTGATATGTCTCACGTGGCACAAGCCCGCCATAAAATTCCGTCATTACAGCATGATAGAGAGTTCTCAGGCCCTACATGACCGACAGCAGCCCCCTTGCCATTTCGCTCTTCAGTGAGTTGCTGACAGCGGACCAGTTGCTGCGGAACAGATTGACGCGGGTGTTGCCGAACAAAATGGAGATCTCGCATTTTTCGGTGCTGAACCAGTTGGCGCGCGGAGGGTCCGAGAAGACGCCGGCGCAACTGGCTAAAGCGTTTCATGTCACACGGGGCGCGATGACCAACACGTTAAGCAAGCTTGAGGCGGCGGGATATGTGCACATCCGGCCGGATTGGGACGATGCGCGGCGCAAGCAGGTGTCGATCAGCCCGGCGGGTTTGGCGGCGCGGGATGCGGCCATTGCGGCGATCACACCCCTGATTACGGAAATGGTCGAAGAGCTGGGCGCCACCAAAGTGCGGGCCGCACTCCCTGTGTTGCGGGAACTGCGCGTAAAACTCGAAGAACCCGACGGCCGAACTTGAGCAGCTGCCGTTTCAGGCAGAGTTCAGAGCCGCTGTGACGAAATTCACGCTCAGATCGCGGTCAGACAGGCTCCATTTCCACGAGACGGGATTGAACTGAAACCCCTTACGGTCGACGGGGGTCAGTCCGGCTTGACGCAAGAGGTCGTATAATTCGTCAGGCTTAATGAACTTGGACCAGTCGTGCGTGCCTTTGGGCAACCAACGCATGATGAACTCCGCGCCGACGATGGCCGCGGCAAAGCTTTTGCTATTGCGGTTGATCGTAGAACATAGATGCAATCCACCGGGTTTCAGCAGCCGTTTGCACGCGGTCAGGAAACCAAGGGGGTCAGCAACATGTTCGATCACTTCCATGCTGAGCACGACATCGAAGGTTTCGCCCGCTTCCGCCAAAGCTTCGGCAGTTGCGTGTCGGTAGTCTATCTCTAAGCCAGATTGCAGTGCATGTGCTTGCGCGACGGGAATGTTGCTGCCGCCAGCATCCACACCTACCACCGTTGCGCCAAGCCTTGCCATTGGTTCGCAAAGCAGGCCCCCGCCGCATCCGATGTCGAGCAGGCGTAGCCCGCTGAACGGGCGAGCGTCCCCGAGATCGCGATCAAACTCGGCTGCAATCTGAGCTGTGATGTAGTCGAGCCGAACCGGGTTCATCATGTGAAGCGGTTTGAACTTTCCATTTGGATCCCACCATTCTGCGGCCATAGCCTCGAATTTGGCAATTTCGGCTGGATCGACGGTTGTCGTGGCGGTCACAGAACTTTTCCCCATGGTCTTTTGGTGATCGGTACCAATATAGATTGAGTATGGATAAATTCCCGAGCCAAAAGCGCGCAGTGCAGTACCTTTATCCCCCCATTGATCCCTATGACCAGCGCATGCTGTCCGTAGGGGATGGGCACAGTATCTATGTTGAGCAATGCGGTGCCGAAAACGGGATTCCGGTGGTTGTTCTGCACGGCGGACCGGGAGGTGGGTGCAGCCCGTCGATGCGGCGGTATTTTGATCCCAAGGTGTTCCGGGTCGTCCTGTTCGATCAACGTGGCTGCGGGCGATCGCGGCCGCATGCCAGCGTCAACAACAATACCACATGGGATTTGGTGGCGGATATCGAGCTGATCCGCGAGACTTTGGCCATCGAGCAGTTTATCGTTTTCGGCGGAAGTTGGGGTGCAACACTGGCTCTGATTTACGGCATCAGTCACCCCGAGCGCGTGCGCCAGCTGGTGTTGCGCGGCGTATTCACCATGACCAAGGCCGAATTGGACTGGTTCTATGGTGGTGGAGCCGGGCAGTTCTGGCCGGAAACCTGGGCGCGATTTGTGGATATGATCCCCGAAGATGAGCGTGATGATCTGATCGCGGCCTATCATCGTCGGTTGTTTTGTGGCGATCTCCGCACCGAGACACGGTTTGCCCGGGCTTGGTCGGCATGGGAGAACGCACTGGCATCCGTCTATTCCAGCGGGTCGGGGGGTGAATCGCCGGGTGACTACGCGCGGGCATTTGCGCGCCTCGAGAATCACTACTTCATCAACAACGGCTTCCTCGAAGAGGACGGCTGGATTATTAAGAACATCGACCGCCTGTCCGGTATCCCCGGTGCGATTGTGCAAGGCCGGTACGACATGATTTGCCCGCCGCTACGTGCATGGGAATTGGCGCGCGTATGGCCCGAGTGTGACCTTCGCATGGTGCGCAATGCGGGCCATGCCTTGTCTGAACCAGGTATCAGCGCGGAATTGGTACGAATTATGGACGGGATCTCAACATCTTAGGATTCCGTTGTGATTTGATGTTTACACATCGGATCTGCTTGTTAACGTATGACAAGCAGTAGAACCTAGGTACATCAAGACGTTGCATTCGATCATTCGCATCATTCTTCAGCGTCTTGCACTTGGTCTGCTGACACTTTTTGTCGTTTCTGTCGTGATTTTTACCGCGGTCAACATGCTCCCCGGTGACTTTGCGCAGGCCATTCTTGGGCAAGGAGCGACGCCCGAAGCGGTTGACGCGATCCGAAAGGACCTTGGGCTCGATCAGCCACCTGTCACGCGGTATTTCCAGTGGTTGGGCGGTGCGCTTCAGGGTGACCTAGGCAACTCCTTTGCTCAGGCGAATTTTGCGAGCTTTGTCGGGGCGGACAGCGGCGTCCGTACGACGGTTGCGCAACAGATAGCGCCGCGCTTTGCCAATACCATGTTCCTTGCAGCGGTTACCGCCTGTATTGCGGTTCCGGTGTCCTTGGTCCTCGGGATCCTGGCGGCACTGTTCCGAAATTCGGTATTTGACCGAGCCACCAATGTCACCACGCTGACCTCGATCTCATCGCCTGAGTTCTTTCTGGCCTATGTACTGATCCTGTTCCTCGCGGTTTTGAACCCGATGCTTCCGTCTTTGTCGAACATCTTTGAAGGCATGTCGTTTGGCGAGCGGCTTGAGAAAACGCTGCTGCCTGCGCTCACCCTCACTTTGGTTGTGACGGCGCATATGATGCGCATGACCCGCGCTGCGATCATCAACCTTTTGGCATCGCCCTATATCGAGATGGCGCGGCTCAAAGGGATGTCGCCCATGCGTGTGATCGTAAAACATGCACTGCCAAACGCGCTGGCACCGATCATCAACGTGATTGCGCTCAATCTTGCCTACCTGATCACTGGGGTTGTCGTGGTCGAAGTGGTTTTTGTCTATCCGGGGATCGGGCAGTTGTTTGTAGACAGCGTAAAGATCCGTGACATTCCGGTTGTTCAGGCGTGCTGCCTTATCTTTGCGGCGGCGTATATCTTGCTGAACCTGTTGGCGGACATTCTTTCGATCTTGTCCAACCCACGACTGAGGCATCCGAAATGAGCACGCTATTGTCCTTGGCTCTGTTCTTGGTGGCTGTCGCGGCGGGTGGCTGGGCGCTGCGCTTTGCCGGACAAAAAGCGACTGGCAATGCGCCAGGATTTCGTGACATGCCGTTTGCCGTGGCCTTCGGATATGTCTTTGGTGCCAGCCTTCTGGTTTTTTCAGTCTGGTACTTTTTCCAACCGACACAAACCGATGCCGGCGTTCCAAACGCAGGCGTCGTCTTTTTCAGATGGGCGGTTCAGTTCTTTATTGTGTCCGCTGTAGCGGCTTTCTTGTTCCGCGCATTGGGACGGTCTGTTGGGACAAAAGGGAGCAGAAAACTGTTCCGACAGATGCCTTTGACAGCCAGTTTCGGTGTGCTTGTCGTGATCCTTTATGCGTTCACGGCGGTCTTCGCGGCCTGGCTTGCGCCACATGGTCAGGAAGAGATTTTTGCCAAGGTCAACGTGCTCCCGGGTGGCAACGCAGCGACGGGTGGCGATCCCTTGCATCCTCTGGGGACGGATCAGATCGGGCGCGATCTGCTCAGCCGCTTGATTTATGGCGCGCAGAACACGGTGGGCATTGCGTTTGTCACAACCTGTCTCGCTTTCTTCCTAGGCGGTTCACTTGGGTTTCTGGCAGCAACGCTACAGGGCTGGTTGGATCAGGTTCTGAGCCGGGCCGTGGACGTTTTGATGGCGATCCCGTCGCTGATCTTTGCGCTCCTCCTGATGACAATCGCCAGTGCGTGGGCGGGGTCTGAGCGATGGCTTTTGACGGTCTATATGATCATCATCATTGCGGTGATTGACAGTACCCGTGTGTTTCGATTGGCCCGTGCGGTGGGTCTGAACATCGTTGTCATGGATTATATCGAAGCTGCCAAGCTGCGGGGCGAGGGTTTGGGCTATCTGATCTTCAAGGAAATCCTGCCCAATGCGACGGCGCCTTTGCTGGCTGAATTCGGCCTACGCTTCTGCTTTGTGTTCCTGACGATTGCGTCTTTGTCGTTCCTTGGTGTTGGCATTCAGCCGCCATTGGCGGATTGGGGAACAATGGTGCGCGACTCGGCGCAGTTTATCAATTTTGCCGCATTTTCGCCGTTGACCGCTGCGCTGCCGTTGCTAGCGGCAGGTGCGATCGCGCTGCTGACGGTTGGTGTGAACTTTGTGGTCGACTGGATGCTGCATAGAAGCTCGGGATTGAAGGAATGAGCGCGCTTGTTGAAATCCGTGATCTCTGGATCGAAGGGCGCAGCGATGAAACTTGGTCGCCCATTATCAATGGCGCCAGTCTGAGGCTTAACAAGGGCGAAGTTCTTGGACTGATCGGGGAATCCGGTGCGGGCAAGTCGACACTTGGTCTGGCTGCAATGGGGTTCACCCGCGACGGCGTTCGCATCTCCAAAGGGTCCGTCATGTTTGACGGCATCGATCTGATCAACGCGTCCGCTGCTAAAAAGCGCGATTTGCTGGGCAAGCGCATCGCCTATGTCGCGCAATCGGCTGCTGCGAGTTTCAATCCGGCGCACAAGCTGATTGACCAGCACACCGAGGGCCCGGTTCAGCACGGCGTCATGTCGCGTGCGGAAAGTGTACAGGACGGTATCGAACTTTATCGCCGATTGCGCCTGCCCAACCCCGAGGAGATCGGGTTTCGCTATCCGCATCAGGTGTCCGGGGGACAGCTCCAGCGCGCAATGACAGCGATGGCGATGTCGTGTCGGCCTGACCTGATTATTTTTGACGAGCCGACCACCGCGTTGGATGTCACAACACAGATCGAGGTGTTGGCGTCGATCAGGGATATCGTGGAGCAGTTCGATACGGCTGCGATCTATATCACGCATGATCTTGCTGTGGTGGCTCAGATGGCGGATCGCATCAAGGTCTTGCTGAAAGGGGATGAGGTTGAAGAGGCCGATACCCGCACGATGCTCGCGCAACCGAAGGAAGACTACACCAAGACGCTCTGGGCGGTCCGAGCGTTCGAGCGCCCTCAGAAACCCGCTGTTCACACTGGCGCGACGCCGGTGGTCTCTGTCCAGAACGTGTCAGCGGCTTATGGCAAAATTCAGGTGCTGCACGACGTCAGTTTTGACATTCATGAGGGGCGCACCGTTGCGGTTGTGGGTGAATCCGGTTCTGGCAAATCAACAACAGCGCGCTGCATCACCGGTCTTTTGCCGCCGACCAGTGGCGTGATCGAGTTCGATGGCCAGCCGTTGCCAGCTAATTACAAGAGCCGGAACAAAGACCAGCTACGGCAGGCGCAGATGATCTACCAGATGGCGGACACGGCACTGAACCCGCGGACCACCATTGGCGACATCATCGGACGGCCTGTGCAGTTCTACATGGGTCTGACCGGTAAGCAGAGACGCCGCCGTGTTGAAGAGTTGCTTGACGAAATCGAACTACCTGCAGCGCAGTATTACGACCGTCTTCCGTCGGAGTTGTCGGGTGGGCAGAAACAGCGGATCGGGATTGCGCGTGCACTGGCGGCTGAGCCGAAATTCATCATCTGCGACGAGGTGACAAGCGCACTCGACCAATTGGTGGCCGAGGGCATTTTGAAATTGCTGGCTCGGCTTCAGGATGATCTAAAGCTAAGCTATATGTTCATCACCCACGATCTGGCGACCGTCAAAGCAATCGCGGATGAAGTGGTTGTGATGAAAGAAGGAAAGGTGGTTGAGCAGGGACCGAAACATGACATGTTCGTTCCGCCACACCATCCGTACACAGATCTTTTGCTTAGTTCCGTACCCGAAATGGATCCGGACTGGCTCACTAATCTACTCAATGAACGCGGAGTTGATAACATTGGCGACGCAGCTGTTGATAAGATGTCATGAGAATCGGTCCAGGTTTGGGCCAATAGGCGGCTGAAGACCGCTGATAAACACAGGGAGACGATGATGACTCGCATTTCAAGACGTGGACTTCTGAAGACCGGTGCAGCCGCCGGTGTTCTTGCAGCCAGTGGCCTGCCACTCCGCGCGCAGCAACGCGGCGGCACGCTGCGACTGGGTCTGGCCGGAGCGAACACTTCGGACAGCTGGGACAGCCGGACCCATTCTGACAGCTACATGATCATGGCCGCGCATGGTGCCGTGTTCGACTGCCTTACAGAAGTTGCTGCCAATGGTGAGCTGGTAGGCGAACTCGCCGAAAGCTGGGAAGCATCCGCCGATGCTGTGACATGGACCTTCAAGCTGCGTCAGGGTGTGACCTTCCATAATGGTAAGGCGTTTGGTGCGGATGACGTACTCGACTCACTGCAGATGCACACGGCAGAGGGTGCGAAATCGGCGGCGAAGCCGATTGTCGAGAACATCGCCGAGATGAAGAAAATCAATGACCATGAGGTTGAATTCACCCTCAAGGCCGGCAACGCTGACTTCCCGTTCTTGCTCTCAGACTATCACATCTGCATCTACCCGTCCGGTCAGATCGAAGAAGCCATCGCGCAGGGGATCGGTACCGGTCTCTACAAGGTCGAAAGCTTCGATCCGGGTGTTCGGACGCTGCTGAGCCGCGTCGACAGCCACTACAAGGATGGCAATGCCGGTTGGTTCGACAGTGTCGAGATGATCGCGATCAACGATTCGTCTGCACGTATGAACGCGCTTATGACTGGTCAGGTCGATGCCGTGAACCGTGTTGACTTCAAGACCGAGCCGCTGATGCGGGCCAACCCGATGATCAATATCTTCGAAGTGACGGGCAACCAGCACTTCACCTTCCCGATGTTGACCAATGTCGATCCGTTCACCAACCTCAAGGTGCGTCAGGCGCTCAAGCATGCCGTGAACCGTCAGGAGTTGGTCGACAAGATCCTGCTCGGTCATGGCGCTGTTGCCAATGACAACCCGATTGGTCCGGCAAACCAGTATTTTGCCAGCGATATCGAGATGAACGACTACGACCCGGACAAGGCGGCAGCGTTGCTCAAAGAAGCGGGTCTCGATGGATTGTCTATTGACCTGTCAGCGGCCAACGCGGCCTTCCCCGGTGCAGTTGATGCGTCACAACTTTATCAGGCAAGTGCGAAGGCCGCCGGTATCAACATCAACGTCGTGCAAGAGCCGGATGATGGATATTGGTCGAACGTCTGGCTGAAGAAGCCTTGGTGCGCCTGCTACTGGTCGGGTCGCGCGACCGAGGACTGGATGTTCTCGACCGCGTATGAATCCGGTGTGCCGTGGAACGACACAGGTTGGGAGAACGCGCGCTTCCAGGAACTTCTCCTTACCGCCCGTGCCGAGTTGGATAGTGACAAGCGCCGAGAGCAGTATCGTGAGATGCAAATGCTCGTTGCCAAGGAAGGTGGCACCGTCATCCCGATGTACGCCAATTTCGTGGACGCGCATTCCAACAAGCTCACTAACTCGGGTACGATTGGCAACGTCTTCCAGATGGACAGTTCGCGTATGATCGAGCGTTGGTGGTTCGCGTAAATCGCGCGCACTTTGAGATACGAAAAGCCCCGCCATTGTGCGGGGCTTTTTCTTATAAATACGTGTCGTAGTCTGAAACGAGAAGATGAAGCGGCGCTTCGTCCTCTTCAACGTTAGAGAATCGTCCTATTGGATGCTCGAATACATTGTCGGTCAGGTCGTCATTTACGGTTGAGACCTCTCCAATCAGCACATCGCCATTTTCGCCCCAGAAGGCGTGCCAGTTATTCGGGAAAAGCGTCACTGACTCGCCCGGATCAAGCTTGAGATGACCGCCGGCAGGCAATCTCCGCATGACACCATCGACCATGACGCTCACGTCTGTCTCACGGTCAATTCCGCCGTCTGCATCTGCCATGAATAGTTCGATGACCAGCGTACCGCCGCCGCGGTTGATGATATCTTCAACCTTGAGATCATGACGGTGCATTGGGCTGAGCTGCCGGTCTCGCGAAATCATGATCTTTTCGGCGTAGAGCATCGCGCTTTTCTTCCCAAGATCGCAGTTCAGTCCATTGCGTGTGGTGAACAAAAAAAGACCCATCTCATCAAAGGTCTCTTTGCCATAGTCTGTGATATCCCAGCCCATTCGCCGGGTTTTGATCTCGGCATGGTCGCTGGCTTTCAGCGCTTCGGGCGAAAGATATGCGAAGGGCGGCAAGGCATATCCGAATGATCGGATGAAGGCATCGCTTTCGCGTAGGATATCGTTGATGCGGGACCGTTTCATAAGCGCCTCTCGAAGAGTTTGCGCTAACATAACGTCGCACGACCTCATCCGAAAGCGTTGGATGTCCTTGGCAGTAGTTTAATTGGCATGATGAAGGTCAGAGCACGTAGCGGCTTAGATCGGTTGATTTCGTCAATTCACCCAAGTGCTGATCGACAAAGCCTGAATCTACCGTCACCGTCTGCCCAGACTTGTCCGGCGCATCGAAACTCAGGTCTTCGAACACCCGCTCCATGACAGTATAGAGACGACGTGCTCCAATGTTTTCGACGGTCTGGTTCACATCGGCCGCGATCTTGGCAAGCGCGGCGATCCCGTCTTCGGTGAAGTTCACGGTGACCTCTTCGGTCGCCATAAGAGCTGTGTATTGCAGCGTCAACGCGTTGTCGGTTTCTGTCAGGATTCGCACGAAGTCTTCTTCGGTCAGCGCGCGCAGGTTCACACGGATCGGCAAGCGACCCTGTAGTTCGGGCAACAGGTCTGAAGGTTTGGCGATGTGGAAAGCGCCCGAGGCGATAAAGAGGATATGATCCGTTTTGACCGGCCCGTGTTTGGTGCTGACGGTCGTTCCTTCGATCAAAGGCAGCAGGTCGCGCTGAACACCTTCGCGGCTGACATCGCCGCCTCGCGTTTCCTGCCGTGCCGCAACTTTGTCGATCTCGTCCAGAAAGACGATACCGTTCTGTTCAACCGCTTCCAGCGCCTTTTCCTTGACCACCTCATCATCAAGAAGCTTGTCCGCTTCTTCAGCGATCAAAACCTCATAGCTTTCAGAAATGGTCATGCGCTTGCGTGTGGTGCGTCCAGCAAAGGCTTTGCCAAAAAGATCGCCCAGATTCATCATGCCAGCCCCGCCGCCCATGCCGGGCTGGCCAGGAATGTCCATTGTCGGAAATGGACTGGATGTGTCCTGCAGTTCCAGTTCGATGACCGTGTCGTCCAGCAAGCCGTCCTTGAGTTTCTTGCGGAACATCTCGCGGGTTGACTCGCGGGCCCCTTCACCGGCGATTGCTTCAATCACGCGGTTTTCAGCAGCTTCGTGGGCTTTTGTCTTGACGTCGTCGCGCATGTGCTCGCGTGTCATTGCAATGGCCGCATCCACAAGATCGCGAATGATCTGTTCAACATCGCGTCCGACATAACCCACTTCGGTGAACTTTGTTGCTTCAACCTTGATGAATGGCGCTTTGGCCAGCTTGGCCAGACGACGGCTGATTTCCGTTTTGCCGACGCCTGTCGGCCCGATCATAAGGATATTCTTTGGGTAGACCTCTTCGCGCAGATCATCGCTCAGTTGCTTGCGCCGCCAGCGGTTGCGCAGGGCGACGGCGACAGCGCGCTTGGCGTCTTTCTGACCGATGATGAAGCGGTCCAGTTCAGAGACGATTTCACGGGGGGTGAGGTCGGTCATTGTGAGTTCCTTTTCGGCGTCAGGCGGCTCTTGTCGCTCAGGCGCTTATCGTCTCAACCGTCAGGTTGCCGTTGGTATAGACACAGATATCTGCGGCAATCGCCATCGCTTCGCGCGCAATCTGTTCTGCATCCTTGTCGCTGTCCATGAGAGCGCGGCCAGCGGCCAGCGCATAGTTGCCGCCCGATCCAATGGCCGTCACATCGTGTTCTGGTTCAAGCACATCACCTGCACCTGTGATGACGTACAACTCTCGTCCATCGGACACGATCAGCATGGCCTCGAGTTTCTGAAGGTACTTGTCGGTGCGCCAATCCTTGGCGAGTTCAACGCTGGCCCGCTGCAATTGCCCGGGCGTTGATTCCAGCTTCGCTTCAAGACGTTCCAGCAATGTGAAGGCGTCTGCTGTGGATCCGGCAAATCCGGCCACCACATCATACCCGCCAGGCGAAATGCGTCTAACTTTGCGCGCGGTCCCTTTTATCACGGTCTGACCCAAACTGACCTGACCGTCACCAGCGATAACGACTTTGCCGCCTTTTCTGACGCCAATGATTGTGGTGCCGTGCCAGCCTGGAAAGTCGTTGTCAGCCATGAGGTGTCCTTTTTCGCATTTCTGACGATATGGGCCGATGCTTTGGATCACACAAGCCCCTGAACGTAAAACGCCCGGCGCCAAGGCCGGGCGTTTTACTGATTTTCCTGAAAGATCAAAGGCTTTCGTCGATCCAGCCCTTCAGCGCAGCTTTCGGTGCCGCGCCGGTCTTGTTCGAGACCACCTGGCCATCTTTGAAAATGAATAGCGATGGGATGCCACGAACACCCATTGCTGCGGCTGTGTTCGGGTTGCTGTCAACATCGACCTTTGCGATCTTCACGGCATCGCCATATTCGGCGGACAGTTCTTCCAGTGCCGGGCCGATCTGTTTGCATGGTCCACACCACTCTGCCCAGAAGTCGACGACGACGGGGACGTTGGAATTTTTGACTTCAGTCTCGAAGGTATCATCGGTTACGGCGACGGTGGGCATTGAAAGCTCTCCTTGCGGCTCTGGCGCATGTTTCAGTCGGATCGAGAGACTATGTATCCCCCGATAGGCCGTCAAGGTGGTGCATGCTCACGAGTGCTTGTGTCACACGGTTTTCCGACAACGGCATATAGGTGGCTGTGCGGGTCCACAGAATACCCGTCTCGATCCGTTTGCCCGGATAAATCTTTCCGAGCATCGCGTGATATGCCCCCATCTGGCGCAAAAGACCTTCAGGGACATGGTCTTCGGATTGCGGAACCGTGCGATTGGTTTTGAAGTCGACGGCAAGAACCCGATCTGTTGTTACCAAGAGCCTGTCGATCACACCATGAAGTGGCGCGCCGGGAAATTGGTCAAGTTCGGCCGTGATCGCGACTTCGGTCAGAGCTGTATCCTCAAAATATGACCGGAGTGATGGCGCTTTGAGAACGTGCATCGCCTCTTCGATCATGTCTTCTGCAGACACATGGTCACCAACAAGGCTGCGGGCGGCGACAGTCCAATCTTCTTCTGGCAGGGTGGGCAGTGTCTCCAAGAGCGAATGGATCAGTGTACCTCGTTCCATGGCGGCGTCTGTCAGATCACCGTCAGCGCCGGGAAGTGCTTTTGCCCCACCAAGGTCAGATGGGCTGATTGAGGCCGGCATACTCACGGGGTCCGGAGCCACAGTCTCAAAGATGGCAGGCAGTGCCGGGTCGGAAGTTTCGGGTGCAGAACGCGTTTCAGCCACGGGATCGGGCCACGCCATGTGGTCTAACCGAAGACCTTCATTGGGACTGTCGTCGTCGAATCCGAAGCGATGCGGAAGCGCGCCAATCGTCTCTAACGTTGCCTGAACCCGATCATGCCAGCTCTCCGCATTTTTGTCTGCAGTGCCCGCTGCTGCGACAACGAGCCAACGTTCCGCCCGCGTGAGTGCTACATAGAGCAATCTGTCTCGCTCTTCCTCTTCTGCCTGCTTTGCCTGCTCAACCGCAGTTCTCTGATAGACCGCTCGTGTTTTGTCGGTGCCCCGCCAATGAGCGGACCCCTGAGCATGCACAAATGTCTCTTTGTTCGACTGAGACGGCTTCTTGTGCGTATCTGGCAAAATCACGATTGGTGCTTCAAGGCCTTTTGCGCCGTGGATCGTCATCACGCGTATCCGCGAACCAGCGCTGTCAACGGTGCGTTTGATTTCGATATCGTCCGTTTCCATCCAGTGCAGAAAACCTGTCAGGCTGGGGATGTCGGTCTGTTCGTAGGAAAGTGCCTGATTGAGAAGCGCATCAATGCCGTCTTCCGATTCCTCACCCAGCCGTCCAATGATCTTCTGGCGCCCCTTATGTTTGATCAGAGTGCGTTCCAAAAGATCATAGGGCCGAAGGAAGTCTACCTGATCACGCAGATCATCCAAGACAGCCATTACACTCGGAAAATCGTCTCTACGTCGGCGCAACTCGGTCCAAAGATGTGGCGATGTTCTGCGATGCGCGAGATCAAAGATCGCTTGCTCGTCAAGGCCAAACACAGGTGATCTCAAGGCGGCGGCGAGCGAGAGGCTGTCTTCGGGCGTCGCCAGGAAAGAAAGCAGGGCGCGAAGATCTTGAACCGCAAGTTCTGCCATCACTTTGAGCTTGTCAGCTCCGGCAATCGGCAAGCGAAGCGCTTTGCAGGCCTTCAGAATTTCGTGGAATAGGGCACCACGGCTGCGCACAAGGACAAGAAAGTCCCCGGCGTGAACGCGGCGACTCTGAACAATGCCGTTATCAATTCGGTCCGGTATTGCCGTTCCTGCTTTGAGTGTCGCATCTATAAACCGAGCAATACGTCCCGCGAGTATCACATTGTGATGGGTAGGGCTGACACGATCAACCGGGGTGTCCCAAGGCATGTCATCTTCTTGCCCGTCTGGCGGTTCGATCAATGGCCACAGATCAATGCGACCGGGTAGTCTGTCATGGAATGAGATGTGAGTCTGATCCGGCAGAAAACCAGCTTTCTCCCGTCCCTCGAATACCCCGTCGACCAAACGCAGAATTGGCACGGAGGATCGGAAGGAATAACTCAACTGCCCATCGACCAGCGGAGCATCCGTTGCTTCCATCTGATCGCGGAAGGCGCTTCTCATAGTGTCGAATTCGCGGGGATCTGCGCCTTGGAATGAATAGATCGACTGCTTTTTGTCCCCTACAACAAAGAGCGTTCGTCTGACCGCGCTGCGTGCGCCGGCTCCGGATGTGAACTCCTGAGCCAGTTTGTTGATCACGTCCCATTGCGCAGGGCTGGTATCCTGGGCTTCATCCACAAGGATATGATCAATATCGCCATCTAGCCGGTAAAGTACCCACTCTGCCTGTTGTCTGTCGGTCAGAAGGTGCCGCGTCTTCGTGATCAGGTCGTCGAAGTCCAGCCAGCCGCGTGCTTGTTTGGTTTCTTCGTAGCGGCGCAGAAACGCGCCAGCAAAGCGGTGCAGCGTGACGTCCTTTTCCACGGCTTCAAGAGCCAGCCGCGTGTCCCGTGCGGCTTCAATCCGTTTGTAGAGCTCCTCCAATCGGATCAGGCTGGTGGCCAGCGCGCCTTTACGCAATTTGCTGGTGGGTGGGACACGCTGGCTGATCGTGCCTTGCTGCGTCAGAACTACGGATTCAAGCGCAAGCACGGCCTGTAGACCGCCGCTCTGCGCTTTGATTATGGCGTCCGCCAGCTTTTTATCGGTGGCGCCTCCGTTCTGGAGATCAGATACTAATTCAGCCAAAAACGCGAGCTCGTCACCCGGAAACACTGCAGAGGGCAGGGTGTCCAGTGTCTGGTGCGGTGCAAGCCCATAGCGCTGTATCAAAACGGCACGGTCCAGCGGCGGGGCGAAACCATCTCGTTGGCCAACGATGGATTCCGCAAGAACCTGCAGCGGCTCGTTTGACGCAATCCGGGCGATATCGGCAATCAATCCGTCTTCATCGCCGCTCGCCATCTCATTGAGAATTTGTTCCCGCAGCAATTGTGCAGTGCGGTCGTCAATTTCCTGAAACTGCGGACTGACCCCGGCTTCGAGCGGAAATCTTCTGAGAATTGATGCACAGAACGCGTGGATTGTTTGAATCCTCAGGCCACCAGGCGTTTCGATGGCCCGAGCAAAAAGCGTCCGCGCGCGGGCAAGAAAATCAGGCGTCAGGGATTCTGCGTCTTCTCCAAGCTCAGTGAGTTGAGTTATGAGTGCAGGATCATCCAGCATTGCCCACTCGCCCAACCGTTTGAACAGGCGATTTTGCATTTCACTGGCTGCGGCATTGGTGAAGGTCAAACACAGGATGTGTTCCGGGCGGGTGTCCCCCAAAAGCAACCGGGCGACCCTGTCGGTCAGAACACGCGTCTTGCCAGAGCCTGCATTCGCGCCAAGCCATGTCGAAGCAAGTGGATCAGCAGCCCGGATTTGAGCCTCTGTCGCATCGTCACGGATCATGTGAGGAAAACCTTTGTCACCGGATCCGAGGCCGTCCACTCCCCGAAGCGGGACAGTTGGTCATAGTCTGAACCAAAAATGTCTTTGTGCATCTTGCTGCGCGCGGTGTAGCCAATGTCGGGGTCGCGATACGCCTCGATCAGTTTCTTAAGCATCGACAACGTGCGCTCTGGAGGGCACTCCTCAAGCGGTGCAGGCACTTCACAGCCCTCACCTGAGAACGAGATAAATTTGGCTTCCGCAACAAACCTGGGTGACAGCGGATCAAATCCACCCTCAAGCACCAAAGCCGCTGTGACGAGCAGCTGCACGTCAAACTGAAGTTGCTGGTCCTTTGTTGGAGCTGTGCCGGTTTTGTAGTCGTAAATGTAGGCCTCACCTCTTTCGTTGAGGTCGATCCTGTCGGCCTTTGCAGTGATTTTGAATGGCGGTTCAGACAGGCTGACATTACCGGTTTCTTCAAAGAGCACGGGTCGTGCGACCGCTTGGCGCGCTTGTTCCAGTTTGATGAACCAGCGCGCAATCTTCTCGATGCGCACCCTCCATTGAATGCGATCTGTCGGCCAGGGCACGTCGGAAGTAAGAATGCGCTGAGCAGTCTCAAGAAGTGTGCTTTCCGAGATAGGTAACTTGTTTTTGGCTGTGTTAGAAACAAAATCCTCAAAAACCTTGTGGATGACCGTTCCTCGGTGAAGCGCGTTTGGTGCATGTTGGATTGGGTGAAGAGGGTGTAACCGCAGAATCTTGGACCCGTATATGGAATATGGGTCGCGGATCAGTTTTTCGATGTTTGTCACCGACAATTCGTTTGGACGTGCAGCGACAGGCGGCACTGGGGACGGGCGCTTCGCTGAAGCGGTGCGAATTGGTGTGTCGAGGACTTGGCCGAGCATCAACCAATCGTTGCCGCGCATTCTCATTGCGTCCAATGCTGCCAGCCCGCCGGTTTGAGGCAGCCCTTTCAATAGATTGGTCAGGCGGTTCAACCAGCGGGATGGGACGGTTTCAGCGTCCTCAGACCGCTCCGCGCGGGTGAGCCAAACTTCTTTTGCTCCAATCGCCTGCTGAAAGTCATGCGCAGAGAGCCCGATCCGACGCTCTGGTAACAACAAACCGGCTTGCTGTCGCATACGGCGATTCAACCAGGGATCGGCCGGTGGAAGGTCGGGCCAGGAATGTTCGTTGAGCCCGCCTAGAATGACCAGGTCTGCGCCCATCACGCGTGCTTCGATTGTCCCCCAGATCAGAATATGCGGATGTGGCGCATCTCGGTCGCGCACGTCTTCGGCACGCAATAAAGAGTCCACAAGATCGGCGTAGTTGCGTGCCGACAATGAGCCGCCATAGCCTGCGTTTTCCAGAAGTCTGTCGAAGGCTGTTCTACAGGTCTCGCCGGGCTTCATATTCCAAAGCTCAGAGCCATCGTCACTGTTTGAGCCGGCACAGATCGCTTCAGTTTGTGCGAGGTGTTGCGATACATGCTGATCAAGCGGAATCTGACCTGTGATGGCTGGTTGGAGAAGACACCGATCCACCCAATCCAGCCAGTTCTGAGCCTCATCTGCCTTTGACCATGACATCAGCTTTTGAAGGTCTGGATAGGGTATGCCGGTTTTACGGATGAACAGTTCCAGTTCGGATGTCCACAAGCGATGTTGCCCTCGGTCCGCGCCGCTGTGGCATAGCGGGTGTTTAAGGATGGTCAGCAGGACATCAGCAGTCGGACCATTTACGCGCAGCTCAGCGATATGGCGCAGTAAGCGACCGGGCGCGGTGAGCTGCGCTGGAGTGCCCGCGCTGTCGTCCGGCAGAATGCCCCAGCGATCCAGAAGCGCTGTCACACGACGTGTCAGCATCCGATCCGGGGTGATCAGAGCCGCTGTCACACCGTCTTCAGCGGCTTGTCTGAGGCGCATTGCAATGGCGCGGGCTTCGTCGCGGGGGGATGCCGCTTCGACGAGTGTCAAAGCCTGTGTGGCATCCGAGAGAGATGGCAGTGCAGGCCCGTCTTTAAGCCATTGATCGGTGACTGGCGCTGGACGCATGGCGAGCGAGACCAGAGCGTTGCGTGCCGGGTTGGGAGGCGGAGCGTCGGTCCAGTTGGCGACGTGTTGCTGCCCGATATCGAGCTTGTCCAACAGGCGGGCAAAGCGGAATTGGGGGTGATCTTCGCCCTGCATTGCTTCGGCGTTGCGTACGTTGCTGCGCAGGACATCCCATGTCGATTCGGGCATGTTTGTGTCGAATCCAGGGAGGATAACCGCCCCCTGTGGAAGCTGTGCAACCGCCTGCATCAAGTGAAATGCCGAGCCACGAGAACCGGTCGACCCTGCAACGATCACGGGGTGTTGGGGTGGCGCAGTTTGCCAGCGTTCGAGACGATTGGCCAAAGCAATTCTGTTGACCGCGCCCGCGTCAGGCGCCTGAGTCTGCGGGTCAAAATACTGAGTGACGATTTGCAGGAAGCGTTGCGCGCGGTCCCAGTGTCCGGACTGATCCGTCACATCAAGGGCCGCGATATCCTCAGGTGTCACACCTTCGGCCTGCATCTCATCCAGGAGTGCATTCAGGCTTTGCGCGAGGTCATAAACAGCAGATCGCGGTGCCAGACCGGGATCCGTTTCGATGAGCTTCTTGACCAGTTCGGCAAGTTCAAGCTGTCGCCGCAATGCGGGAACAGCCCGAGGCAGAAACGCGCGATCCAAAGGATCGGCCAAGTCGGTGATCAAATGGATGCGCGGCAGAAACCCTGCGCCGAGACTGTCAAAAACCGCTTCCACACGGCGTTGCATACGGCGCGTGTTCAGGATCAATTCGACACGCGCCATCGCTTCTGGAGGCTGACGTGCCATGCGCGATTTGAGACCCAGTACCAGTTCCCGAGCGAAATCGGCACCGGGCGGCAGTGCAAAAATGCGTGGGTTGCCGCTTGGATCAAACATCTTCTTGTCTCAGCATCTCTTCTGCAAGCGTGATGCCTTGAGGATGACCAACATCGCACCAGCGCCCGGGATACGAGACGGCGTGAAGACGGCCCTGAGCCTCGAGCGTGGTCCAAACACTTTTCAGGGAAAATACATCTTCAGCCATATTAGAGACGATATCTGTGCGGATCATCTGGACTCCTGAATAGACAGTATCCGTGCCCCATACTGCGTTCCCTTGCGCGTCTATGTCGATATCACCAGGGCCGGTGTGACCGACTGTTTGGTCCTTGGTCACACATAGTAGCAGAGCCTGCATCTCATCAGTCCAGGCGCTCTTGAGCACCGCCAACGGATTTGGTCCCGCCCAGACAGCGTCGGTGTTCATGGTGAAAACGATGGTGCCGCCAAGAACTGGCGCTGCCGCCTTCAGCCCGCCGCCCGTGTCCAGAATGTCGGG
>JAUIIR010000119.1 GCA_030431485.1 Alphaproteobacteria bacterium
GAAATACCGCTGTCTCTACGAGAAGTACGGGTCGGATATGCCGTTCGTGCTGGTAGGCAACCCTGACAGTGAAGAAGGCGCGCACGTTATTCTGTTCGACCAGAAGCCAGACGCATAGCCCTTCGGAGTCTTATGCCAAGTGGCGAAGACTAGAGCCCCTCGGCTTCGCCTGGCGGCAGCGTCCGCCTTGCAAGAGGGATGCAGACCCGTCAGGGCTCAAAGCGGATCGTGAAGGCGACCATGTGGCAAACGTTTTGGGATGGCTCAGGATGAGACAGACCAAGACGTATTGGCACAGGAAGACAGCAAGGTCAGAATTCAGGGCGGAGCCCCAGCAGCCCGGCCCCGCTTGCGGGGCTTGCCCATGTCAAAAAGAGCCCAGCAGCGAAATTCAGACAGGCCGCAGCGTGCAAGGCCGCTTCGCAGGTGAAGCATCGTGCTCACCCAAAAGCCGCCGTTTGGATTCTACAGCACGCCGCAGCGCGGCTTCCCCAGATCGGTCATTCATGCTTGTCGCAGAAAATTGCGCGGTACAATGTATCCCATGTGACTTGAAGCGCTTCCTCTATGCGCAAGTGGATTAAAAGCAATGACTATTGATTACAAGAAAGATGGGTCGGGATGGCATCGGTGGGATCTCCATCTTCACGGGCCAGGAACCAAACTGGCAAATGGCTACGGCGATACCAGTGAGGAAAATCTCCGCGCCTATCTCGAAGTGCTAGAGGGCTCAGACGTTCAAGTATTTGGGATCACAGATTATTTCTCCTTTGACTCTTACTTGGCCGTTTCAGAGGCGTATGAGCGCCTTTACCCACACGGCACAAAGGTTTTTATCCCGAATTGTGAATTCCGGCTCATGGAAACCGTGAGTTCGGACGGCCGCAATGTTCACACCCATGTCCTGATCGACCCTGCGCTTGCTTCCGTAACGAAGCTGCGCACCTTGCTCAGCGATCTGCATACGCACAAAACTCGGGAAGGGCTGCGCCTTCGCTGCAGTGAGCTCACATCGCGCGAAGAATACGAACAGGCCACAATCAGCCTGTCCGATCTTCAAACGGCTCTCAAGAAGGTGTTCCCCGACGAGACGGCCTATCTGATCGTCACGGCGGCCGGCAATGATGGTCTGCGCGGCGTTGACACGAAATCCGCCCGCAGCAAATCGATCTCGGATGAGCTAGACAAGGCCAGTCACGCTTTTTTCGGGTCAGACAAGAGCACTGGCTATTTCCTTAGTACGGACCGCTACGAAGACGGCAGCCCTTCCGAGAAGAAGCCCGTCTATTCAGGTTCGGACGCTCATGCGATGGCCGATCTTGGCAGGCTCTCCGGCGACGAGGCAGGATACCCGCCGACCTGGATCAAGGCCGACTTGACGTTTAGAGGGCTCCGTCAAACGCTCTTTGAACCAAAGGGTCGCGTGCATATCGGCGAGCATCCCACCGTGTTGGAACGGCTCAATCAGGATGCAACCCGTTTCATCGCGGGGCTGCGCATTGATCAGATTGCGGGATATGCGGGAGCCAAAGGCTCCTGGTTCAGGAATGTTGCGATACCCTTCAACCCCGAGCTAACGGCTATTATTGGCAACAAGGGGAGCGGCAAGAGCGCCATCGCCGACATTCTTGGGCTCCTCGGGGAGTCGCGCCAGCAAGAGCATTTCTCGTTTCTGACCGACGAAGCCCGCAACCGAAAGTTCCGCCAAAAAGGCTACGCCGAAAATTTCACGGCAACTCTGACCTGGGCGAGCGGAACCGAGCGGACGAAAAAGCTCGATGAGGATGTTGATGCGCTCCGGCCCGAAGCTGTGAAGTACCTTCCCCAGAACTACTTCGAAAGCCTGACGAACGAGATCGAGGTCAAAGCGTTTCGCAAGGAGATAGAAGAGGTTGTTTTCTCGCATGTGGAGGAATCCGACCGCATGGGAAAATCGACGTTTTCAGAACTCGAAGACCTGAAGACCGCGCAGAGCAAGAGCGACATTAGCGCCCGAAAGGTACGTCTGCGCGAGCTAAATATCGAGATCATTGAACTTGAGCAGCAAGCAGATCCTTCGACCAGCGCCCGGTTGAAAGAGCAGTTGAAGCAACGGCGCGAAGAGTACCGCGTCCTTGAGAATTCGAAACCTGCGGCTGTCGAAAAGCCGGAGGAAGAAACGCCCAAGCAGCGCGCCGTGTCCGAGGAGATAGAACGAACGCGAGCCCTTCAAGCGACTATCACAGAACGCGGCAAGCAGGCGGTCGACCGACTATCGGCTATCAAGACCGACCTGACGTCGCTCGGATCGCTGAAGGAGTCCATCAACGCTCTCGACGCTCACGTGAAGCAAGGTAAGGAAGAGCTTAGGCCCATCTGTACAAGCTTTGGTCTGGATATTGACCTCATCGTTTCCCACAGGATCAGCACCGAAAGCATCGATGCCAAGGCTACCGAACTTGCCGCCGAAGTGAAGGCGCTGGAGGCCGAGCACGCTGGCGAGTTTACCGAGGGCACGGACTTTGCCGCGCTCACCAGCGTCCCCTCTCTACGCAAAGCCCACCAGTATCTCGCTGATAAACTGAAGGCCTTGCAGGAAACTCTGTCCGCGCCGCAGCGCCGCTATCAGCGCTACCTCCAGACCCTTTCGGAAATCAATAAGAAGATGGAAGATGTCATGGGGGAAGATGAGAGCCCCAAGCCTGGAACCTTCAAAGACTTGGAGGCCCGTATCCGCTACATCGAGGAAGACCTGCAGGCGCAACTTGATACCCGTTATTCCGACCGCGACGATCTCGCGCGTTCGATTTTCACCTCCAAGGAAAAGGTGCGCTCTTTCTACGAAGGCCTGAAATCCAGCGTCGAAGAGAAGCTGGCAACCGTAAGTTCGGAGGCATTCGATGTATCGATCGACGCGTCATTTGTGCCGTCGCACGAATTTCCGGGGCGCTTTCTGGAACTCGTGACCCAGACGGCGCGCGGGCCGTTTCGCGGTGCTGTAGAGGGGCGCAGCGATCTGGAAAAGCGCATGATAGACGTGAACTGGAATGATGTTGAAACCATCCTGAGCTTTGCCAAGACCATCATTGCCGACATCAAAGCGGAAGATATCTCGAAACAGATCAAGGACGTTAAGCGTCTCTACGATCTGCTTTTCTCGCTGGAATATTTCGAGCCGCGCTATGAGCTTCGATTGGGCGGAAAAAACCTGAACCAGCTTTCCCCAGGTGAAAAAGGTCTATTGCTGCTGGTGTTCTACCTGCATCTCGACAGAGAAAAAACACCGCTGATTATCGACCAGCCGGAAGACAACCTCGACAATGACAGCATCTTTACCGTGCTCGCGCGTTGCATTCGCGAGGCTAAGAAATCTCGGCAGGTGGTACTGGTCACTCACAACCCGAACCTCGCCGTCGGGGCCGACGCCGAGCAAATTCTTTACGTGACGCTCGACAAGGCCGACAACTACAAATTCACCTATGAAAGTGGTTCGATTGAAAACCCGCGCATCAACGATGCCATCGTCAAAATTCTGGAGGGCTCCAAACCCGCGTTCGTTCAACGACGACTGAAATACCAGATAAAATAGAGTGTCCGCGTTGTAACGATGCTGCGGATGCGAGCAAATTGCACGCAGATGCAGCGAACGACTGTAAGGTCCCGCAAAGCCGCCCGTCACTCGGCCTTGCTGAACTCCCGCGCGAGAATTTCCCGCGCATGCGCGACCCCTTCTGGGGTCAGGCTCAGCGATTTCGCCTTGTTTTTGGGATCAAAAATCAGGCCTTTCTCGAAAAGCCGGTTGGTGATGGCCCAATCGATTCCCTTCCAGACCTGATCGCCGTAATGCAGCGTCAGGCTGAGGATCGCGAGAGCCGCATCATCGATCTTGTCAGTGTCGAGTGCCATCTCCCCCTCGTTTTCCTGTGTCTGCCCGCTTTTCGAACCGCGGCCGCGCATCATGCATAACCCCGCCGCTTCTTTATCGCCGCAAGTTTCATCAGCGCGGTTACGGCGCGCCCTTCATCTGGATGCTGCTCAATCATCATCTGCCCGCGCGCGCCAATGCGGCCCCATTCGCGCACCAAGCTGGCGCCCCCAAAGAGATCGAGCTGAATGCTCATGCGGTAAAACCGCCGCATGTTGCAGGCTGGATCGATCCGCCGCATCTGCAGGTCGGTCGGGAACACCTCAAGTTGAGCGACAGAGTGAGACATATCGTGATCCAGCAGGCTTTCTTCCAAAATATCAGGTGGAAGCCTGCTCTTCCACCTCGATTTCCCCGCGAGGGGAAAAGGGGGCTCATGCCCCCTTCTCGAACTTCATGACCGGGATGCCGAGCTTTTTGGCCTTGTCGGCTAGGTTCTCCTGGATGCCGGTGCCCGGGAAGACGAGGACGCCCACGGGTAGCACGTCCAGCATAGCGTCGTTGCGCTTGAAGGGCGCCGCCTTGGCGTGCTTGGTCCAGTCGGGCTTGAAGGCCACCTGCGTCACGCCGCGGGCCTCGGCCCATTTGGCGGCGATGAGTTCCGCGCCTTTGGGGCTTCCACCGTGGAGAAGGACCATGTCGGGATACTTGGTCCGGACCTGGTCGAGCTTTCCCCAGATCAGGCGGTGATCGTTGAAGTCGGTCCCGCCGGTGAGGGCGACCTTGGGGCCTGCGGGCAACATCACCTCGGTTTCTGCGCGGCGCTTGGCGGCAAGGAAGTCGCGGCTGTCGATGAGCGCTGCTGTCATGTGCTGGCGGTTCACCATCGAGCCAGTGCGGGGCCGCCAGGCCGAGCCTGTGTGATGGACAAACTCGGTGGCGGCGTGATCGCGCATCATATCCATGCAGTTGCGCCGTTCGATCAGCGTCAGGCCTTCGGCCGTCAGGCGCTCGAGTTCGGTGGATTTCACCTCAGAGCCGTCCTGCTCGCGCTGAAGGCGGCGCTGCACCTGCTCGTTTTCGTCGAGCGACCGCTCAATCCTCGCCGTGGCGCGGTGAAAGAGGTTGACCTGGCCCCAGAGCACCTCTTCGAGGTCGGGTTCCATGCGGGTGTCTTCCAGGGTCGCGACGAGGGCATCGAAAATGTCTGCGACGGCGACCGCAAGGCGCTGCCCATCGGGCATTGGGCGCGGATCGGGCTCATCAAAGGGGCGGTAGCCGTAAAGCTGCAACTCGTCGAGCGCATGGGCGGTCTGGGATGCGGTGTGGGCGGGTTCATACGTGTCGTCGTGAGTGTGGATCGTCATCAGTTTCTTGCCTCCGGGCCTGTCTCATCCGCGCGACAACCCGCGCGGCCTTCATGGGCTGCGAAAGCTGTCACTGGGGACGCCCCCTCACCCCGCCTTCGGGGCCGGAACGCATGTGGAGGAGGGCGGCAGGCAAGCTATTTGTTTCGCGATGCAAAGCGGGGGCTCGTCCCCCGCGGCGGAAATAGCTTGCCTGCCGCCCTTGATGAGGCGTCCCCTTTGACGGCCGCCTGCCCATCTCTTGAAGGCCGCTCGGGTGTCGGGTGGATGAGATTTACCCGGGAAGAGGCAAAGGTGATGATCCACACCCGCGACAGGACTGCAGGACCCCTACCCCCTCTGCCCCTGACCGCCCCCTGCGCGATGCGGCTCAGCCCAACAGGCGTTGGCGATCCTCAAGCCCGATCTGCCCTGCCAGATGCTGGCGCAGCGCCTCCTTGCCGTTCGCGCGGAGATCATCGTTGAAATCTCCGAGCAGCGGTTCCAACACCCGAACGGCAATCCCGACCTCGGTTGCTCTGGCGCTCAACCTCTCTGCCGCGCGTTGCCCGGCCGGATCGCGGTCGATGGCGATGTAAAGGCGCTGCAGCCCCTTCGGCAACTGGACCGCCCCGAGGTGACCCGACGAGAGCGCCGCCCAGACGGGAAGGCCGGGGGCCGCTTCGGACAGGGACAGCATGGTCTCGATGCCCTCGCCGATCACGAGGATGTCATCATGCGGGGTCAGCCTGACGGCATTGCCGAGGAGGTGACCCATGGCACGCCGCTGCGTCTCGACAGCCGCCTTTCCCTGTCCGTCAGGCGCCAACCAGGTGCGATGCACGCCCTGCAAGGCCCCTGCCCCATCGGTGACAGCCGCGATCAGCGCCGGTCTGGGGATGCTTCGGGTCTGACCCTCATCCCGATGCCAGCACTTCGGGTGGAAGCGCAGCGCGCTCATCGTGCCGCCTTGGGTGATGCCTCGGGAGCGGAGGTAGGTGTCGGCAAGCGTGCCTGCGACCGGCACCGAGGCTGCAAACAATCGCGCCGCCGCCGCTGGCGTGCCACCGGGGGCTTTGGCCTTCTTCGGCACTGGCGTATTCGGGAGGGACGGCTGGGGACGGCCTAGATGCGCACGGGCCTCGGCCAGAAGATCGGGAAAGCGCGAGATCCCGGTTCGCTCGCGGATGATATCGAGGAGATCGCCATGCTCACCCGTGGCGCCGTCCGTGAACTTGCCGGCAGCACCCGGCCCTGACGCAGGCCCAGTCAGCCGCACGAAGAGCGACCGGCCAGGGTTGTTCTGCAAATCGCCCACAATCCAGTAGGACCCTTCCCGCCGTCCGGCGGGAAGGTAGGCGCGACACACGCTCTCTGCGTTCTCCGCCAGACCGCGGATCACATCTTCAGTCTCAGAATACATGGCTCAGCACCCTCCGCGCGCATGTAGTTCTGTCACAGGACAACGTGCAAGCAGACGATCAAGCACTGCGATGCCGCTCGAGTCTGTTGGGCAGAAGAGCCGCAGTTTCCAGCTGATGATCTCCGAGAAGAACCCATCTGCCTTCAGCCGGTCCTTGGCGGCACCCAAAAAGCCGGACAGTTCGATCCGGTTCACCCCCATGACGCGGGACCGGTGCAACTCCATCCCCTCGGCCAGCCGCACCACGGTCTTTCCCTCCAGAACGAGGGCATGGACCTGCGCCGCCGTGAGCTTCGGCGCATCGGCGGCAAGTGTGGTCGCGACCCACGACGGCGAAACGCGGCGACCGATGATGCGCTGACCGTCATCGGTCTGCAGCCGGTAGACGCGGGTTTCATCCTGGGGGAGCTGCTTCCAGATCGGCAGCAGCAGCCCCGCCACGATATGCAGCGTGGTTTCCGTGAATTCCGGCACCTCGGCCAGTTCCGCGGTCCATGCGGCGGCGAAGGCCGTGCGGTCGGCTTCCAGCCATTGGGTGTCTTCCATGATCTTGGCAGGCACGGTGCTGGCCTCCGTTGGCCGGATCAGCCGCAAGCGGGGCTCGATGGTGCCGTCATCCAACATCAGGCTAGTGGCTGGAACCTGCACCGCCGCCCGGCCCGAACGGCTGTTGACCAGCAGGCGCGCCTTTGGATCACCGAGCCAGTCCAGCGCATCGGCCAGCGAGGTCGGCGTATTGCGCCGCTTCTCCGCGATGGTCAGCAGTTGGGTTTCCGCGCCGGAGCCGGGATGGGTGTAGATCACCCGGGCATCCGTGACGCGAAAGCTTTCGGCGCGCAGCGTCTCGAGCCCGAGGTCGTAGACCCCGGCAGCGATAGCGCCCTCGATTCGCTGGTCGAGGAGTTCCTCGAAGACCGAGAACAGCACGGCCTGCATGTCGATCGTCAGCGCCAGCAGGCGATTGAGGAAGGTCGTGATCGGGGGCAGATCATCCTTCAGCCCATTGTCATCGGTCAGGCTGAGACCTGTGGCATCCTCGAAAGCGCCAAGTGAGCACCCCGCGACATCGCCGCGATAGATGCGGCGGTAAAGCTGGCGCAAGGCATCGCGGGCATAGGGAGACTCCAGATTGTCCTCGGGCCGGAACAGCCCCTGCCCGCCGGTTTGACGCTGGCCGCGCGTGATCGCCCCGAGCGTGTCGAGGCGACGCGCGATGGTGCTGAGGAAGCGTTTCTCTGCTTTCACATCGGTAGCAACGGGCCGGAACAGCGGTGGTTGCGCCTGGTTGGTGCGGTTGGTGCGGCCCAGTCCCTGAATGGCCGCATCGGCCTTCCAGCCCGGTTCCAGGAGGTAGTGGACCCGCAGGCGCTGGTTCTTCGCCCCGAGATCGGCGTGATAGCTGCGCCCCGTGCCGCCCGCGTCCGAGAAGATCAGGATGCGCTTCTGGTCATCCATGAAGGCGGCGGTTTCCGC
>JAUIIR010000120.1 GCA_030431485.1 Alphaproteobacteria bacterium
ACGCCCAAACCGCGTAGCCAATGACCGCGCGCGGGAATCGAAACCCCTTGAGACGGGAAAGATCAGATAGATTTAACATAGCAGCGCGCTACAACGGCAATTCGGCTCAATCAACCTGACAATGCCGCCGAATACCGTTCAGCTTGAGCAACGCCAAAATGCTCTGTGCCGAACAAAAAAATGTCGATCAGATCACGCTCGGCTTTTTTGGTGAGTTCAATCGCCGTCACTCAACAAACCCTTCTGCCACGCCTCTTGGCGGGCAGCTTCAAGCACTTCAGGCAGTGTTTTGTCGCTAATCCCACTGGCCTCGGCGCGATCAAGCATCGCGCGTAGCTCATTGATAGCGGATTCTTTGCGTTCTTGGTCACGCCGCACAAGGTCACGAAAATATTCACTGACGTTGCCGTAACGACCCGCACTAATTTGCGCTTCGACCCATTCGTTCATCTGGTCGGGCACTGAGATTGTGAGCCTGGACATGAGCCCCTCCTTTCATATCTAATCATAACAGTTCATACCTATTGGCGCAAGTTTTTCCGGCTGACGCCCCTCACAAACCCAGGTTTTCGAGAGGGTCGACCCCGGAGGTGGCGAACATGGCCAAAAACAGTCCACAGGGCTTTGTCAGGTTGCTGACGTTGCGGCGTCCGGGTAGTTCAGCTCCATGTTGAACATCGAAGATTTGTCGCGGGTCAAAGGCTTCCGGTTTCCAAAGAGTGTCATCGGATACGCCGTCTGGGCCTACCACCGGTTTGCTTTGAGTCTGCGCGACGTGGAGGATCTTCTGGCGGAACGGGGTGTCACGGTCTCCTACGAGACAATCCGCGCCTTCACCTCATCGGGCCAACGACGGTTGCCCAGACGAGCGCCAACAATCTCCACACGACCCAAAGTCCCAGTTCCATCCGCCATAACCATCTCCAACAAAAATGTTGGAGACATATATCCGACCAATCAAAACAAACCGGAATACACCAAATCAATGGCACAGGGACAGCGCTTACTGAGAATGAAGATGGACCGGCGCGGGGCGGTGCCGATCGCGCCGAAGTATGAGCTGGGGCGGATCTGGTATAGGCGGGCGGTTCATCTTCCTCAGCCCTGAGAACGGCTTTTCGTGCCCCGGGTGTCCCTGGTCCGCGCCTAGCGGCTATCGCGCGATGAAAGAGCCACAACGGGCCGCGGTCTCATTCAGCTCGTCGAGCAGGGTCGGGTCGGTTTCTACCAGCCGGACCGACTCCACAGAGAAATCCGCCGGACCCAGCCGATCCCCGAAGAGCAGCATGGCGTGTGCTGCGCTGTCGCGGACCGAGGACCAGACGATCCCGTCCGCATCCGGATTGTCCCGCCACGCCATCTCGGCAAGGGCCCGGCCGAACGGGTAGACGCTGTCATGAGCCTGAAACATCTCCTCGGGGGGGATGCCGAGGCGGCGCAGCTCCGGCGTGAAGAGACCCACGAGCCGGAGCGTTCTCAGGGGGGCGATGACGCTCACGCCACGGTCCTCGACCAGCTGACGGCGATAGCCGCCGTACTTCGACGGCGGATCGCGGAACATGGTCTCATAGGCCGCCCCGTCGAAGGTCGTGGCCGCATAGAAGGTCGGGATGCACGTCCCGGCCGGGGTCAGGAGCGGGGCGAAACGCGTTGCCCCGCCCCGACAAGGGTTGAACGTGGCCCCGCCGAAGTCTCGATGATGGTTCCGGAACAACCTGGTCCCGGGATCGACGGTGAAGAGACTCGCCGGCCGGACGCTGGCGGGAAGAGCGAGCGGCATCAGCCGATGATCTCCGAGGCCTCGTTCTGCGCGGCGTCAACAACCCCCTCGTCGCCGCGCCGTATCGCGTCGAGCGGAAGCCCGCCATCGAGCGCCGAGGAGGGCGAGACCAGCCAGAACGCCGTCTGCCAGGGCGTCATATCGTCCGGCAGGGCGTCCAGGACGCGCTTCATCAGCGGGTAAGGCCGGCCGCCCTCATCGAACTGGAACGCCGGATAGACGGTCCTCTGCCCGACGGGCAGCCCAAGGATCCGGTTGGCCTTGCGCCATACCGCGGCCGTCTGCGAGGGGTTGCTCCCCGTGTTCCCGGAGATCTCGTGAACCCTTGTCGAGTCGAGGACCGCGAACTCGTCCAGGAACTCCTTCCGCTTCTCAGCGTTCCGCAGGTCGATCCGGGCCTCCGCCGCAGCGCGCGGGTCGAGCGCCACGAAAGAGTCGAGGAGTGTGTTGATGCGGTCCTCGCTGAGTTCGCGCAAGCGGTTCGGGGCCTGCTTTTGCAGGAGCCCGACGAGCTTTACCGCAACCGCCTGGAGCGCCGGGTTCGTAAAGCTCACCAGAAGCGCCTGCCGCTCGTCCCCGTGCCCCAGACGGGTCATGGCCAGATCGAACGGCATCGACTGCGTGATCTTCTCGTCGATAAACTGCAAGTCGTGGCTCATGTTCAGCTCCTCTGCGATCCACAGGCAAGTTAGAATAGATATTTATATAGTACGATATCTGATCTATTACAAGCCGACCGCGATCACCGGTCCCACCTAGATGACAAGAAATGGCCCGGTAGAAGATCGAGTTGTGAAGCCATGCCACCTGATCTGCATGTCCGAGACATATATTTTTCGACCGAGTTTGAATCTCAAATGAAGCGGGAGGCTTTTGTCGAGAGGCAGAACATTGGCGGGCAAAGCACCGGGAAGCGTTTCAAAGACTGATCTATCCGGGATGACAGTCAGATTTCGCTGTTGACCACAATCGGTGGAATCCATTAAAGTAGCATTGAAACTATGCTTTTTTAGCTCTATTTTCTATTTAGAGTACTAATTTAGAGTGACTTTATGGATATTGCCGTTCAGGCATATGTTGATGGCGAATGGCATAATGCAGCTGATGTCGAGTTCATCGACCCGGCACGCGGGATCGCCGGAGCCGCCAAAATGAGCTATGATGCTGATTACTGGTCGGATATGGCATCGGTCGACACGCTGGAAGGGCCCGTGATCGATCGCCGCGCGGTATCTCTGCGCTTTCCTGTTGATCTCTCCTATCATCAATCGGACCGCTGGCCGGCCTGGCTTCTTGACCTCATGCCCCAGGGGGTCGCTCGCAAGCGGATTGCGGATCAGGAAGGGCTCAGGGCCGACGACCCGGCACTGGAGCTCAAGCTACTCCTCCGAGCAGGCGGCGCACCGATTGGAAATCTGCGCATCCGTGAAGCCTTTGAGGCTGAACAGGAGAGGATCGCATGTCTCGAATGCCCTCCCCTGAAGGATGAGGATATCTCAGACCGGTCAGAACGGTTCCTGGATGTCGTCGACCGGTTTGCTTATCTCGCGTCCGGGTCAAGTGGTGTGCAAGGTGAATGGCCAAAAGCCCTGATGACCAGATCCCGACGGGACGGGTTCTGGTATCCAGAGCCCTTTGTCCGAACGGAAGACGGGATCGAGCATGCCATTATCAAGCTGCTGAAATCCTCAAGCGACAATGATCGCCTGATCCTTGAAGCAGAAGCCCCTTATCTGGAGTTGGCGAGATCCTTCGGATTGAACTGCGCGGCACCTTTGCGTTTTAAACCTGGTGTTCTGATCATGCCGCGGTTCGACAGAGAGGTCTCTGATGGCCATGTCATTCTTCATGGTCAGGAAAGCATGACATCAGCGCTTGGCATCGCTGAGTTCGGTGTCCCGAAGGCCCATGAGGAGTATCTCGAAGTCATTGATCTCTACAGCGATGATCCTGTCGAGGACCGACTGGAATACCTGATGCGGGATGTGCTCAACATGGCGGCCGGAAACCCGGACAATCATGGACGCAACACGGCAATGCAGCGCCCTGCAACTGGCGGGGTTCGTCTGTCGCCCCTCTTTGATTTTGCCCCGATGCGCCTTTCGGATGCGGGCATCGCACGGCAAAGCCGTTGGCGCTGCCTTCAGGGTCGCGATCTCGATGCGGACTGGAGTGCGGTTTGCGAAGCTGTGGCCTGCGATGGATTGAGCACTGAAGACGTACGCCTGGCACTGATTGAAAAGCTGCCCGATTTGCGGGGATTGCGGGACACCGCACACGACCTCGGCGTGCCGGGACAGGTGATTGATCAGGCCATAAGACCGGAGCGGATGATTGCGGCCATCGAGGCCTTGGAGGATGTTCGATGCCAGCCTTGAAGCCGCTCACGAAAATGGAAAAGCGCCAACGCCGCGAGGAGATTTTCCGAAAAGCGGCATCGGGAGAGCTTCGCTTTCCCGATGCCGTGCGTGATCTTCGCAAGTCCCTGGGTATGACCCAAGCCGTGTTCGCGGAGAAATTTGGTCTGACCCGGGTTCAGGTGATTGAACTGGAGTCTGGGAGAGCGAACCCGACATTGGAAACGCTCCAAAAGATCGGCCGCCCGTTCGGGTTTCAGGTGGGTTTTGTTCCTAGCCGGAAGAATTTGTCGAGCTCGCGTCCAGACCCGTTGCCTGGGCGGATACCGCATCATGTGGGAGATGTTCAGTGACGGCTTTGTCAGGTTATTGATGCTCGGCCTCAGCTTTGCGCGAACGTTGCCACTCAGGCGGGCAATTCCGCTGCATACCGCGCGCTGGAGTTATGGAGCGATGCCGCCACGCGGCCGGTGGTCGATTGCCTCGCCCGGGTACGCCATTACGGCGGCTGGCATTGGCCGGAGCGCCCGTTGGTCTTTCTCATGCGTGTGGCGGGGCCCAAATTGCTTTGTCTAGCATTTTCCTGTTTTGATAGGTATACGTATGCCAAGCAAAACTAGAAAATGCTTGGCATTTTACAAGGTCGCATCTGATCGACGGAACTCACGTAGAACAGTTTCTTTTAGCCACGCCTTGATAATCGCCTCCGCTGCGTCAAGGATCGCGCTCTCGACCTCATCTTCTTCAAGCACCAATTCCACTCCAAGCAGACCTGAATCGTCCAACTGCTCTTGGTCGGGTAGTTCTTCCAATCCCTGTATCCCAAAAACCTCCAACCTACTAGATTGGTGGAGGGGGCATATTCTTGCTTGGAACATTTTGTGTGTGTATCTGTGGAGTGTATCGGAGGTGGCAATGCAGCAATCGACTAGCAAGAAATCGTCTATCAATGGCGCGGCTATCTCGGAAGCGGTGCGAGGTGCCCGTTAATGGGAGGCCGGTCCTTCACGCATTAGGCTGTCGTTTCAGACGCAAGACCGGCCATTCCTGGCTCTAGTTTTTCCAACAATGGGTTGTCCGGTAAATCCGCATTTGGCTTTCGAATATCAAACAGTGTCACGGGTTTGAAGCCAAAAACATCCACGCCAACATTGATCGCTCCTTTTGACCCCTGCCAGTTATTATGCACGTGCCCAAACAAATGCAGCGCGCCATGCCTAATGCCTGGCCAGGTCAGAAGCGGATAATGGCAGAGACTGATGCGCTGTCCGTCTTCCTTGATCTCGATGAAATCGTGCACGCTTGACCATTCCGTCAGCCTTCTGACCCAAGGCTTATCATGGTTAACGGTCACTAGGTGCTTGCGCCCCGGAATCGATCGCAACATCTTCCGCAACTTCTCCTTCTCAGGCTCCTTGGCGAACGCGAAGTCACCAATGATCCAGAGGTCATCTGACCGGCTCATGGCGCGCTGGTAGTTCTGCAAGATTGTCGCGTCCATCTCGTCGACGCTGCCGAACGGGCGGCCACAAAACTTGATGACCGATTCGTGTCCAAAGTGCGGATCTGCGGTGTAGAAGTTTGTCATTCAGCCTCTTGCTCAGAAGTCGCCATGTAACTCGGTCCAATTGGGGCAGAGAACTGAGAGCTTGTCAGCCAGTTCATTTCGGATGCTGCATTGCGCCGTTTCTCTAGGTACCATAGGTCTGTAACTGGATAAAGGAGGCCAAAAATGCAGATTGCCAATCTTTCCAACGCATCATTTGCCGGCCGGTAACATGCAGTTCCGCGCCATCTCCAGGGAGGACTGCAAGCGAGCGTGAGAACGGCGGTGAGAAAGTCGGCCACGGTAGCGGCGGGATGATCCTGCTGCGGGCGGCGTAAAAGTCGTCCACTTTGAAGCCTTTCTGTTTGCAGGGAGGCTGGGAGTATTTTCACTGTGGACTTGTATCGGAAGGTTAGGCTGGCCTGTGCCGAGGGCATGAGCCAGCGAGAGGCTGCGCGTCATTTCAACATTTCGCGCGACACTGTGGCCAAGATGATGTCGTTCTCGACGCCGCCTGGATACCGCCGCACAGCGCCTGTGAAGCGTCCCAAGCTGGATGGCTACACCGAGATCATCGACAACTGGCTTGAGGGGGACCGCGAGGTCCATCGCAAGCAGCGCCACACGGCGAAGCGCGTTTTTGAGCGGCTTCGCGACGAGCATGGGTTCACCGGCGGCTACACGATCGTGAAGGATGATATTCGCGAGCGCGAGCGGCGTGTCCACGAGATGTTCGTGCCTTTGGCGCATCCACCCGGTCATGCGCAAGCTGACTTCGGTGAGGCGGTGGTCATCATAGACGGCGTGGAACAGAAGGCCCATTTCTTCGCCATGGACCTGCCGCACAGTGATGCCTGCTTCGTGCGGGCCTATCCGGCCGCGACCGCGGAAGCTTGGGTGGACGGGCACGTTCATGCTTTCGCTTTCTTCGGCAGGGTGCCCGCGTCGGTCTTGTACGACAACGACCGCTGCCTGGTTGCAAAGATCCTGCCTGACGGAACGCGCCAGCGGGCGACACTGTTCAGCGGGTTCCTGTCGCATTACCTGTTCCACGACCGCTACGGTCGCCCCGGTAAGGGCAATGACAAAGGCAACGTGGAAGGACTGGTCGGCTATTCCCGCCGCAACTTCATGGTGCCGATCCCGCGGTTCGCGAGCTGGGAGGCGTTCAACACCTACCTGGAAGAGCAGTGTCTCAAGCGTCAGGCTGACGTCCTGCGGGGTCAGTCAGAGACCATAGGGGACCGCCTCACGCGAGATCTGGGCGTGATGACCGAACTACCCGCCGCCCCGTTCGACGCCTGCGAACAGGCTACCGGGCGGGTCAGTTCCCAAGCCTTGGTGCGCTATAAGACCAACGATTACTCGGTGCCCGTGGCATACGGCCATCGCGACGTGTGGATCCGCGGATATGTCGATAACGTCGTGATCGGCTGCGGAGGTGAAGTCATCGCCCGCCATCCACGCTGCTACAATCGCGAGGACATGGTCTTCGACCCAATCCACTACCTTCCGCTCATCGAGCGCAAGATCAATTCCCTGGATCAGGCGGCACCGCTGGCTGAATGGGACCTGCCGCCGGAGTTCGCGACCCTGCGCCGCCTGATGGAGGCGCGGATGCTCAAGGCCGGACGCCGGGAATATGTCCAGGTTCTGCGCCTGCTGGAGACATTCGACATCGACGACCTGCACGTGGCCATCAGACAGGCCTTGCGCCTCGGTGCTGTCGGCTTTGACGCTGTAAAGCATCTCGTGCTCTGCCAAGTCGAGAAGAGGCCGCCAAAGCTCGACCTCGATGTCTACCCCTACCTGCCGCGCGCCGAGGTCGGGACCACATCCACGGCAAGCTACATGTCGCTGCTGTCGGGAGATGCAGCATGACCGAGGCCCCGAAGATCCTGCTTACCCACCATCTGAAGACGTTGAAGTTGCCGACATTCCTGCGGGAGTACGAGAAGGTTGCACGCCAATGCGCCACAGAGGGCCTGGATCATGTGCAGTTCCTGGCGCGTTTGGTCGAGATGGAACTGATCGACCGCGAACGGCGGATGATTGAGCGTCGGATCAAGGCTGCGAAGTTCCCGACGGCCAAGAGCCTGGACAGCTTCGACTTCAAGGTGATCCCCAAGCTGAACAAGATGCAGGTTCTGGAACTTGCCCGCTGCGAATGGATCGACCGGCGCGAGAACGTCATCGCGCTCGGGCCGAGCGATCCTGCTCTATAATGCCCATCTTGCTATGCTCCTATAATTCCAGTGTTTTTTGATCAGAGTTCTCAGACGACGGGCGTGGGCCACGTCGTTGGTCTGCGGCTTCAATAACATCTTGCCTACCAAGGTCTTCACTTTTGATGATCCATGGTGCGCCTTTGCAGAATTGCCTTGCAGGCAATCGATCT
>JAUIIR010000121.1 GCA_030431485.1 Alphaproteobacteria bacterium
GCCCTTGGCGGCAGACCCCCAGCCGTGATCTATTGGCTGAGAAAAGACGCAACCAAACCCGGTCAGCAGGAGCAAAGAGTAGCTTAAGTCACGCCGAAACCTGTCCAAACATTGGGGAGTAGCTCAGCTTGGGCAGCGTGTGTTTGGACCGCGAAAGATTTGTTTCTACACACTTAATGCTGCGGTGCTCGCAGACGGGATTTGAGGAGTGCCAATTTGAGAACTATGAACCCAGCCCTCGTACGCTCATCCTTCGATGCGCAGTTGACCGAGGCAATGGCCTTCTACCGTACAGTCAAGGGATCACTCTCGTCAGACGCTGACGCTACCAGACTAAGTGCCATGACTTTGATCTCTGCAGCTACACTATGGGAGAGCTTCCTCAGTGACCTAATAGTTGCCTACATCAACCGTGACCCAAGTCAGTTTGCGGTCCATTTGGAACATTCTCTCAACGACGACCTAAGCGATAAACAGAAACAAATTCTGAATCGCTATGCACAATACAAGGCACCAACTTCCGTCGATCGCTCTACGATTATCTCGCTTCTGGATAACAACGGAAACAATATAACGTTTAGTAGTGCCCAAGCGCTTAAAAAGGGCGCAAAGCGATGGATTAGCTCAATAAATATGGCGGGTATCAACGCACTTTCGGCCCAGCAGTTGGCCATAATCAATCTCTGGGTCGCGCTAAGAAACCATATTGCTCATGATAGCGAGCGCTCCAAAGCTGCGCTTCAAAGTGCAGTTTCACATGGAGCCTTGCACGGTACCGGGCTGCACCGAGCTCAAAACGCGATTCACAAACCCGGTGTGTATCTCAAATCCAAGCACCGACAGCCTGACGGCAATCCGAGAATTGAGGAAATTCTTGGCCACATGCAGACCATTGCCGCCTCCATATAAAGCAAATTTCGAACATGAGTGCGTTTAGCGGGCCTAGCGTATGCCCTAAAGACTGGCCCCAAAATAGGAACAGAGCGCGGCCTTTGCATGCGTAGATCAATAGTTAGAAAAGAAAGAACCTAGGTGCACGACGATATGTACTGTTATGTAGATGAGAGCGGGAACACAGGCTCGCACCTTTTTGATGAGAACCAACCAGTCCTATTTTACGGCGTTCTCACCTCAAAGTTAAATCTTGATGTTGCTGCGGAACCTTTGCTGCGAAGTCTACGCCGCAAGATGGGTGTGAAGCGCCTTCATGCCAATGAGCTTGGCGTGGGCCGCCTTTCAGAAGTCGCACTTGAAATCGCCAAGTTCAGCCAAAAGAACGACGTTCGGTTCTCGCTCTTCAAAGTGTCAAAGCCTGACCATGCCGTTATCAGTTTCTTCGATCAGGTGTTCGACGCCGGTATCAATGATGCAATTTCCTGGCAGCATTACTGGACGCCGCTCAGATATGTACTGTTGTTCAAAGTGGCGCACCTATTTGATCAAGAAATCGCACGTAAAGCGTGGGCTGTGAGGCAAGAGCGAAACCCCGCAAAATGCGCAGAACAGCTAAAGGAAATCTGTTCCGTCCTATTGGAGCGGGTTGACTGGCTTCCAGATCAGCGATCGCGAGAGCTTGTTTCGGGCGGACTGAAGTGGGCAGCCGCCAACCCATTCGAGATCGACTACGGCGTAAGCAATAAGGACTCTGCGCTACAAATCTCCCCTAACTTGGTCGGCTTTCAGCAGGTGCTTCAGCATGTTGCTCAACAGTCTGCTCGGCAATCGCGGAAGGTTCGCGCGATCACGGTTGATCGCCAGACGCAGTTCAACAAAGCGCAAGCCGAATTGGCTGACATTTACAAAAGGATGCGAGGTTTCGACGGCGAGATTGGACCGGGCATGCCTAAGTTCGATTGGTCAATGATGCCGGAGGTTCCGCCTAAATTTTGTGCTGGTGACGAAAGCGCAGGCTTAGAACTTGTCGACCTGACACTCTGGGTCGCCAAGCGGATGACTGAAAATAAGCCTCTTTCGCCCGAACTTGGAGCGCTTTTCGATGCGCAGGCAAAGCGAGGCCGGACCGACGAGGTATCCTTGGCGGGCCTGGACAGGAGATGGCGTCACCTAGTGGAATTGCCCGAGCCTGATGGACCACTTCCCGATGAACTACAGGAAGTCTTAGAAAGGAATGAACAAGATCGGTTGAGAGCACTTAAGGGGCTCTGAATCCAACAATCGTCGCAACAAAAGTCACTCGAGCCAGCGACTGGGCCATTCCGTTGATAGAGTGCGTTTGCCCGCCGTGGGCCAGAACTGTGTCCCAGATCACTGTGTTGAACGGGCGTTCCAACGCACTGTGGGGCGAACGCTGTGTTGGGTTTGCTGTGGCCAACACATTGATTCCAAACACTGTGTTCAACATAGCTTTCAGCCATCAAAGCGCCCTTCAACGCACGTCAAAACTGTGCGATGAGTGTGTAACGCAGTAAGAAAAAAACTGTGCGAATAATAATGCGTTGTTTTTTATTGGAAAAGTGGTGCCCGGGGGCGGAATCGAACCACCGACACGAGGATTTTCAATCCACTGCTCTACCCCTGAGCTACCCGGGCACGGGTGAACGATCATCGTTCGGGTGGCGGCGTTCTATGTGACGGTTTGGGGCGTGTCCAGTGGGTTTTCGCGGGAAAATACAAAAAGCGATACTGCCCTTGTCACACCGTGTTGCAGGAGTGGGGGCATCCAGTTGCTTGCCATTGCGGAACTTATCGGCAAGCTGCGCGCATGATGCCGAGCCTTCACTTCGAGACCGGGTTGCTGGAGCGTGGAATGACACGCATTGCCGGCGTGGACGAGGCCGGGCGAGGGCCGCTTGCCGGGCCGGTCGTGGCGGCCGCCGTGATCCTGTCACCGGATTCGATTCCCGAAGGATTGCAGGATTCAAAAAAACTGACCGCCCGCAGACGCGAAGGCCTTCTCAACCTGATCATTCAGCAGGCCGAGGTGGGGATCGGAGAAGCCTCGGTTGAGGAAATCGACGAACTCAACATCCTGCGGGCCAGTCATCTTGCCATGTGCCGCGCCATCGACGCTTTGCCAAGACAACCTGACCATGTGCTTGTTGACGGCAATCTGATCCCGCGCGACCTGACGCTGCCTGCGACGCCCATCGTCAAAGGAGACAGCCTGTCCTTGAGCATCGCGGCGGGATCAATTGTGGCCAAAACACGGCGGGATGCGATCATGTGGGATTTGGCGCAACAGTGGCCGGGGTACGGATGGGAAACGAACCAGGGCTATCCCACGAAGTGTCACAAAGAAGCCCTCCGAAATCTTGGCGTCACCCCACACCATAGACGTTCATTCAAGCCCGTCTACAATATGTTGTGACAAGCGAAAATCATAAGCTGTTGATTCAAAAAAGAATTTGACCGCGAATCGGCTTTGACTCATCTTTTGTCCCAATCACAGAGCGCAAAATCAGCGCCGGGACGATAGGCAGAGAATGACAGAGATGACCAAGCCGAACAGCGCAGATGCGCTGCCGATCAACACGATTATTGGAGGCGATTGTATCGACGTGATGAACGGCTTGCCCGCGTCATCCGTCGATCTGATCTTTGCCGATCCGCCCTACAACCTGCAGCTCAAGGGCGACCTCCACCGCCCGGACAATTCGCGCGTCGATGCCGTGGATGACGATTGGGATCAGTTTTCGAGCTTCAAGGCCTATGACCAATTCACCCGCGACTGGCTCAAGGCGGCGCGGCGGTTGCTGAAACCGGATGGCGCGATCTGGGTGATCGGGTCTTATCACAACATTTTCCGCGTCGGCGCGGCGCTCCAGGATGCGGGATACTGGATCCTGAACGACGTGGTCTGGCGCAAATCGAACCCGATGCCCAATTTCCGGGGCAAGCGGTTCACCAATGCGCATGAGACAATGATCTGGGCGTCGAAATCCGAAGGCGCGAAATACACCTTCAATTACGAAGCGCTCAAGGCGCTGAACGAGGGCATCCAGATGCGCTCGGACTGGGTTCTGCCGATCTGCAATGGTGGCGAACGGCTCAAGGATGATGAGGGCGAAAAGGCGCATCCGACACAGAAACCGCAGGCGCTGCTGCACCGTGTTCTGGTCGGATCGACGAAGCCGGGCGACGTGGTGCTTGACCCCTTCTTCGGCACGGGCACGACGGGGGCCGTTGCCAAGATGCTGGGCCGTGACTGGATCGGGATCGAGCGGGAAGAGAAATACCGCGTCGTGGCTGAACGGCGTATTTCGGCCGTACGTCGCCTCGACAAGGCCGCGCTCGAGGTTTCGGCCAGCAAACGGGCCGAACCGCGCGTGCCGTTCGGGCAACTCGTGGAGCGCGGTATGCTGCGTCCGGGTGAAGTGCTGGTTTCGCCGTCTGGCAAAAGCGCCAAGGTGCGTGCTGATGGCACGTTGATCGGGGACGATGTCAAAGGGTCCATTCATCAGGTCGGCGCACATCTGGAGGGCGCGCCAAGCTGTAACGGCTGGACATATTGGCATTTCAAACGCGACGGCAAGATGGTGTCGATCGACGTGCTGCGTCAGCAAATCCGCTCGGAAATGACCTGATCTTTCGGAACACCGCCGGTGCCTGCGGCCAACTCCGCGGCACTCTACCTTGCCCCGCCGTTCGATCGGCGGGGTTTTTTCGCCATCCGCAAGTCGCCAGTGCATGGGCGCGCTTGCCCGCCCGGCACCTCTTTCATGGTCTGCCGATTGGGGCCGTCAGGTGGTGAATGGGCCAATCCGGTCGGTGTTTCCGGACCGCGCCAACGTTCGGAAATACGGCAGCCGCACGGCGTTGTGGTTCTTGACGGCGACCAGAGGTGTCAGCCCCGTGGACAACAGTTTCTCCGTGTTCGCATCCGACAGCAGAAGTTCGGCGCAGGGCAGCATGGCCTGTTCGCCCGCGTCGTCATAATAGACAAGCGGAAGATCGTCGTATTCCAGGGCTTGATTGATATGCGCGGACCAGCCGTCTTCGGAAAACGCGTTTGCAATCAGGACCGTTGCGACAAGAGACGGCGCGCCCCAAAGCAGATCGTCCGTGGAAAGTGGACCGGGGCCGATTTCCTCGAATGCAAAACTGTCGATGGGGTCCGAGCGTTTGCCATAAGGCTGCCGCATGAGAAACCGGGGCCCAAGACCGACGATGTGCTCTGCCATGCCTGTTTCGCCCAGCACCGCAATGCCGGTTTCCGGGGCTGCCGGGGTGTCGAGCATGGCTGACCACGACGGCGCGCCAAAGGCGGGTGGTGTCAAGGGAACAAGAGCCACCGCTCCGGTTCGGCCGGCAATCGCCCCCAGGGTCGCCAAGAGGCGCAGATCATCGGCGTTGTCCCCGATGGCGGCATCTGTCGCGATCAGCGAGAATGGCGCGTTTGCGCGATCCGCCACGAGGCGCTTGTGCAAGACAGACGCGTCGGGTGGCGCATCGACCGGCCCCATTCCGTCCAACAGCTCGGACTTGCTGACGTTCCAGACGTGGATCGACAGGGTTTCATCCGTTTCGATACGAGAGACCAGCATTTCAAGCCCACGCCATGCGGCTTCGACTGATTGAAAAGCGGGGTCGTGCAGAACGCTTTGCAAATGGGCGGCAGCGGCCGCTTCGACGGCGGCGATGTAGGGCTCGGCCTTTGGGTCGGCATCGGGTACGATATGATCGGCAACAGCCTGTTGGATCATCCGGTCCAGAACCGACCCGGTTGGTTGTGCAGGTTGGGTCGGGGCGGCGTTCGGCGCTGTTCCGAACAGCCTCGACATCGTGTCGGCATCGGATTCGTCCGATGCAGTGCTGTCCGCACCGGCGTCGGTCGCGGGGGTCAGCAACGCCCGAACCCTGCGTGCCGCAGTGTCGAGTGTTGCCGGCGTCCGCAATTGCTGCCGCAGATCAAGCAACTCCTGCAACGCGTGCAGGGTCTTTACAACGTGATCGGGATGGAAATGATCCATCTCCGACATCTGGATGTGTGCCCCATCGATCTGAACGGTCGGACACTCCGTCTCAAGGTAGTCTTCGAATATGTCGACATCCATCTGGCGAAACGGGCGGGATGCATAGCCCGAACCGCTGCGGGATTGGCACGTTTCTCCGAGATCGGTCATGAGAAGAATCCGCAACGGTTCCTGCTCTGATCGCCTCTGAGAGGACGGAGAGGTGCCAAGTTCGAATGAAAACTGCGGTGGGTTGGGCATTGAAAATTCCTTGGACCAAGTCTGGCAGACACCGGCAGTCTACCCATTGCATGTCATTCATCCAAAGGAATTGCGCGCAGGTCATGGGCTTTCGCCCGGTTCCGGCACAGGCTATGAGGTGCCGAACGATCGATGCAAGGACCCGGAATGGACATACGCGCAATCCTCGCAGGGCTGCTCTTTGCGATCATGTGGTCGTCTGCCTTTACTTCGGCCCGCATCATCGTCGCGGATGCACCACCGTTGATGGCGCTTGCGCTGCGCTTCCTGATCTCAGGTGCATTGGCTGTCCTGATCGCACGTTTCATGGGGCAAAGCTGGCAGCTGACCGCGTCGCAATGGCGCGCAACGATCATCTTTGGCATCTGTCAGAACGCGCTTTATCTCGGGCTGAATTTCGTGGCGATGCAACGGATCGAGGCATCCCTGGCCGCCATCATCGCGTCGTCGATGCCGCTGCTGGTCGGGGTGGCGGGTTGGCTTTTTACCGGGCAACGCATGTCGTCCCTGGGGGTTGCGGGCCTCGTCGCCGGATTTTGCGGCGTGGTATTGATCATGGGGTCACGGCTGGGCAGCGGGGCCGACCTTTACGGGATCGGTTTGTGCGTTCTGGGTGTCATCTCGCTGACCGTGGCGACCATGGCGCTCAAGAACGCGACCTCGGGGGGCAACTTCCTCATGATTGTCGGGCTGCAGATGCTGGTGGGCAGTGTGGTGCTCTGGCCGGTGGGCCTGTTGCTGGACGTCCCAGAGGTGACGATGTCCACCAAGCTGGTTCTGGCCTTTATCTATACCACCCTTGTGCCCGGCCTTGCGGCGACGCTGGTCTGGTTCTGGCTTGTGAATCGCATCGGTGCGGTGAAGGCATCGACGTTCCATTTCCTCAATCCGTTTCTGGGTGTGGCCATCGCGGCCCTGATCCTGTCAGAACAACTGGGTGCGATGGATGTCATCGGTGTTCTGATCATCACGGGCGGGATTCTGGCCGTACAGGTCTCGCGTCAGGCGAAGGCCACTGAAACAATCGCCACGAGGACGTGAGCGAACGTCAACGCCCGGGCAGGTGACAGACACCGTATGGCTGGTCTACGCCTCGGACCATGGAATTCGTCTTTGCATATCTCGCCGGGCTGCTGACGCTGATCAACCCATGTGTGATCCCCGTCCTGCCCATTGTGCTGGCTTCCGCCGTGCAGGCCGACCGGCGCGGTCCGCTGGCCCTGGCCATGGGAATGAGCGTGTCCTTCGTGGTGCTTGGGGTTGGCGTGACGGCCTTTGGTCACCTGATCGGCCTCACGGTCGACACGCTCGCCATGATCGGCGCATGGATGATGATCGCGTTCGGTCTGGTGTTGCTGGTTCCCAAGGGCGCGGCCTTGATGACGGCGGCCACGTCGGGGCTGTCAGCGCGCGCGGATGCCGGCATTGACGCGCTTGATCAGCAAACCCTGCGTGGTCAGTTCGCGGGCGGCGCATTGCTTGGCGCGGTGTGGAGCCCCTGCATCGGCCCGACCCTCGGAGGCGCCATCGCCTTGGCCTCCCAAGGGCAGAGCCTCGGCCACGTGACCCTGATCATGACGTCCTTCGCGTTGGGTGTTTCGAACATTGTTCTGGGTCTGGCCTATGGCGCGCGCAGAACGCTTGCCGGCAACACGGCCCGGCTGCGCCAGATCGCACAGGCCAGCCGCCCGATCCTTGGCTTTGCCTTCCTCCTCGTCGGGATCGGCCTTTTGCTCCGCTGGAACCATACCATCGAGATCTGGCTTCTCGACATCATGCCGCCCTGGCTCATTGACCTCTCCGTACGTTTTTAACCTGAAAGGAAAGACCCACATGCAGCGTCGCAGCTTCCTTGCCCTGACCGCAGCCTCTGCCGCGTTACCC
>JAUIIR010000122.1 GCA_030431485.1 Alphaproteobacteria bacterium
CCCATTCTCAAGCAAGCTCTTCTTGACCACCGTCAAAAAGGCCAGCTTGAACAGATGAAGGACGCCGCATAACCTCGAACCAAGCAGCGCCGCTCAGGCGAGTTTCAACAGAGAGCGGGACATCCCCCAAGAAAGTCCAGTTTCCAAGGCAGGCCCCCTCACCATGAAACAATCTACCGTTGCCGCACCCGCTTTGTCACCCTTGAATGGCAAGCCCGTCATGCTCAATTTCGATGGCGCTGAGATGAGCTCCGATGCCGGTCTGACGCTCTTGGGGTAAGTCGAACGCCGGCACGACCTGGCGGGTCGTGCCTCACCGATCTGCGTGAACCGGGCAAGGTGCGGCACAGCCTGCAAGATATCATCCGGTTTCGGATCATGATGATCGCAGCCGGATATGAGGACGGCAACCATGCGAATGATCTGCGGGATGATCCGGCATTCAAGCTCGCTCTCGAGCGTGATCCCGAGACCGGAGCGGCGCTGTGCTCGCAGCCTACAATCTCGCGAATGGAGAACCTGGCCTACACCCGGGCGCTTATCCGGATGGCACATGAGATGGTTCGGTTTTTCCGCGCTTCCTTTGCGCGCCCGCCCCGGCAGATCGTGCTGGATATCGACGACACCTTCGATGTCGTTCACGGTCATCAGCAGCTGCGCCTGTTCAACGCGTATTACGATGAATACGGTTTCCAACCGATCGTGGTCTTTGATGGCGAGGGACGTCTTGTTGGGGCAGTGCTACGCCCGGCGCGCCGCCCAACCGGCAAGGAGGCCGCCGCCGATATCCGGCGTCTTATCAGGCAGATCCGCCGCCTTTGGCCCACGACCGAGGTTCTGCTGCGGGCCGACAGCCACTACGGCACCCCGGAAGTCCTGGACCTGTGTGACAGTCTTGGTCTGCGTTATGTGTTCGGCTTGACAAAAATTGCGCGCCTGCGAGAGCAGGTGCAAACCCTGGAGGGTTCCACGGCTGACCGCTATGCGCGCAAGGGCGAGAAACTGCGCCGGTTCAAGTCCTTCTCCTACGCGGCCCGGTCGTGGTCGAAAGAGCGACGCGTCATTGCCCGAGTCGAGGTCGGCCCCTTGGGACGGGACACCCGCTTCATCGTCACCAATCTGATGGGCCCGCGCGGCAAGCACCTTTACGAGAAGATCTACTCCGCCCGCGGTCAAGCCGAGAACCACATCAAGGGCTGGAAGAGCCATCTCGCCTCGGACCGCACATTGTGCATGGACACCAGCGCCAACCAGATGCGGCTCATGCTGCACGGCTGCGCCTACTGGCTGTGGTGGACACTACGCGCGGCCTGTCCGAAGCACTCGCCATGGCGGCGTGCTCAGTTCGGCACGCTGCGCCTGCACCTCGTAAACCTAGCCGCTACCATCGTCGAGAAGAAAACCAGGATCGTCATGACGCTGCCAGCCTCGTGCCCACGTCAGAGCCTCATCAGGCTCCTGTTCGACGCGCTGGCCCCACATGACGCAGACATCGCGCGCCGCCAATCCTGAAACACCAACCCGAAAAGCTCCCAAAGACACACCCCGTCCGCCGTGAAAACCCTGACTGCAGGTCACCCGCGCGCCTCTGGCGATACCTGCGCGTAAAATAGCAACTTCTGACTGCTGGCATGCCCGTCGTGAATAATCCCGGCTAGAAGCTCTGGCTCATCCTTGATTGAGGTTATGCGTTTTTAGTTTGGTGGCGCAAGCGCCGCTTGAGCATGGTTTTGCGTTTGATCTCCTATCGCTGATTCAGGATCTGCTCGGCTCGCTCGAAGTACACATCGGCTGGTGTCAGGTTGCCGAGGCTCTCGTGGTAGCGCTCGGTGTTGTAGTAGTCGACGAAGACGTCGATCTGCCGCTCTAGTGTTCCCCGCCTGACGGAGGATTCCCAAATCCGCTCGATCGTGTCATGTGCAGCGGATGAGACGCCCTGACATCTGCCTTTTTCTTGGCCCCGCTGACCGCGCAGAACTTGAAGCACTGCTCATCGCGCGCAACACGCCGCGTAAGTTGGTCTGGCGAGCAGCGATCGTGCTTGCGACTGCGGATGGTGCCGGAACGGTTGAGATCATGCGACGAACAGGTGTGTCTAAGCCGACGGTATGGCGTTGGCAGACGCGGTATCTGGATGAAGGCATCGCTGGGCTCAAACGCGACAAGACCCGACCGTCGCGCGTGCCACCACTCCCAATGGAGCTTCGGTTGAAAGTCATAGCCAAGAACGTGCAGGAGACCCCGCCCAACGCCACGCATTGGAGCCGCGCGATGATGGCTGAAGCCATGGGGATCTCGCCGTCGAGCGTCGGCCGAATATGGGCAGACGCCGGATTGAAGCCGCATCTCACGCATGGGTTCAAGGTCTCGAACGACCCGATGTTCGAGGAAAAGGTCACAGAAATCGTCGGCCTCTACCTCGATCCGCCTGACCGTGCGGTTGTACCCTGTGTCGATGAGAAGTCTCAGATCCAGGCGCTGGATCGGAGTCAGCCTGGGCTGCCGCTGAAGAAGGGGCGCGCGGCCACGATGACCCACAACTACAAGCGCCATGGCACCACCACGCTGTTCGCCGCGCTGGACGTCAAATCGGGCGTTGTCATCGGGGAATGCATGCCGCGTCACCGTGCTAAAGAGTTCCTGAGCTTCCTGCGCCGCATCGACCGGGCCGTGAAGAAACCCCGCGACATCCCTCTGGTTCTCGACAACTACGCCACCCACAAGACGCCCGAGGTGCAGGCTTGGTTGGCAAAGCATCCCCGCTTCAAGCTTCACTTCACGCCCACCAGCGCGTCCTGAATGAACCTCGTGGAACGCTTCTTCGCGGAGATCACCGCCAGGCGCATCCGCCGCGGCAGCTACGACTGCAACAACGATCTCGAGGAAGCGATCTAGTACTACCTGCTGCACCATAATGCCAAGCCAAAGCCCTTCATCTGGAGCAAGACCGCCGAAGACATCCTTGCCCGCGAGCGCCGCGCACTCGACGCACTCGACCAAATCCGGGGAAATCGGTAGTAAATGTCAGACTCGGAACACTAGCAGGACGCGGTTCTTCATGGTCTGATACCATCGCTCGATCTTGCCCTGGGTCTGGGGGTGACAGGGCGCGCCGCGGACATGCTGCATTCCCTTGTCGTCGATGTAATCTGCTAGGTCAGCTGCAATGTAAGACAAGCCATTGCCTCGGATCGACGCGGCGGCTGACAAGGTGTATGACGCAGCCGGGTTCGTGTCCGACCTGCGTCACGCCCCATGTCGCGCAGAAATCGAGAAGTTCAGCGATTGACCGGCGCGCGACCCGACACGTGGGATATGCGTTGTCCCAGAAGCACCGAAAGAAGATCGAAGAGCCTTTCGGCTGGGCCAAAAACGTCGGTGGCATGGCACAGACCAAGTATCGGGGTGTCGAATGCGTCCGATCCCGCTTCATCTTGACTACGGCCGCCAACAACCTTGCCCGGCAACCACGGTTGCTGGGGGCATGAAGGAAAAGATGGCCTAAGGACCGAACCGTGAACGACCTAGCAGTCGAGCCCGACCTGATAACAGGAAAGCGTTCCGGCTCAACGACTATTTCAGCGAACTAATTAAAGCATCGACGAGATCTGTGCGTTCCCAGCTGAAGCCACCGTCGGCGTCAGGCATACGGCCAAAATGGCCATAGGCGGCTGTGCGCTGATAAATTGGTCGGTTCAAGCCGAGATGGGTGCGGATGCCTTGCGGTGTCAGGTCCATCACTTGGGCGATTACGGCCTCTATTGCGGCTTCATCAGCTTGACCAGTGCCGTGAGTGTCGACATAGATAGACAAGGGTCTTGCCACGCCAATGGCATAAGACAGCTGAATGGTGGCCCGATCGGCCAGCCCCGCCGCCACGATGTTTTTGGCCAGATAGCGCGCGGCGTAAGCAGCCGAGCGGTCTACCTTGGTTGGGTCTTTACCGGAAAACGCACCGCCCCCGTGGGGGGCAGCGCCGCCATAGGTGTCTACAATAATTTTCCGCCCCGTCAGGCCCGCATCACCATCGGGGCCGCCAATGACAAACTTGCCGGTGGGGTTTACGTGCCAGGCGGTATCGGCCCCCAGCCAGCCATCGGGCAGGACTTCGCAGATATACGGCTCGACCACTGCGCGCACATCATCGCTGGTCATGGCTTCATCCAGATGCTGGGTGGACAGTACAACCGATGTCACGCCGACGGGACGGCCATTGACATAGCGCAAGGAGAGCTGCGATTTGGCATCCGGGCCCAGAGTGGGCTCGGCGCCCGATTTGCGCACCTCGGCAAGGCGGCGCAAAATGGAATGAGCGTATTGGATGGATGCCGGCATCAGCGCCTCGGTTTCGTTGGTGGCATAGCCGAACATGATGCCCTGATCACCAGCGCCCTCATCTTTGCTTTCCGAAGCGTTCACGCCTTGGGCTATATGTGCCGATTGCTCGTGCAAGAGGTTCGTAACCTCGACAGTCTCGTGATGAAACTTGTCCTGTTCGTAGCCGATGTCTTTGATGCAATCACGCGCGATCTCATCGATGCGGCCCATATATTCAGTCAACTTGGCTTGGTCACTAAGACCCACCTCACCGCCGATCACCACGCGGTTGGTGGTGGCAAAGGTTTCACAGGCGACGCGGGCCTCGGGTTCTTCGGCCAAGAAGGCATCCAGAACCGCGTCAGAAATACGGTCGCAAACCTTATCGGGATGCCCCTCTGAGACCGATTCAGAGGTGAAGGTATAATTTTGTCGAGACATTACTGTGTTGCTCCATTGATCCATACCCGCCACGCTAGGAAGCCGTTGTGGCGGTACGAAAAGTTTGAGTTTAGTGATTAGTAGCGGTAATGTTCCGGCTTGAACGGTCCTTCTGGCGTCACGCCAATATAGGCGGCCTGTTCTGGCGAAAGCTGGGTCAGTTTCACGCCAATCCGGCCCAGATGCAGACGGGCGACTTTCTCGTCCAGATGCTTGGGCAAGATGTAGACCTTGTTCTCGTACTGACCGCCGTTCTTCCACAGCTCGATCTGCGCAAGAACCTGGTTGGTGAAGCTTGCCGACATCACGAAAGAGGGGTGGCCGGTGGCGTTGCCTAGGTTCAGCAAACGGCCTTCGGACAGCAGGATGATGCGGTTGCCGGAGGGCATCTCGATCATGTCCACCTGTTCCTTGATGTTGGTCCACTTGTGGTTCTTCAGGCTGGCGACCTGGATCTCGTTGTCGAAGTGACCGATATTGCCGACGATGGCCATGTCCTTCATCTCGCGCATATGCTCGATGCGGATCACGTCCTTGTTGCCGGTGGTGGTAATGAAAATGTCTGCTGTCGAGACGACGTCCTCGAGCAGAACAACCTCGAACCCGTCCATTGCGGCCTGAAGCGCGCAGATCGGGTCAGCTTCGGTAATCTTCACCCGGGCACCTGCACCAGCAAGGGATGCGGCAGAGCCTTTGCCAACGTCTCCGTAACCGCACACCACCGCGACCTTACCCGCCATCATTGTATCTGTCGCGCGGCGGATACCGTCGACAAGCGACTCCTTACAGCCATACTTGTTGTCGAATTTCGACTTGGTTACCGAATCGTTCACGTTGATGGCCGGGAAGGGCAATTGGCCGTTCTTGTGCAATTCGTAAAGACGATGCACGCCTGTGGTTGTTTCTTCAGACACACCCTTGATGGCATCGCGGGTCTTGGTGAACCAGCCCGGCGATTCCGCCATGCGCTTCTTGATCTGCGCCTTGATGACCTCTTCTTCCTCGGATTGCGGGACGGGGATGATATCTTCGCCCGCTTCCGCACGCGCACCCAACAACACGTAAAGCGTCGCATCACCGCCATCGTCCAGGATCATGTTCGCGCCTTCGGGGAACATGAAAGATTTATCAAGGTAGTCCCAATGTTCTTCCAGCGTTTGGCCCTTGACCGCAAAGACCGGGACTCCCGCCTGAGCAATCGCCGCCGCCGCGTGATCCTGTGTTGAGAAGATGTTGCACGACGCCCAGCGCACATCAGCGCCCAGAGCGACCAGCGTTTCAATAAGAACCGCCGTCTGGATGGTCATGTGCAACGACCCGACGATCCGCGCGCCACTGAGCGGCTTTTCCGCGCCGTATTCTTCGCGCAGCGCCATCAGGCCCGGCATTTCGGTTTCAGCGATATCCAGTTCCTTGCGCCCAAATTCGGCCAGCGCGATATCCTTGACCATGTAATCCAAGTTTTTCATCTCCTTATGATACTCGATTTACCCCTTAGCCCCTTGCCCGCGCGCCTAGACATCCTCGTAGCGGATGATGTCGTCCTCGCCCAGATAGCTGCCAGTTTGGACTTCGATCAGGGTGAGAGGCACTTTGCCCGGATTTTCCATGCGGTGGACGGCGCCGAGGGGGATGTAGACGGACTGGTTTTCCGCAACGAGTTTCACGTCGCTATCGACAGTCACTTTAGCCGTGCCCTCTACGACGATCCAGTGTTCGGCGCGATGGTGGTGCGACTGCAGCGACAGTGCGGCACCAGGATGAACTACGATGCGCTTTACCTGGAAACGAGGCCCGACGACGAGGCTTTCGTACCAGCCCCATGGTCGATAGTCGCGCGGCAGTGTCTCGGCCTGTGGCACGGCTTTCGATTTGAGCGCGGCGACCGCCTGTTTGACCTCCTGCGCGCGAACCTTGTGTGAAATGAGCTCGGCGTCTGGCATGGCGACGGCAATGATGTCCGTCAGGCCGATGCCGACAAGCTGCTGCGCCTCGCTTGTCGCCTGCAAAAGCGTGTTGTGGCAATCAAGCGCACTCGCGGGGCCAGTGGTAACTGTACCGGTTGTGTCTGCGTCGGCCTCGCGCCAGACCGCCTGCCAGTCGCCGAGATCGGACCAAGCGCCGGCGTAGGGGACAACGGTAAGGTTCTGCGCGCGTTCCATCACCGCGTAGTCGATCGAGATATCGGGCAGCTCAGCCCAAGGGGGCGGCGCGAGGCGGGTAAAGGAGAGATCCTTCTCGGCAGCCTCAAAGGCCGCACTGGTGGTAGCCAGAACTTCGGGCGCATGGGCGGCGAAAGCCTCGAGTATCGTGTTGGAAGAGAAGAGGAAGATGCCGGCGTTCCACAAGTGCATGCCGCCGGCGAGGAGTGCCTTGGCTTTGGCGAGGTCCGGCTTTTCGACAAAGCTTTGCAAGGGCTGCGGAACGGGCGTGAAGTCTGGTGTTTGGGCCGAGAGCTCGAGCCAGCCATAGCCCGTTTCTGGGCGGCTGGGGCGGATGCCAAAGGTGACAAGCTGTCCGGCGGACGCGGCAGGCGCGGCGGCCTGAACGGCGTCGCGGAAGCGCGCAGGATCTGGGATCACATGGTCCGAAGGCGCCACCAGCATCAGCGCGTCAGGGGCGCGGGCTTCAAGCGCTAAGGCGGCGGCGCAGATCGCGGCGGCGGTGTTCTTGGCCGAAGGTTCAATCAAGATGTCAGCGGGGACAATTCCAAGCGCGGCCAGTTGCTCGATCACGATAAAGCGGAAGTCGGCAGCGGTAACGATCGCTGGCGCGGCAAAACCGGTGCCAGACAGGCGACGGGCCGAGGCCTGAAAAAGGCTTTCCGCGCCCGTCAGCTTGACGAATTGCTTGGGATAGGATTTGCGCGACAACGGCCAAAGTCGCGTGCCGGAGCCGCCACATAGGAGAACGGGGTGAATAAGAGTGGCCAATGTTGCCTCGTTGAACTGTTTAGCTGACATTTCAGCTTAATTAGAGCGTGTTTGCTTTGATCAGATTCAGGATTCCCGCATGAGGCTTTCTATGATTCCTTACTCCTGAGGCAATCAGGGAGGTCGACATGGGCAAGCCGCATCCAATTGAGCTACGGACGCGTGTT
>JAUIIR010000030.1 GCA_030431485.1 Alphaproteobacteria bacterium
CGCGCTTGGAATACATGTTCAGCGCGCCGATATTGGACACCGGCTGACCATCGCGATGCATCGACAGGATGAACGCGAAGGTGCCGATGTTCATGGTGACGTAGATCGCCATGTAGATCAGCATCGCTTGCACACCGAACGCTGTGCCAGCAGCCAGCCCCATCAGGGCATAGCCCATATGCGCGATGGACGAGAACGCCATCAGACGTTTGATGTCGGTCTGTCCGATGGCGGCAATGGCACCAAGGAACATCGACAGCACGGACAGAAGCGCGATCACCTGGGACCAGTCGCTGACCGCCGCACCAAAGGCATCGTGCATCACGCGGGCAAAGAGCGCCATCGCCGCAACCTTTGGCGCGGTGGCGAAGAATGCGGTAACAGGCGTTGGCGAGCCTTCGTAGACATCCGGCGTCCACATGTGGAACGGCACTGCCGAGACCTTGAAAGCAAGGCCCGAGATCAGGAACACCAGACCAAAGAGCAGGCCCAACGACAGGTCCCCATGGACCGCCGTCTGGATAATGCCCGAGAAAAGCGTGGTGCCCGAGTAGCCATAGACCAGCGACGCACCGTAAAGCAGCAGACCCGAGGACAGCGCACCCAGCACGAAATACTTGAGACCCGCCTCAGTGGATTTCAGGCTGTCCCGACGCAAGGACGCAACGACATAGAGCGCCAGCGACTGCAGTTCGAGGCCCATGTAAAGCGCCATCAGGTCGCCTGCGGAGACCATCATCATCATGCCCACAACCGCGAGCGCGATCAGCAGCGGATATTCGAACCGTAGGAGCCCGCGTCGGGTCATGTAGGCTTCGGACATCAGCAGCACGGCGGCGGCCGAGACGAGGATCACGATCTTGGCAAACCGTGCGAAGCCGTCATCGACGAACATGCCGTTGAAGGCGACATTCGTCCCTGCCCCGTTCAGCCCGATCCAGACCGCAAGAGCAAGGAAGAGACCGCTTGTCGCCCAGACCAGCAGCGAGGCGGCCCCGTCCTTGACGGTATAGACCGCGCCCAGAAGCGCCAGCATCGCATAGATGGCCAGAATGATTTCCGGAAGGATGATACCCAGATCAGCCGAGAGCATAGCCTCGCCCCCTTAATGGTTCACGGCGACTTGCGTGGCGGAGTCCGCCGCAGCAAGTGCAGTTTGGTAATTGGTCACAAGCGCCTCCACCGACGGCCCGATCGTGTCGAGGATCGGGGCCGGATAGACACCAAAGAGGATCGTCGCGATCACCAGTGGGGCAAAGATCGCCCGCTCGCGGCGTGTCATGTCGGTGATGGTCTTGAGGCTTTCCTTGATCAGGTCGCCCATGACCACCCGACGATAGAGCCAGAGCGCATAAGCCGCCGACAGGATCACACCGGATGTGGCAACGGCCGCAATCCATGTGTTGACCTGGAAGATGCCCATCAGCGTCAGGAATTCCCCGATAAAGCCCGAGGTACCCGGCAGTCCGACGTTGGCCATGGTGAAAAGCATGAAGATCAGCGCGTAAGCCGGCATCCGGTTCACCAGACCGCCATAAGCGTCGATGTCACGGGTGTGCATCCGGTCATAGATCACGCCGACACAAAGGAAGAGCGCGCCCGAGATGAAGCCGTGGCTGATCATCTGGAAAATCGCGCCGTCAATGCCCTGCTGGTTGCCCGCGAAGATGCCCATGGTCACATAGCCCATGTGGGCAACCGACGAATAGGCAATCAACTTTTTCATGTCTTCCTGCACCAGCGCCACCAGCGAGGTGTAGACGATGGCAATGGCCGACATCCAAAGCACCAGCGGCGTCAGCACGTCTGCTCCAACCGGGAACATCGGCAGCGAGAACCGCAGGAAGCCATAGCCACCCATCTTGAGCAGGATTGCCGCAAGAACCACGGACCCCGCCGTCGGTGCCTGAACGTGCGCGTCGGGCAACCAGGTGTGCACCGGCCACATCGGCATCTTGACGGCAAAGCTTGCAAAGAACGCAAGGAACAGCAGCGTCTGCAAACCGCCCACGATGTGCACACCAAGGATCGAGAAGCTTTCGGACCCGAACTGGTGCACCAGCAATTGCTCGATATCTGTCGTGCCCGCGTCGGAGAACATCGCGACCATCGCGACCAGCATCAGCACCGAGCCGAGGAAGGTGTAGAGGAAGAACTTGAACGACGCGTAGATGCGGTTCTTGCCGCCCCAGATGCCGATGATCAGGAACATCGGGATCAGGCCCGCCTCGAAGAACAGATAGAACAGCACCAGATCGAGCGCCATGAACACGCCGAGCATGAGCGTTTCCAAAATCAGGAACGCGATCATGTATTCCTTGACGCGGTGGCTCACATCCCAGCTTGCCGCAATCACCAGCGGCATCATGAACGTGGTCAGCATCACGAACAGAACCGAAATCCCATCCACACCCATCTTGTATTGCAGGCCCAGCAGCCATTCGCCCTGCTCGACCATCTGGAAGCCCGTATCCTCGGGATCAAACTGGAACAGGATAAAGAGCGAGATCAGGAAGGTGGCCGAGGTCGCAATCAGCGCCAGCCATTTTGCGTTCCGGTTTGCGGCCTCGTCGTCCCCCCGCAGGAAGACCAGCAGGATCACCGCCGCCAAGGCTGGCAGGAACGTGACAATGGAAAGAAGGTTATCCATCAGTGTGCTCCTCCGCTCAGCGTCATCCAGGTGACAAGGGCGGCAATGCCGATCACCATGTAGAAGGCATAGGTGAAGATGTATCCGGACTGCGCCTTACCGGCGAGGCGGGTCAGCATCGGGATAAAGCCCATGGCAACGCCGTTGATTGACCCGTCGATGACATTGCCATCGCCCCGCTTCCACAGCAGACGGCCCAGACCTTTGGCCGGCTGCACAAACAGGAAGTCGTAAATCTCATCGAAATACCACTTGTTCAGCAGGAAGAGGTACAGAGGACGCTGGCTTTCGGCCAGACGCTTGGGCAGCTTCGGGTTAACGATGTAGAACCAGTACGCTGTCGCCAGACCCAGCAGCATCGCGATGAATGGGCTAACCTTGACCCATTTCGGGACTTCATGCGCGTCGTTCAGGACAGTGTTGTCCGGCGCGACATAGATTGCGCCCTCGCCCGGCTGGCCGGCAAAGACGTAGTGGTGCTCACCACCCTTGGCCTCTTCGCCGTGACCAGAATCAGCGGTTTCTCCATGTGCAGCCGTTTCACCGTGGCCGTCACCTTCGGCGGAGTGCTCACCCGCCTCGGCATAGGGCACGCCAAAGAACTTGGCGACCGTGTCGGTGTGACCGAAAAAGCTGTTGTACCAGATGGCACCGGCAAAGACCGCCCCAAGGCTCAGCACACCCAACGGGATCAGCATGACCATCGGGCTTTCATGCGCGTGCTCATGCGTGTGCTTGTCGCCGCGCGGCTTGCCATAGAAGGTCAGGAACATCAGACGCCAGCTGTAGAAGCTTGTGAACAGCGCCGCGATGACCAACATCCAGAACGCATAGCCCATCGGACCAGCGGCGTAGGCGCTTTCGATCACCGCGTCCTTGGAGGCGAAACCGGCAAAGCCGATCCAGCCAGTCAGCGGGATACCGACACCGGTGATCGCCAGAGTGCCGATCATCATCGCGCCGAAGGTATACGGGATCTTCTTCCGCAGACCGCCATAGTTCCGCATGTCCTGCTCGTGGTGCATCGCGTGGATGACCGAACCGGCGCCAAGGAACAGCATCGCCTTGAAGAACGCGTGTGTGAAGAGGTGGAACATCGCGACCGAGTAGACGCCGACGCCTGCCGCCACGAACATGTAGCCCAGCTGCGAACAGGTCGAATACGCGATCACGCGCTTGATGTCGTTCTGAACAAGGCCCACGGTTGCCGCAAAGAACGCGGTGGTGGCCCCAAGGAAGACGATAAACGACGTGGCTTCGGGCGCAAACTCCATCAGCGGCGACATGCGGCAGACAAGGTAGACACCTGCCGTCACCATGGTCGCCGCGTGGATCAGCGCCGACACCGGGGTCGGGCCTTCCATTGCGTCCGGCAGCCATGTGTGCAGGAACAACTGCGCCGATTTCCCCATTGCACCGATGAACAGCAGGAAGGCGATCAGGTTGGCCGCGTTCCATTCGGTCCAGAGGAAGGTCAGCTGCGTTTCCGCCAGCGTCGGCGCGGCTGCAAAGATGTCGTCAAAGCGGATGCTGTCGACGAGGAAGAACAGCGCGAAGATACCCAGCGCGAAGCCGAAGTCGCCCACCCGGTTGACCACAAACGCCTTGATGGCGGCGGCATTGGCAGACGGTTTGCGATAGTAGAAGCCGATCAGAAGGTAAGACGCGACGCCCACGCCTTCCCAGCCAAAGAACATCTGAACAAGGTTGTCCGATGTCACCAGCATGAGCATGGCAAAGGTAAAGAATGACAGATAGGCAAAGAAGCGCGGCTTGTAGCTTTCGCCTTCTTTCCACTGTGGGTCGTGGTCCATGTAGCCGAAGGAATACAGGTGCACGAGCGCCGACACCGTGGTCACGACGATCAGCATGGTCGCCGTCAGGCGGTCCAGACGGATCGCCCATTCGGTGCTCAGCGTACCGGACTCGATCCAGCGCAGGATGTTGATGGTCTCGGTGACGCCATCATGGGTCAGGAAGACAATCCACGAAAGCACACAGGCAAAGAACAGAAGGCCCGTGGCCACCCATTGCGCAGCGGTCTCTCCGATGAACTTCCAGCCAAAGCCACACAGAATGGCACCGACCAGCGGGGAAAACAGGATAAGCGTTTCCATGATCGTCAGCCCTTCATCACGTTGACGTCTTCAACCGCGATAGAGCCACGGTTGCGGAAGAAACAGACGAGGATGGCAAGCCCGATGGCCGCTTCAGCTGCGGCAACCGTGAGGACGAACAGGGTGAACACCTGCCCCACCAGATCGCCAAGGAAGCTCGAGAACGCGACAAGGTTGATGTTCACTGCGAGGAGCATCAGTTCGATGCTCATCAGCAGGATGATCACGTTCTTGCGGTTCAGGAACAGCCCGAAAATCCCGATCACGAACAGCACCGCTGCCACTGTCAGGTAATGCTCAAGTCCTATCATCACGTCCCTCCGGGGTGTGCCCCGTCGTTTTCTTTGTCAAAGCGCCCCAACCGGATCGGGGCTGCGTCATTTACAGGCCCTGTCCGGGCTTCACGTCTTTCAGTTCCATCGCCTTGGCCGGATCGCGGTACATCTGCGCCAGCACGTTCTGGCGTTTGACGTCAGAGCGGTGGCGCAGGGTCAGCACAATCGCGCCGATCATGGCGACCAGCAGGATCAGACCTGCGAGTTGGAACAGCAGGAAGTACTGATCATAGAGGATTAGACCCAAGGCTTCGGTATTGTGCCGGTCCACCGGCATCACCTGCGCGCGCAACCCTTCGGCCGCTGCGTTCGACTCCCACGCGCCAAAGGCCAGCGCGAATTGCATCAGGATCACCACCCCGATCAGCAACGCCAGCGGCATGTAGCGCGCCATTTCGGCCTTCAGTTCCACAAAATCCACGTCGAGCATCATCACGACGAAGAGGAACAGAACCGCCACCGCGCCGACATAGACGATGACCAGCAGCATCGCCACAAACTCAGCGCCCAGCAGCACGAACAACCCGGCCGAAGACAGGAAGGCGAGGATCAGCCACAGCACCGAATGCACCGGGTTGCGGCTCACCACGGTGAACAGCCCGCCCGCAATCGTTGAAATGGCAAAGAGGTAGAAGGCAAAGACGCTCATGTCTCGTCATCCTTTTTGTCGTCTTCCATCACCTCGCGGGCGAGTTCCATCGCGCGGGTCATGGCAGGGATACCGGCGAACATCGACATCTGCGCGATGGTCTCGGCAATTTCGTCCTTCGTGGCACCAGCTTCGGTCGCGTGGCGCACCGTCATGCGGAACGGCGTTTCCGCCTGTGCGCCCTGCATCGTCATGCCCGCAATCGTCAGAAGCAGACGCGTCTTGGCGTCCAGACCTTCCTTGCTGATGCCCTTGCCGAACCACATTTCCATGGCGTCTTTCGGCATGGTCGGCCACATCTTCTCGAACCCCTTGGGGTCAAACGATGTGAGCGCAGGGTTGAAGGCACGCGCCATCTCCTGCGCCTGCTGCATCATCAACTCGAAAGGGGTTTTCTGATCGCTCATCGGTACGGCGCATCCAGTTCGAGGTTGCGCGCGATCTCGGCTTCCCAGCGGTCGCCATTGTCCAGAAGCTTGGCCTTGTCGTAATACAGCTCTTCGCGGGTCTCGGTCGAAAACTCGAAGTTCGGACCTTCGACAATTGCATCCACCGGGCAGGCCTCCTGGCAGAAGCCGCAATAGATGCACTTGGTCATGTCGATGTCATAGCGCGTGGTGCGGCGCGAACCGTCATCGCGGGGTTCGGCATCAATTGTGATCGCCTGCGCCGGGCAGATCGCCTCGCAGAGTTTACAGGCGATGCAGCGCTCTTCGCCATTCGGATAGCGGCGCAGCGCATGTTCACCCCGGAAGCGTGGGCTCAACGGCCCCTTTTCGTGCGGGTAGTTGATCGTCGCCTTGGGGGCGAAGAAATACTTGAGGCCCAGCTTCATGCCGACCCAGAAATCCTGAAGAAGGAAATACTTGGCGGCGCGTCCGTAGTCGATCTGCGTCATCTCAGTTCTCCTTATACCCAGCGCGCAAATGCGCCCCAGAACCAGTCGAATTTCGCCGCGAAGGCCACGAACACAACCCACACAAGGCTGAACGGCAGGAACACTTTCCACCCCAGACGCATCAGCTGGTCATAGCGGTAGCGGGGCGTGATCGCCTTCACCATCGCGAAGAGGAAGAAGAAGAACGCCATCTTCGCCACCATCCACAGCGCCCCGTCCGGGATGCCCGGGATCGGCGACAGCCAGCCGCCGAAGAACAGCAGCGATGTCAGCGCGCACATCAGGAAGATCGCGATGTATTCACCGGCCATGAACAGCAGGAACGGCGTGGACGAGTACTCCACCTGGTAGCCCGCCACGAGTTCGGATTCCGCTTCGGGAAGGTCGAAGGGCGGGCGGTTGGTTTCAGCCAAGGCGCTGATAAAGAACAGGAATACCATCGGGAAATGCGGCAGCCAGTACCACGAGAAGAACCCGTAATCCCCGTCCTGCGCGCGCACGATATCGCCGAAGTTCATCGAGCCGGTTGAAATGATGATACCGATGATGATCAGGCCCAGCGACACTTCGTAGGAAATCATCTGCGCTGCAGACCGAAGCGAGCCAAGGAACGGGTATTTCGAGTTCGACGCCCAACCGCCCATGATCACGCCGTAGACTTCCAGCGACGACACTGCAAAGACGAACAGAATGGCCACGTTGATGTTGGACAACACCCATGTGTCGTTGAAGGGGATCACCGCCCAGGCGACCATCGCCAACACAAAGCTGGTCATCGGGGCCAGCATGAAGACCGGCTTGTCGGCACCCGCAGGCACGACCACTTCCTTCACGACGTATTTCAGCGCGTCTGCAACGGTTTGCAGCAGGCCGTAAGCGCCCACGACGTTCGGTCCGCGCCGCATCTGGACAGCCGCCCAGATTTTCCGGTCGCCATAGACGAGGAAGAGAAGACTGACCATCACGAAGCCCAGTACCGCAAGACACTGTGCGACGATGATCACGCCGATCCCAAGGGGGGTGGTAAAGAAGTCAGCCATCACGTCCTCAAACCATCGGTATTCCGTTTTCAACGCAGGAGGCGGTCACGACTTCGGCGTCGATGGTCCGCACCCCACGGGGCAGCGCCGGCGAGATGGTGTAAACCGCATCTCCTCGCCAGAGGCCAGCCTCTTCGTATACATTTGTGCGCAAATGCCGCGCAAATCCGTATCCCCGGATCAGCGCGTATTGCGCAGCCGCGCATTCGGCATAATCCTCAACGTCCGACGCGCCCCGCGCACCACGCATCGAGACTTCGAACCGCACAAGATCACCGTCCAGCAAAGCGGTTTCCACTCCCTCGTATTCCGGCGCAAAGCGCGTCACCGAGGGTTGCGCGGCATCGCAGCCCGACAAACCGCCGACCATCGCAAAGGCAACGGGTTTTATGACCGCCAAGTGGCGCACCCTGCTCACTCCGCCGCGATCTTGGTGTCCTTGCGGGCTTTCACCCCCGCAGAGAGTTCTGCCATGAGGCTGCTAGCGCGCGCAATCGGGTTGGTCAGGTAGAAATCCTGTATGACATTGCGGAAATCAGCATCGCCCAGTTTGCCCGCCGGCTCCGCTTGCCATTCGTTTTCCGGCACTTGGTCGATCATCGCCAGATGCGGCACGTCCTTGACCAAAGCCTGACGCAGCTGCGCAAGGCTGTCGAAGGGCAGCGTTGCGCCCAGTTCAGCCGACAAGGCCCGCAGGATCGCCCAGTTTTCCTTGGCCTCGCCCGGTGCAAACCCGGCGCGCAGCGCCAGTTGCGGACGGCCTTCGGTGTTCACGAAAAGCCCCTGCTCTTCGGTATAGGCAGCCGCGGGAAGGATGATGTCGGCGCGATGTGCGCCGCGGTCGCCATGGCTGCCCTGATAGATCACAAACGGACCAGCCGCGATTTCAACCTCATCCGCGCCAAGGTTGTAGATCACCTCTGCGCCTTCAATGGCCTTGTCCATACCGCCTTCGGTGATGCACCCCACATCCATCGCACCCACGCGGGACGCAGCGGTGTGCAGAACCATGAATTTCGACTGACCCGCCTCAGCAGTCGCCATGGCTGTGCCCAGAACAGCCGCGCCATCGGCTTCGCGCAACGCGCCTTGCCCGATGATCATCACACCTGGCACGCCATGTTTGTCGGAATGATCCATCTCGGCCAGTTTAGCCAGCATATCGCGGCCCGTGCCAAGATGGATATAGTCATAGGTCAGATCGACCGGCTCTCCGATCAGCGCGACCTTGGCACCTGCGGCCCAAGCCTTGCGGATGCGGGCGTTCAACACCGGCGCTTCGTCGCGCGGGTTGGTGCCAATCAGCAGGATCATCTTGGCGCTGTCGATGTCTTCAATAGCGGCGTTGCCGACATAGCCCGAGCGGTTGCCCCCGGGCAGTTTCACCCCATCGGTGCGGCACTCGACACGGCCGCCCTGCCCCTCGATCAGGGCTTTCAGCGCATATGCGGCTTCGGTCGGGGCCAGATCGCCAACAAGGCCAGCAACCTTCTTGCCTTTCATTGCCTCGGCGGCCTTGGTCAGCGCCTCGGGCCACGAGGCCGGGCGCAGCTTGCCGTTCTCCCGGATATACGGCTTGTCCAGACGCTGGCGGCGCAGACCGTCCCAGACAAAGCGTGTCTTGTCGGAAATCCATTCCTCGTTCACGCCGTCATGGTTGCGCGGCAGGAACCGCATCACTTCACGTCCCTTGGTATCAACGCGGATGTTGGACCCAAGCGCATCCATCACGTCGATGGATTCGGTCTTGGTCAACTCCCACGGACGGGCGGTGAACGCGTAGGGTTTGGATACCAGAGCACCCACCGGGCAGAGGTCGATGATATTGCCCTGCATGTTGGAATTGAGCGTTTCGCCCAAGTAAGACGTGATCTCTGCGTCTTCGCCGCGACCGGTCTGACCCATCTGGGTGATCCCCGCGACCTCGGTCGTGAAACGAACGCAGCGTGTGCAGGAAATGCAGCGCGTCATGTGGGTTTCGACCAGCGGTCCCAGATCCAGATCCTCGACCGCGCGCTTGGGTTCGCGGAACCGGCTGAAATCGACACCGTAAGCCATTGCCTGATCCTGAAGATCGCATTCACCGCCCTGGTCGCAGATCGGGCAATCCAGCGGGTGGTTGATGAGCAGGAACTCCATCACCCCTTCGCGGGCCTTTTTCACCATGGGTGAGTTGGTCTTGACCACGGGCGGCTGACCTTCCGGCCCCGGGCGCAAATCCTTGACCTGCATGGCACACGAGGCCGCAGGCTTGGGCGGGCCACCAACCACTTCGACAAGACACATCCGGCAGTTGCCCGCGATGGACAAACGTTCATGATAGCAGAAGCGCGGCACCTCGATCCCGGCCTGTTCGCAGGCCTGGATCAGTGTCATCGCACCGTCCACTTCAATCTCGTTCCCATCAATGATGATCTTGCGCAAGTCAGACATGCCCGAGCCCTTTGTTCCCATTTGGCTGGCGCAGTCGATGCCGTGGCAAATCGGCGATCGGCTGACGTCGTCCGCCTTCTAACGCGGCTTATCCGATTAGGCCAGATCTACAGGCAAAAAGATGAGGGAAATATCGACGCGGGGCGCAGAATGCTGCACCTGCACAAAATACCGAAGATTCTAACGCGTCGGTGGCTTATCTGAGCAGTTGCCCAATCTGCGACTGCGCCTGAATCTGCTCCTGACCAAACCGGCACAATGCAGGAATATCATCCGCACGTACGCCATTGGACTGCAAAAACTCCTCGGCTTTGTCCTTCATCCGGGCTTTTTCCGCTTTGGACGTCACATAGGCCTCGACCTCGTCCTCCGTATACCCAAGGTCCCCGGCCAGACCCTTCAGTCGGTTCAATTCTGTATATGCCCGGATCAGACGCGCGTTTATATTGTCACAGGATTTCCGTATCGCGTCCGCAATAGCGACGGCCATCAAGCCGTTGTCGATTTCCGCAACATCACGCAAAGGCGGCTTTGCCATTGCGGTGCCGCCAAAGGACATTGCTACAATCAGAGCGGTTGTGAAAATGCGCATCGGTTCATCCGGTTTGGTCTCTTTCCAATATGGGGATGTGCGCATGGGCTATTCAATATCAACAGTCACTTCTTTGGCGAATTCAGCAATTTACGGCTCAATACACCGCCCGGTTAGAACAACGCGGTCGTTTTCGATCAACAATTGATCATCAGGAACATCGGGGCCATTGATCCAGGCAACATCCGAGCTCCCAAGAAAGGCGATACAGTGCTGAACAACCTGATAAGCAGCCGCCTGTTTCGCGCCTTCGAGGCTAACCGACGCTGGGCCGCCTTGCGCAACAAAGCCAGCGCGGTCTCTCCGTTCAGACTTCAGGTCACCGGCAAACCTCGCACCTTCGAAGGTGACCGTATCCAATTCGCTCTGCCCGCACGCTGCCAGCACACACAGGACCGAAGCACAAAGCCAACCAGTTTTCATGGAGTCACCCTTTGGAATTCGTTGCCGCACCATGCGCTTAGACACAGCAGGCTTGCAACCCCCGAGCGGGGTTGATGACCTTTGAAACGAAAAAAGGCGCACCGAAGCGCCTTTGTCGCAGACCGGGTGACCGCCCTTAAAACACGGTCCCGAAACCGCGTGGGCAAGCCGGTTCGAACCGGCTTGACGATTATTCCGCAGCAACCGCGCTGACGCGGCCGGTTTTCTGCGCTTTGATCCGGTCTTCAATCTCGTCGCGGAAGTTCTTGATCAGACCCTGGATCGGCCAGGCTGCCGCATCACCAAGCGCACAGATGGTGTGGCCTTCAACCTGCTTGGTCACGTCAAACAACATGTCGATTTCCTCGACCTCGGCCTCGCCACGCACCAGACGGTCCATCACGCGCATCATCCAGCCGGTGCCTTCACGACACGGCGTGCACTGTCCGCAGCTTTCGTGCTTGTAGAATTTCGACAGACGCCAGATCGCTTTGATGATGTCGGTGGACTGATCCATCACGATCACCGCCGCTGTGCCAAGTCCAGAGCCAAGCTCACCACGCAGATAGTCGAAATCCATGATCGCATCGCGCATGTTTTCGCCGCGCACACATGGTACAGACGACCCGCCAGGGATCACTGCCTTGAGGTTGTCCCAACCGCCGCGAATGCCGCCGCAATGCTTTTCGATCAGCTCCTCGAAAGAGATCGACATCGCCTCTTCGACAACGCAGGGGGTGTTCACATGGCCTGAAATCGCGAACAGCTTGGTGCCCGCGTTGTTCTGCCGGCCAAAGCTCGAAAACCATTCGCCACCACGTCGCAGGATCGTCGGCACAACAGCGATGGACTCCACGTTGTTCACCGTTGTTGGGCAACCGTAAAGACCCGCACCCGCCGGGAACGGCGGCTTCATGCGCGGCATGCCCTTCTTGCCCTCAAGACTTTCAAGCAGCGCCGTTTCTTCTCCACAGATGTAGGCACCCGCCCCGTGGTGCAGGTAGAGATCGAAGTCCCAGCCCGACCCCGCGGCGTTTTTGCCCAGCAAACCAGCGTCATATGCTTCGTCAATGGCGTTTTGAAGCGCCTCTTTTTCGCGGATATATTCGCCGCGAATGTAGATGTAACAGGCATGTGCCTGCATCGCGAACGACGCGATGAGGCAACCTTCGATCAGCGTATGCGGATCATGCCGCATGATCTCGCGGTCCTTGCAGGTGCCCGGCTCGGATTCGTCGGCATTCACAACCAGATAGCTCGGACGCCCGTCGCTTTCCTTGGGCATGAAAGACCATTTAAGTCCCGTCGGAAAGCCCGCGCCACCTCGGCCACGCAGACCCGAGGCTTTCATCTCGTCGATGATCCAGTCCCGGCCCTTCTCGATGAGCTTGGCCGTGCCATCCCAATGGCCGCGCGCCTGCGCCCCTTTGAGGGTCCGGTCGTGCATCCCGTAGATATTGGTAAAGATCCGGTCCTGATCGCTCAGCATTGCTCAATCCTTGTCAGCCTGGCGCGCACGCCAAAGTTGGTATGTCATCCAAAGTCCTGCCCCAAACCCCGCCAATGCGGCGAGGTCGAACAGCGCCCGGGTCCGTTGGCTCCAGCCATATTCAGCCCCGATGGCGGTTACCATGATCCAGCCAAGACCGACACCTGCGATAAACAGCGCTATGCGCCGTCCTTTGCGTGCCTCGTCTGAATCCCGGTTCATTGCGTGGTCTCAGCCTCTGTCAGTACACGTCACCATCATCGACGCGCTTCGAGAATTCGGTTTCTCCGCCAGCGGCGAGAATCTTGGCCTGTTCGACCCAATTGTCGCGCGAGACACGACCCTTGAAACCTTCAAGGTTCGCGTTGACCCACGCCACCTCGTCCGCGGTCCAGTTGGCGATCTGATCGAAATGGTAAAAGCCCATTGAGTTCAAAAGCTTCTCGAGCTTTGGGCCAACGCCTTTGATCTCTTTCAGATTATCCGGACCGCCGTCACGCGCCGCCGACAAGGTTTCGGGCTTGCTGCCCTCATCGCTGCCCTCGGCCGTGCCGTCACCGTCATAGTCGGGTGTGGCTGCCGCAGACGAGGCATCCTTTGATCCGGACTCGTATTTCCACGACCCTTTGCGAGATGCCAGATCTTCCTGACCCGCAAGCCGCGTGGACGGTTTGACCTGAGCACCGGCCTCAGCGTCCGCCTTGGCACTTGCCGCATGGACGTCCGGCTTCGCTTCAGATGCGGCTGGGGCTGAGGCAGGCGCTGCGGACGTCACCGGCGCCGCTTTCGCGGGGCTGGTGCTTTCATCGGCAGTCGGTGCTGGCGGAACAGAAACCGGAGGGGCGTTCGGAGACGCGGCTTTCGGCGCTTCGGCTTTTGGTGCAGGTGCCGTCGTCTCACGTGCACCGGACGTGTCGATGTTGCCCGGGCCGCGTGGTGCCGGGAGATCACGGCAGAAGATAAAGCTGAACGCCAATCCCAGAACCACAAAGGCCAATCCAGCCATGAAGATCGATCCAATGATCCCCCAGCCACCGATGACCAACAGGAGGATAAAGGTAAGAAGCCCTACCCCTGCCGCCAGAGCCCAACACCCTAGCTGGCACCCAATGCCGGAATTCTGTTGTTGCATGCGTAATCTCCCTGTCCGTGTTCAGATGTCACCCGTCGTAGACATCACCCTTTTTTACACGTGCAGAAAACTCTGTCTCGCCGCCTGAGGCAAGTGTCTTGGCCTGTTCGACCCAATTATCGCGCGAAACCCGGCCCTTGAAGCCTTCCAGATTCTGATCGACCCACGCCACTTCTTCGTCGGTCCAACTCGCGATCTGATCGAAATGATAAAAGCCAAGTTGGTTGCAAAGCGCCGCCAGTTTCGGGCCGATACCTTTAATCCGTTTGAGGTCATCACCCTTGCCGTCTTTCGGCGCATCGAGTGTTGCCGGTTTCAGCCCAGGAGCTGCCTCAGAGCCGGATGCCGACGCCTTACCGTCCGCCGCGCCTGCGGCGTCTACCGGCGGCTTTGCCTTGGCCGCAACCTCGGGCGCCTCCCCCGGAACCTCAGAACGTTTATCGGATGCGTCGCCAACGTCACGCGGTGCCGGTGTCTCGCCTTTTGCACGCCCACCTTGTGCACCGTCTGGGCCAGCAGGCGGCATCATTGCGTCCGGGCCGGGTTTCGGTGCGGAGCTTGCATTGGCGGCTTTCCCTTGCCAAGGCGCAATCAGCGGCACTTCAGTGCCGTCAATCCGCTTGACCGTGTCACCGATGTCAGTCGCCAGTTGCACCGAGGCATTGTATTGATGCCGACCGCTTTCGTACTCGGTGAGGCTCGTCAGGCCAGATTTCGGTTCAGCGGCGTAACGGCCATTCTGAGGTCCCGGTGTCGGAACCTTGCCCGCCACCAGCTCGTCAAGAATTTCGCCAAAACGCTCGGCCGTCAGGTCTTCGTAATAGTCCTTGCCAATCTGCGCCATCGGCGCATTGGCACAGGCGCCAAGACATTCGACCTCTTCCCAGCTCAGCTTGCCGTCAGCAGACAGGGTGTGCGGCTTGGACGCGATTTTTTCCTTACAGACTGCAACCAGATCCTCAGCTCCGCAGATCATGCAGGACGTAGTGCCGCAAATCTGAATATGTGCAACAGAACCAACAGGTTGCAACTGGAACATGAAGTAGAAAGACGCCACTTCCAGCGCCCGCATATAGGCCATACCCAGCATGTCTGCTACCGTTTCGATGGCCGGACGCGTCAACCAGCCTTCCTGCTCCTGCGCGCGCCACAAAAGCGGAATGATTGCACTGGCCTGGCGACCCTCAGGGTACTTGGTAATCTGTGCTTCGGCCCAAGCCTGATTGTCGGCAGTAAAGGCAAAGCTCTCAGTTTGTTCGGAGTGAAGGCGTCGTAACATATCGGGTCCTATTGCGTCATCACGCAGACAACGGGAAAATTCGTGATTGAACAGTCACAGCTACAGCGGCGCGTATTCGACCTGTCCGGATCATACCGGTGCGCAGCTCCCTGTAGTCAGGCGAACGCCACCGTTTTCAAGCTGCACGGCCTGCTCTGCAGCGACCCGGAACGCCGCCGTCTGAACGACCTGTTCGCGGTTCAGTCCGGTCTGCAGTTCTACGGGCAGGTAATCGCTCTCGCCCACCAACTCGCATCCGATGGACGCGACGGCCTCATCGAATGCAGCAAGGTCCTCCTGCGACACGCCTTCGGGCGCCATAGCGCATGCTGTCAGCAAACCCACGCCTGCCATCGGAGCCACAAAACGGATGTTCATCGATCAATCTCTCCAAACACAACATCCATCGTGCCGATGATCGCCGCAACGTCGGCCAACTGGTGACCGCTGGCGACATGATCCATCGCCTGCAGGTGCAGATAGCCCGGCGCGCGCAGCTTGGCGCGGTAGGGTTTGTTGCTGCCATCGGCCACGAGGTATACGCCAAACTCGCCCTTCGGCGCTTCGACACAGGCGTATACTTCGCCCTCGGGCACGTGGAAACCTTCGGTGTAGAGCTTGAAATGGTGAATAAGCGCTTCCATCGACGTTTTCATTTCGGACCGCTTCGGTGGTGTCACCTTGCCGCGTGCCAGAACATCGCCCTGCCCTTCAGGCGCGCGGAGTTTTTCGATGGCCTGCTTAATGATCCGCAGCGATTGGCGCATCTCTTCCATCCGGACGAGATAACGGTCGTAGCAATCGCCATTCTTGCCAACTGGAATTTCGAAGTCGAACTCGTTGTAACATTCGTAGGGCTGCGCGCGGCGCAAATCCCATGCGAGACCGGACCCGCGCACCATGACCCCGGAGAAGCCCCAATCAAGGATCTCTTCTTCGGTTACGACACCGATATCGGCGTTGCGCTGTTTGAAGATGCGGTTCTCGGTCAAAAGACCGTCGATATCCGCGATCACCCGCGGGAACTCGTCGGCCCACTGGTCAATATCGTCAATCAGATCGGCCGGCAGGTCCTGATGCACGCCGCCGGGACGGAAGTACGCCGCGTGCAGGCGTGCACCGCAGGCCCGCTCGTAAAACACCATCAGCTTTTCACGCTCTTCAAAGCCCCAAAGCGGTGGCGTCAGCGCGCCCACGTCCATCGCCTGAGTGGTAACGTTCAGAAGGTGGTTCAGGATACGGCCAATCTCGGAATACAGAACCCGGATCAGCGAGGCGCGACGTGGCACTTCCACGCCAGTCAGCTTTTCAATCGCCAGACACCACGCATGTTCCTGATTCATCGGCGCCACGTAGTCGAGGCGGTCAAAATATGGCAGATTTTGCAGATAGGTGCGGCTTTCCATCAGCTTTTCGGTGCCACGGTGCAGCAGCCCGATATGCGGATCGCAGCGCTCTACAATCTCGCCGTCCAGCTCAAGCACAAGGCGCAAAACACCGTGTGCAGCAGGGTGTTGCGGGCCAAAGTTAATGTTGAAGTTGCGGATCTTCTGTTCACCAGAAACCGCGTCAACACTTCCGTCGTCGAATTTGGAGCCGTCCATCATGACCGTCCTCCGTCACCGTTGTCCTTGAACGCCATGATCCAGAGGAAGACCAAGGCGACCAGCGGGAAAATTGTCAAAAGAGCCGCCCAGCTGGGCAAGCCATAGCGTGGCAAGAGCTTCCAAAATGGCACTACGATGAGAGCTCCAACCACTACGAGCCAGAGAAAGCTGCCACCGCCGATGCCATATCCACCCATCATGCTTTGGCGTCCTGCTTCTCATCCCCTGGCAGCACATACTGCGCGCCTTCCCACGGGGACATGAAATCGAACTGCCGATATTCCTGGACAAGACTTACCGGCTCGTAGACCACGCGCTTTTTCTCTTCGTCGTAGCGCACTTCGGTATAACCCGTTGTCGGGAAATCCTTGCGCAGCGGATAGCCACGGAAACCGTAATCGGTAAGGATGCGGCGCAAATCGGGGTGGCCCGAAAACAGGATTCCGAACATATCGAAGACTTCGCGCTCGAACCAGTTGGCACTCGGATGCACCCCAGTGATCGACGGCACCATCTCATCCTCGCGGATGCTCACGCGGAGGCGGATCCGGTGGTTCTGGTACATCGACAGAAAGTGATAGACCACGTCGAAGCGCTTGGGCCGATCCGGATAATCCACAGCTGTAATATCGACCAGCGACGAAAATTTGCAGGTCTGGTCGGATTTGAGAAAGTCGACAAATCCCGCAATGTTCGACGGAGCCACATCGACGTTCAACTCTCCATGCGTCACATCCCAAGCAATGACGCAGTCGGTGCGTTTCAGCTCGATATGCTGACCAAGTTCCTTGAGCGCTTCACTCATCGTACAATTGTCCCTGTCCGGCGGATCTTCCGTTGCAGCGCCATGATGCCGTAAAGCAACGCTTCGGCTGTGGGCGGACAGCCAGGCACGTAGACATCAACCGGAACAATCCGGTCACAGCCGCGCACGACACTGTAGCTGTAGTGATAGTACCCACCCCCATTTGCGCAGGATCCCATCGAGATCACGTAGCGCGGCTCGGGCATCTGGTCGTAGACCTTGCGCAGCGCCGGAGCCATCTTGTTGGTCAACGTGCCCGCAACGATCATCAGGTCCGACTGACGAGGGCTCGCGCGCGGCGCGGTGCCAAACCGCTCCAGATCATATCGCGGCATCGAGGTATGCATCATCTCCACCGCACAGCACGCAAGGCCGAAGGTCATCCAGTGCAGCGACCCGGTGCGCGCCCAGTTGATGATGTCTTCGGTCGAGGTCAGCAGGAACCCCTTATCAGCAAGCTCGGAATTCAGCGCCTGCGTTGCGTATTCCTTGTCCGCACCTGCGGTATTGGCTCCGGTCATCACTCCCATTCGAGTGCTCCCTTCTTCCATTCATAGGCAAAGCCGATGGTCAGTACAGCAAGGAAAACCATCATCGACCAGAAGCCCACCATGCTCACATCCTGGAAGGCCACCGCCCAGGGGAACAGAAACGCAATTTCCAGATCAAAGATGATGAATAGGATCGACACAAGGTAAAACCGCACATCAAACTTCATCCGGGCATCGTCGAACGCGTTGAATCCGCATTCGTAAGCCGACACCTTCTCGGGGTCTGGATTGCGCACCGCGACGATGACGGCGGCGAGGATCAGCACAAGACCCAACCCGATTGCGATTGCCAAAAATACGAGGATCGGCAGGTATTCCCGCAGCATGTCTTCCAAGACGAGGCTCCTTTTCCCATCGCGCACTGAAACGCGTCGTCAAGTGGCGAGGTTGACTTGAGGCTGATCTACTCCCGTCTCTTCCGGGGGTCAACCGCGCGGCGACATCTTCGACATCCCGGATATCTTTGCAAAAACAGGTGCATCCCCGGGATTTGCGCCTGTTTTTAGGCACATGCGGCAATCCGTCGGGCCGCATGTGCCTTTTGAACCGCGCCGTTGCGTCGCGGTATGTGCTGTTTCATGCCGCATCGGCCTTTTAATCACGCTGAATTATGCAGCCCGAGTCTATTCGCGATAGACCTCGTGACACGCTTTGCAGGCCGCACCGATCTGCCCCAGACCTGCGCGCAGTTGATCTTCGGTCTCAAGAGAGGCTGACAGGGCCAAAGCCACCCTTTCCAAATCCTTTGATTTGGCTGTGAAATCAGCAAAATCCTCCCAGATCACAGGCAGAGCTTCCGAGTTCGGATCCGTTTCCTGCGCTTTGAAAAGGTCTGGGGTCCGGGCAGCCTCGGCTGCAATCTCGGCTGCTGCCGCGCGCGCTGCTGTAGCGTCAAAGGATCGTTCTCCTTTAACCATTGCTCCCAGCACCTTCACGCCATCCTGTGTGGCTTTCATAGCGTCCATCCGCGCCACGACAGCTGGATTTTTCACTCCGGTATGCGCCGCCGCGAATGTTGCCAGACAAAGAGCGCCTGCTGTAAATACAGTTGCAAACCGTGTCATCGTTTGCCCTCCCGATGATTATTCTTGTATCAACCGATGCTCACGCGGCTGCCTCATAGCGCGTGAAGACCTCGCTGCTGCCATCGCGCAGGATCAGATACACATCATACGCCTCGCGCTGATGTTCCGGCCCCATACCGGGCGATCCGAATGGCATGCCGGGAACGGCCAAACCAATCGCATCAGGGCGCGTCGCCAGCAATTTGCGGATATCCGGCGCAGGGACATGCCCCTCAATCACATAGCCATCGACGTCTGCGGTGTGGCAGGAAGCCATCTTAGCCGGGATCCCACGTTTGACCTTCTCCTGCACCAAAGCGCCGCTGCTCCGAGCCTCGGTTGTCACGCGAAAACCGTCGCGTTCAAGAATCTCGATCCACGCGGAACAACAACCGCAGTTCGGGTCTTTGTAGACATGCATCTGAGGCATGGATTGCGCAGCGAGTGTCTTGGGTGCCGCAGCAAGCGCGGCTGCGCCGATCAGAAAGCCCCTGCGGGAGTGCAGTTTCATGATGCGTTACATCCTTCTTTTTATTTCGTCTTCGTCGAACTAAGCCTTCCAGTAGGGGCAAGGTCAACAGCAGCAGCCGTTTTGAAGCCGCTTTCATCGACCTCCAGATGTTCACCTCTTTGCGAGCACACGCATTCCCGGCACATGAAACACAAGGGAAATCCTTTCCGGCCTTGCGCACCCGCCAACTCTTCCTCTGATTCATGACATGTCGTTTTTGACCGCGACACAGGGGATCTGGCGCGCCGAAAGTCAAAGAAAGCACCGCAGGACGCCAAATCATGGACCCACAAGTCAGCCATTTCCTTCACGACACGCATGACCACGATATCCCTGCACCAGTCCGCGATCTGGCGCGCCAGTGGCTCCTCGATTTGATCGGTGTCGCCGCAGGAGGCGCTACAACAAAAATGTCCCACATCATCCGAGATCACGCCGCGGTGCATTTCGGGGGACAGCAAGCGCAGATGCTCTTTGACGGACGCAAGGTCAGTGCATCGGGTGTGGCACTGGCAGGCGGAATTACAATTGACGCGCTCGATGCGCATGACGGCCACAAACTCACCAAAGGGCACGTCGGCTGTGGAGTCTTCTCATCGCTGCTGGCCTACGCACAGGCCGAAGATATGAGAGACATGGAGGCGTATCTCACCGCGCTTGTGATCGGTTACGAAATCGGCACCCGCGCCGGGATCGCCTTGCACAGGACGGTCCAGGATTACCACACCTCCGGTGCATGGATCGCTTTGGCGGTTGCAGCGCTTGGGGCCAGAGTGCTCCACCTCGATACCGCAAAAACGCGCGAAGCAATGGGCATCGCAGAGTACCACGGCCCGCGCAGCCAGATGATGCGCACCATTGATCATCCAACGATGGTGAAGGACGGCTCAGGCTGGGGAGCAATGGCCGGGGTGTCTGCAGCCTATCTGGCGAAAGACGGGTTCACAGGTGCACCTGCGATCACTGTCGACCAGGACGAGGTGGCCGACCTTTGGGCCGACCTCGGCCAGACCTGGCGGATCACGGAACAGTATTTCAAACATTTCCCGGTCTGCCGCTGGGCGCAGCCGCCACTGCAAGCCGTGCTGAACCTGCGTGAGCAACACAACCTAACCTCACAAGATGTGACACGTATTGAGATCACCACGTTTCACGAATCCCGCCGCCTCGCCGTCACCGCTCCGACCACCACGGAACAAGCTCAGTATTCGACCGCCTATCCGACCGCAGTTGGCTTGGTCCGCGGCACTTGTGGTCCGGCAGACGTTCACGAGCAAAGTTTCAGCGATCCTGAGATCCGGCGCCTTGCCCGATCAATGCTGATCCGTGAAAGTGCTCAGTACAATGCTGCCTTCCCTGCCCGACGGATCGCAGACGTCACCCTTGTCCTGACTGACGGACGCGAGTTGCAATCGGGACCAACCGAAGCGCTTGGCGATCCCGAGGACCCGGTCGCACTTGATACCGTCGTCGCCAAATATCGCAGCTACGCAGGCCCGATCCTCGGGGAAACCCGCACGACGAGCATCGAAAATCTGGCGCTCAATGACAGCGATCTACCCGCTCTTCTTCAGCTCCTGACACAGCCGGTGTGACGCGTCATGCCGTCAGAACCACAAGCGCCATCGCCGACAGGACCAGCATGATCGGGCCCCAGACCACGCGCTCCGGCTTGGACGGTGTGATCCAATTGAGCACCGTGCTCACAACCGTCACCGCGAAAGCGACCCACCCCGTCCACACAGGCCAGCCAAGGCCGGGAAATCCTGCCGCCGACAGGATCGCCAAGCCTTGAAACAGCACAATTGGAATCGACACCAGTGCGATGACGCGGCCAGACAGGGGCAAAGCCTCCTCGTGCTGTCCGCCTTGTGTATAGCGCCCAAGAGGTGCACCAAAGATCAAAGCAACCTGGAAGAACGCAATCGCCAGCATGCCCGTCGCATAAAGATGTGCGATCTGAACCCTCATTGCCACTTGGGCGCGCGCCTGTCGAAAAACGCTCCCACCCCTTCCTGCGCCTCGGCTGTTTGCCAACGCGCAGCGAGCGCATCAATCGCTGTATCAACCTGTTGAGGTGTGACCCGCCCAGTCAAATCGCGCATCAGGGCTTTCGCGTCCGCCACAGCGCCCGGCGCGCAGGACAGATAAGGCTGTACCTCCGCCTCAATTGCGGCATCAAGAGCATCCGGCGCAACCGTATGGCTCAGAAGGTTCAACCGTACGGCCTCCTCCGCCTCGAAGACACGCGCCGACATGAACACTTCCGACGCTCGGGTCGCCCCCATCCGGGCCAAAACGTACGGCCCGATATTCGCCGGGATCAAACCCAGACGCGTTTCAGTAAAGCCGAGCTTGGCACCGCTGACACCAATCGCGACATCACATACCGAAACGAGCCCCACACCGCCGCCCAGAGCATTGCCATGTATGCGCCCAATCAGCGGTTGCGGCAAATCGTAAAGCGCCTGCAGAACGGTTGCGATTCGCCGGCTTTCGATCCAGCGCGTCTCTGCGTCCATGTCAAATTGCGCCCGCATCCAGGCCAGATCACCGCCTGCGCAAAAGCTTTTGCCGTCCGCAGCAAGAACCACGACACGAACCGCTTGATCCGCAGCAAGCGCGCGTGCCGCCTGCTCCAGTTCGGACATCATCTCCGCCGACAGAGCATTATGTTTCTCGGCCCGCGTCAGAGTCACCGTTGCGACCCCGCGCGTGTCCTTGTCTACCCGGATCAAACTCATCCCCGCATCTCCCGCGCCATCGCCGCCGCCTTGGCGACCACATCCATATCCAACCCGTGCTTATAGCCCAACCATGCAACCCGCGCGGCCACAGCCTCCGTTGCAACATTCCCCGCAGCACCCGGCGCGTACGGACAGCCCCCCAATCCGCCGACCGCTGCATCAAACACCCGCAGCCCCAATCCAAGCGAGGCCTCGACATTGTCGCAGGCCAGTCCGCCGGTATCGTGATAGTGACCCGCCAATTTGTGGGCGGGCATTTCTTCAAGTACGGCTTCAAGCATGGCAATAACGCCCTCCGGCGTTGCCCGCCCGATCGTGTCGCCCAGCGATACCTCGTAGCATCCCATGTCGCGCAACGCCGCCACCACGCGCGCCACAGAGGCAGGCGCAACCGGTCCGTCGTAAGGGCACTCCACTACACAGGACACATAGCCCCGCACAGGCAGTTCCTGCGCGCGCGCTGCGTCCGCCACGGGACGGAACCGCTCAAGGCTTTCCGCGATTGTCGCGTTGATATTGGCCTTTGAGAACCCTTCGGACGCGGAACCGAAAATCGCCACTTCATCGGCCCGGGCGCGCACCGCATCTTCAAGACCGCGCATATTGGGTGTTAAAGCTGCATAGGTCACCCCCGGAGTCCGCGAAATCCCTGCCAAAACAGCCGCCGAGTCCGCCATTTGCGGCACCCATTTCGGACTCACAAAACTGGCACATTCGATGCGTCGGAATCCGGCCTGTGACAGGCAATTCACCAGTGCAATCTTGTCTTCCAGAGGAATGTGCCGAGCCTCATTCTGCAATCCGTCGCGCGGCCCCACTTCAAAGATCTCGACATGCTCAGCCAAAGCATCGTCCCTTCACTTCTTCTTTTAACAAATCTGCACGGCCCACCATCAGCCATTCACCTCCCACGCCGGGTAAAAGTCCTGCGTGTAAAGACCCGCTCCTGCATCCGGCAGAGACTTCTGAAACTCCGGACGATCCGTAATCAGCGCATACCAGTCTGCCACCGCCGGGTGGGCATCAAGCCTGGCAAAGTGCCGGGCCATATAGACCGCCTGCCCCACTGAAACATCCGCAGCCGAAAAGCCGCTGGTCAGGAGATAGTCCCGGTTCTCCACTGGCGTGGACAACCGCGCTTCCAATGCATCGTAGCATTTGCCCAGCCGCGCCGCTTCAAGCTTCATCACAACCGGTGACCGCATGGCATCTTCGTAAAGCATAATATGCTGCTGCGTGAGCGCGGCCGCATGTTGGCTAATGGTCTCAGCAAAATGCACCCAGACCAACCACGCCATGCGGTCCGGATCATCGGGCGCGCGTCCCATATTGGCCGCCGGGAAGCGTTCACAAAGATACTCTGTAATCGCTCCGGTTTCGAACATCCGTTCGCCGTCAATTTCAAGCGCAGGCACGCGACCAGCTGGAGACAACGACAGATACTCCGGCTCTCTCAGAGACTTGTCGAACGCATGCAGGACCACCTCGAATTCGACCTCAAGTTCGTACAACAGCCAAAGCGTCCGCATCGACCGTGTCTGAGGGCAATGGTGCAATCGGATCATGTCATTTCCTTTTCTGTTGCTACGAAGGCGGGCGGATGTCAGTCCGTGCGGCACAAATCCCGCCCGCTCGCAACATGACGTTTTCGGAAAACGAGTTCCAGGATCGCCCGGTGAAGGAAACACCATACGGCATGCGAACTGCCCGCGTGTAGACGCTGGGACCAAAGCCATTCAGCATCGGCTGGCCGACGTTCACGCCTCCTCGCTTTGAAGCCGGATCAGAACCGCACCAGCTTCCACCTGAGCACCATTTTCCGCCATGACCTCAGCCACCTCGCCATCGCGTGCGGCCAAAAGGCTGTGTTCCATTTTCATGGCTTCCAGAATGGCGAGCCGATCCCCTTTGGTCACGTGTTGCCCCGCCGCAACAAAGACCTGCCGCACCAGTCCCGGCATCGGCGCTTCAATCAGATCGCTGGAGCCACCAGCACCCGCTTCGACATCCAGCGGATCAACACGCCGCACGACACATGTCTGATCGCCAAAGACCGTCGCGGCATCGTCCTCAACAAAAACCGCAGAGGCAGGTTGCCCGTCATATCGCCATCCGTTCGCCCCATGCCGCGCCTCAACGATGGTTTCCTTGACCGTCACATCAATCGCTCCCGGACCGCGTGTCACAAGGCGACACGGCACGACATCGTTCTCGACCGAGACAGTCACATGCTGTGCCAGTGACTGCCACAGAGCAAACCCGTCCAACGCGCAAGGCATTTTATCCAATCCAACCAGCGTCAGCACGCCTTGCGCTATTAGGATAGGACTCGTCCTCGAAACAGCAATCAGCGACTCCAGTTCCCGCCCGATCAACCCGGTATCCACATCACCTGCAGAAAACCCCTCATGCCGCGCAAGGGCACCCAAGAAGGAAAGGTTTGTCACGGTCCCAGCGACGTGGGTCTCTGCCAGCGCCCGCCGCAGTTTGCGCAAAGCAACCGCGCGGCTGGGGCCGTGCACAATGACTTTGGCAATCATCGGGTCGTAATGCGGGCTGATCACATCGCCCGAACGCACCCCCGTGTCTGCCCGCGCGCTTTCGGGAAACGCCAGATGCGCCAGCCGGCCGGTTGCGGGCAAAAACCCGGCCGGCACATCCTCGGCGTAAAGCCGCGCCTCAAAACTGTGCCCCGAGATCGTGAGGTCTTCTTGCGCGCAGGGCAAGGGCTCGCCCGCAGCAACCCGCAACTGCCACTCAACCAGATCAACACCGGTGATCAGCTCAGTCACCGGGTGCTCAACCTGCAGACGCGTGTTCATTTCCATGAACCAGAAACCATCGGCCCGCAGCCCGTCCGAGCCATCGACAATGAACTCGACAGTTCCCGCACCTTTGTAGCCGATCGCCTCCGCCGCGCGCACTGCTGCCTGCCCCATCGCGTCGCGCATTTCTCTTGTCATACCGGGTGCGGGGGCTTCCTCGATCACCTTCTGATGTCGCCGCTGCAGCGAGCAATCGCGCTCAAAGAGATGCACCGCCTGTGTTCCATCGCCAAAAACCTGCACCTCGATGTGGCGCGGGCTGGTGATGTATTTCTCGATGAGCACCGCATCATTGCCAAACGCGCCCCGCGCTTCCGCCTTGGCGCTTTCCAAGCCGCTGACAAAATCCCCGGGGCGCTCAACAAGACGCATCCCTTTGCCCCCGCCGCCGGCCACGGCCTTGATCAGCACTGGATACCCGATCTCTGCGGCCTCCACTTCGAGATGACCGGGATCCTGATCTTCGCCGTGATAGCCCGGAACAACCGGCACGCCCGCCTCGGCCATCAAGGCCTTTGCTGCGTCTTTCAGGCCCATTGCCCGGATTGCAGAAGCAGATGGCCCGATAAAGACCAAGCCCGCGGCTTCGACCGCCTCCACGAAGTCGGGGTTCTCTGACAAGAACCCATAGCCCGGATGGATCGCCTGCGCGCCAGTCGCCTGTGCTGCCGCGATGATGGCATCTCCGCGCAGATAACTTTCGGCTGGCGACGCCCCCCCGAGCGAGATCGCTTCATCCGCCATCTCCACATGGCGCGCCTGCGCGTCCACATCCGAATGCACCGCCACAGTCCGGACGCCGAGACGGCGGCAGGTATCGATCACCCGACAGGCAATCTCGCCCCGGTTCGCTATCAGGATCGTGTCAAACATTTCGCACCACCGCTTCTCTTCATCTTGCCCGTAAATTCCGGGGGGTTTGGGGGGCTGGCCCCCCAATGTGACCTGAGGTTTGGGGGGCTGATCCCCCAATTACATGCGAAACACGCCAAACCGCGTGTCCTCGATTGGCGCGTTCAAAGCCGCCTCCAGAGACAGCGACAACACAGCGCGGGTTTTGCGCGGGTCGACAATCCCGTCATCCCAAAGCCGGGCAGAGGCATAAAGCGGGTGCGCCTGTTGCTCAAACATATCCACCGTGGGTTTCTTGAACGCCGCTTCCTGCTCAGCCGACCACGTCTCGCCGCGTTTCTCCAACGCGTCTCGCTTGACCGTCGCCAACACACCCGCCGCCTGTTCACCGCCCATAACGCTGATGCGCGAATTCGGCCAAGTCCACAGAAAGCGCGGCTGATAGGCCCGCCCAGCCATGCCATAATTGCCTGCTCCGAAAGAGCCACCAACCAGCATCGTGATCTTCGGCACCGAGGTACAGGCCACGGCTGTCACCATCTTTGCCCCATGCCGCGCGATGCCCTCGTTCTCGTATTTGCGACCCACCATGAAGCCGGTGATGTTCTGCAGGAAGACGAGCGGGACCTTACGCTGCGAACAAAGCTCAACGAAATGCGCACCCTTCTGCGCGGCCTCGGAAAACAGCACGCCGTTGTTGGCGACGATCCCTACCGGCCAGCCGTCAACATGGGCGAAACCGGTCACCAGTGTCTCCCCGAAGCGCGGTTTGAACTCATCAAAGTAAGAACCGTCCACCACCCGCGCGATCACCTCGCGTATGTCATAGGGCGTGCGGAGATCGCCCGGCACGACACCGAAGATCTCGTCCGGATCATACGCAGGATCCTCCGGCGTTAGCCGTAGGGTGTGTGCTCCGCACGCACCGCTCAATGACCCTACCGCCCGCCGTGCGAGGGCAAGGGCATGCGGATCATCCTCGGCCAGATAATCCGCCACGCCCGACAACCGCGTATGTACGTCACCGCCACCCAGATCCTCGGCTGTGACAACTTCACCCGTCGCAGCTTTCACCAAGGGCGGACCGGCAAGGAAGATCGTGCCCTGCTCTTTTACAATGATCGTCACGTCCGACATGGCAGGCACATAGGCCCCGCCCGCCGTACAGGACCCCATCACCACCGCAATCTGTGCGATGCCCTTCGCGCTCATCCGCGCCTGATTGTAGAAAATCCGCCCGAAATGGTCACGGTCGGGGAAAACCTCGTCCTGATTGGGCAGGTTCGCGCCACCACTGTCCACAAGGTAGACGCAGGGCAGATGGTTTTCCTCGGCGATCTCCTGCGCGCGGAGGTGCTTCTTGACGGTCATCGGGTAATAGGTGCCGCCCTTCACGGTGGCGTCATTGCAAACCACCATGACCTGACGGCCCATCACCCGGCCCACACCGGCAATCACCCCGGCACAAGGCGCCGCACCGTCGTAAAGTCCATTCGCCGCCGTCGCGCCCACCTCCAGAAACGGCGAGCCTGGGTCAAGCAGGTTTGCCACCCGGTCGCGGGGCAGCATCTTGCCGCGCGAGACGTGACGGTCCCTCGCCCGTTCGCCACCGCCAGCCGCAGCCAGGTCCGCCGCCTCTCGCACGACGCGCAGCGCCTCATGATGCGCCACAACGTTCGCTTTGAACTGTTCCGACGACGCAATCGCCTGTGACCTGAGCTTCATATCATTGCCCCCGCATATCGCGCAGTTCGATGGCGCGCTGCGCCGTCATCGTCAGGTGGCAATTCGCACCTACGATGGTGCGGATTGTTCCGTCCTGCCACATCGCATAGCGCGCCGCGCAGTCGGCATCGCGAAAAGCAATCCATGCCCGTTGCGCGTCCCGCAGCGCATCCGAGCGGTCCATCACCTGAGACAGCCCCTCTTCGTCCGCCGTTTCATTCGCCATCTGCGTCCATTTGTATTCCTCGTTCAGGATCACGTCCCACATCGCGGTTTCCGCCTGAATGCATTCGGCAATCCCTATGGTCGTCGATCCACCGGGCTGTTCCTGACACTGCCCCGATGCTTCTCCTAGACAGAGGGGATAGAGCGCACCGATCTCGGTATTCTCGAAGCAGTCGCGGACAATCTGCTGGTTGATTTTAAGGTCTTGCGCTGTGCCAGGCTGCGGAGCGAAGAGCAGCACTGCGATCACCATATAACGTGTCATTCTCTGTCCTCCCGACTGGCGCGCGCTTTCAGTTCTTTGCGGATCACCTTGCCGGTGACAGTCATCGGCAGCTTATCCAGAAACTCTATTTCCCTTGGGTATGAATAGTTTGCGAGGCGATCTTTTACCCAATCCTGAAGATCCGTTACTGAAGCGGTAACACCGTCTTTGAGCACCACATACGCTTTCACGATCTCGGTTCGCAGCGCGTCGGGCTTGCCCACGACGCCGCAGGTCGCCACCGCCGGATGGGTGAGCAGGCAATCTTCGATCTCGGCCGGGCCAATCCGATACCCTGCCGACGTGATGACGTCGTCCTCGCGCCCAAGAAAGGTGATCGTGTCGCCGTCCTTGATCCCACGGTCGCCGGTGATCATCCAATCGCCGCGATATTTCTCGACTGTTGCTTCGGGCTTGCGCCAGTATTCCAGCATCATCGACGCCGATCCGCGCCGAACGGCGATGTCACCCTCACCCTCGCAGGGCAAGCCGTCTTCAGAGACCACCGAAACCTGATGCCCTGGCACGGCGCGACCCATCGACCCCGGCACAGCGTCGAAAGACGCGCCGCAGGAGGACACAATCATGTTGCATTCGGTCTGGCCGTAAAATTCATTGATCGTCACTCCGAACGCGTCGCGCCCCCACGCCAGCATTTCGGCCCCAAGCGGTTCACCACCGCTGGCGACCGAGCGCAAGCCGTCGATCCGCGCGCCCTCGGCCTTAAGCATTCGCAAAGCGGTTGGCGGAAAAAATACATTGCGCACAGTGCCTTCCCGGCAAATCCTCATGCACTCTTCTACAGAAAACTTCGGCATCCGTGCCGCAACCACCGGGACCCCCAAAGCCAGCCCCGGCATCAGAACATCGAACAAGCCCCCGATCCATGCCCAGTCGGCGGGCGTCCAGATCACGTCGCCTTCCTGGCCTAGAAAATCATGGCTCATCTCAACGCCCGGAAGATGGCCCGTCAGGACCCTATGCCCATGCAGCGCGCCCTTGGGCGCCCCTGTTGTGCCAGATGTGTAGATCAGCACCGCCGCGTCATCCGGACCGGTCTCGACCATCGCGCGGGTGCCAGATGACGCCCCCAGATCACTGCGTGTGACAGTCGCAACCCCCAACCCGGTCAACTGCACCACGCCTTCGAGGTCGGTCACAACAACGCCCAAACCGGCATCTTCGATCCGGCTTCGGAGCGCATCAGTCTTGAACAGTTTAAAGAGCGGCACCGAAATCGCGCCAAGCCGCCACGCGGCGATATGAGCGGCAGCGCAAAGCGGCGATTGCGAGAGCAAAACGCCGACGCGGTCACCCTTCATGACACCGCGTTCGATCAGCGCCACCTCGACCTGCCGCGACCGATACCAGAGGTCCCCATAGGTGACCGGGCGCACCCGCTCTGGTGTCACCTCTATGATCGCCAGACGGTTCGGTTCGGTTGCGGCCCAGCCGTCACAGACCTGATGCGCCATGTTCAAAGACGCGGGCAGGTCCCAATCAAATCGTTTGCAAAGCACATCATAGGGGGCCGGACGCAGCATCGGATCGGTCGTCATATCGAAGGCCTTTCAAAACCGTCCTCACCGCCAGTCGAGATCAGACGCCCGAAGCGGCTGACATGGTATACATGATCCTTGCACCGTACGGTGATCCACGCACCAGCCACCTGCCCAGACAACCCGACGCAATCGCCAGGCCTGGCGCCTTCACCCCCATCCTGCGTCACATAGCGGGTCGCCATCGAGTTTATCACATCGGTCTCCGTTATCGTCGCTGCGATCCAGCCATAGCGAAATGCCACCAGCGCCCCGACCAAAGTGGCGAGGCCAAGCGGCACCCACCAGACCCAGCGCGGCACGGCCCTAGCCCATCGCCGCCATCATCTCGCGTCCCACCAGCATACGCCGGATCTCGGAGGTGCCTGCCCCGATCTCCATCAGCTTGGCGTCGCGGAAGATGCGGCTCACCGGTGAATCGGACAGAAAGCCCGCGCCGCCCATCGCCTGCACCGCCTGATGGGCCTGAACCATTGCCTGTTCGCTGGCATAAAGACAGCACGCGGCGGCATCCTGACGGGTCACATCCCCCCGGTCACAGGCCTTGGCCACCTCGTAGACATAGGCGCGGGCCGAATTCATGGCCGTGTACATGTCGGCCATCTTGCCCTGCATCAATTGGAAAGTGCCAATAGGCTGGCCGAACTGTTTGCGCTCGGCCATGTAGGGCATGATTTCGTCCAGACAGGCGGCCATGATGCCAAGCCCGATGCCCGCCAGTACGACACGTTCATAGTCAAGGCCAGACATCAGAACGCGCACGCCCTTGCCCTCTTCGCCCAGCACGTTCTCGAATGGCACTTCGACATCGTCAAAGATCAGTTCAGCAGTGTTCGACCCGCGCATCCCCAGCTTGTCAAAATGCGGTGACGTGCTGAACCCGGTCATCGTCTTTTCGATCAGGAAAGCCGTGATGCCCTTAGGCCCGGCATCGGGATCAGTTTTGGCGTAGACCACCAGCGTATCTGCATCAGGACCATTGGTAATCCAGTATTTACTCCCGCTCAGGCGGTAGTGATCATTGCGCTTTTCCGCACGCAGCTTCATCGACACCACGTCAGACCCCGCCCCCGGTTCCGACATCGCCAGCGCGCCGACATGCTCTCCGGAAATCAGTTTGGGCAAATATTTTACCTTTTGGTCAGGATCTCCGTTCAGCTTGATCTGGTTCACGCACAAGTTGGAATGCGCCCCGTAAGACAGTGATACTGAAGCAGACGCCCGCGCGACCTCTTCCACTGCAACCGTATGCGCCAGATAGCCCATGCCGGCGCCGCCAAATTCCTCATCCACGGTGATACCCAGCAGGCCAAGCTCACCCATCTCGGTCCACAGCTCGGGTGGAAACGCGTTCTTCTGATCTATCTCGGCGGCCATTGGCTTAACGCGCTCCTGCGCCCAGCGATGCACCATTTCCCTCAGGGAATTGACGTCCTCTCCCAGATCAAACTGCATGGTCGCGTTGAACATTCGCCTCTCCCCAAGCGGATTTATTGAACACTTGTTCAAATCTTAGTGGATGTTCAGGCGTCAGGTCAAGCGCAAGGAACTCACGCCGCTATTCAGCGTTGTCTCTCGGAACCGCATTTCTGCGAAAGGAGACACACATGACCGCAACTTTGAAAGAGACTTTCTGGAACAAGTTGGACAAGACCCATGTCGTGCTGTTGGGCGCGAATGGAGGCAATCCAGTCCCCATGTCGCCACTGACACGTGAAGAAGACAACGCCATCTGGTTCATCACCGCAGCGGATCACGATACGTTCGACGCTGCCAAATCCGGGGCTTCGGCCGACATCTTTCTAAGCGATTCGTCCGGTGGCATGTACGGCACGATCAAGGGCACCCTTTCGGCCTCACAAGACCAAGAAAAGCTGGATGAGCTATGGTCCCCTATGGCTGCCGCATGGTTTGAAAACGGGCGCGAGGATGACTCGGTTCGTCTGATGAAATATACTCCGACCGAGGCCGAAATCTGGTCAAGCGATGGCAGCGCAAAGTATCTGTTTGAAACGATCAAAGCGAATGTCACCGATAGTACACCAGATACCGGCGAGTACGGCATCATTCACTTCTGAGGACCATTCATGACCCGATTTGTAACCGCCTGCCTTCTTGGCATTCTGTCTTTTACACACGCCAAGGCCGAGCAGGTTGGCGAAATCGGGGTCGATTGGGTCGGCAACGATATCATCATCGAAGCTATCGCAGACCCTGACGTGGCAGGCGTCACCTGCCACGTCGCGTATTTTGAACGCGGCCTTTTTGACCGGTTGAGTAAAGGAAATTGGTTCGAGGACCCTTCAAATGCCTCAATCTCATGCCGCCAGACCGGCCCGATCGAAATTGGGGACATTGACCGCGATGACAACGGCGAAGACGTTTTCCGCGCCTCAAGGTCGATCATCCTCAAATCACTGCGGGTGAAGCGGATCTTTGACGAAAAGAACCAGACACTGATCTACATCGCACACGCAGCAGAACTGACAGACGGCTCAGCCAAGGTGTCGATGTCCACAGTGCCGCTTTATGGGTCGGACTAAACGTTGTTAAGCTTGAACATGATCAAGGAATTGTTGCCGAAAGTCCTCGGGATACGCCCGAGAACCACGCGTTATTGACCCAACAATCGTACCGCCACATCGGGCAGTTCATCGAAATGCTGGATAATCGCGTCCGGCTCCAGCGCAGCCGTGTCTTCGCCTGAAGGTCCGAACCCAACCAGAACGCACGCCACGCCAGCTGCGCGCGCCGTGTCACGGTCCGTCTTCGTATCCCCGATCAAACAGCTTTGTGCCACAGCGCCACCTGCGCGCTCGACTGCCGCGATATATGGCGCGGCATGCGGCTTGCGCGTCGCCAGAGTGTCAGCACCGATCAACGATCCAAAGGCGTCACGCACACCCAGCCGTGTCATCAGTGTTTCTGCAAGACCCTCCGGCTTGTTCGTACAAATTCCGACCCTCATGCCGTGTGACTTTAGCACCTCAACGGCCTCCATAGCACCAGGATACATAACCGTATGCACATCCAAAGCATCGCCATATGCGCTCAGCAGCTCCGGATACCAGCGCTCGACAAGATCGGCGGAATACTGCCCAGCCCGTTCCAGCCCCAGCGTCAACATGGCTTTTCCTCCACGCAGTGCAGTGCCTGCATCGGTCGCCCGGTCCAGACGGCTCGAAATCTCCATACGCTCAAAGCAGTGATTGGCCGCCGCAATCAAATCGCCGCTGGTATCTGCCAAGGTTCCATCGAGATCGAAAATCACAGTCCGCACGGCGTTCCTCCTGTCACAACTCGCAACCTTGTGTGAAATTAGCCGCCTTGCGGCAATGGGCCAGACCGATAAAAGGACATCAGGCAAAAGAAAAAGAGAAACCTGATGAGCATAGCCTTGGTCATTCTTGCTGCGGGCAAAGGCACCCGCATGGATTCGGACCTGCCAAAAGTCCTGCACAAGGTCGGTGGCGCCCCTCTTTTGCACCACGCAATGCTCTCGGCCTCGGCTTTGGAGCCCGAGCGTGTAGTGGTGGTGACGGGTCACGGCGCAGACCAGGTTGAGGCGGCTGCACATGATTTTGACCCGGACGCCATTGCGGTCCGTCAGGCCGAACAGCTGGGCACGGCCCACGCGGTCCTTCAGGCACGCGAAGCGTTGGCTGATTTTTCAGGTGACGTCGTCGTTCTTTATGGTGACACACCCTTCATCACCACCGACACACTTGAAAAGATGATCGCCGCACGCACGCAACATGATGTTGTTGTGCTTGGCTTCAACGCGGCTGACCCCGGAAGATACGGACGTTTGGTGATGCAGGGCAATACTCTGGACCGGATCGTCGAATACAAAGACGCCTCAGCAGAAGAGCGCGCAATAACACTCTGTAATTCTGGGGTTATTTGCGCAGACTCAGCGACACTATTCGATCTGTTGGACGCGGTCGGAAACGACAACGCTTCGGGCGAATACTACCTTCCGGACATCGTCGGCATTGCCAATGCACGCGGTCTCTCGGCAACTGCCGTCTCTTGCGACGAATCCGAGACATTGGGCATCAACTCCCGCGCTGAACTGGCCGCTGCCGAGGCGCTGTTTCAGCGCTCTAAACGCCTAAGTCTGATCGAAGACGGGGTGATGATGCAGGCCCCCGAAACAGTCTTCCTGTCCTTCGACACGATCATCGGTCGCGACGCCGAGATAGAGCCCAACGTTGTTTTCGCCCCCGGTGTGACGGTTGAATCCGGAGCACGCATTCGAGCCTTTAGCCATCTTGAAGGCGCGCATGTCAGCCGCGGTGCCTCGGTTGGCCCCTTCGCACGGCTGCGCCCCGGAGCAGAGCTTGCTGAAGACGTTCATATCGGCAATTTCGTCGAGATCAAAAACGCCAGCATTGACGAGGGCGCCAAGGTCAATCACCTCACCTATGTAGGCGATGCCGAAATTGGCGCCCGCTCGAATATCGGCGCAGGCACAATCACCTGCAATTATGACGGCGTGATGAAGCACAAGACAACGATTGGCCGCGACAGCTTTATCGGCTCCAACACGCTACTCGTTGCACCTGTGACCGTGGGTGATGAAGCGATGACGGCCACAGGCACCGTTGTGACAAAAAACGTGCCGGATGGCGCGATGGCAATTTCCCGCACCGAGCAGACCAACAAACAGGGATTTGCGCGCAAGCTGTTCAGTATCTTGCGCGCCAAAAAAGCCAAACAGGCAAAGGGTTAAGTATATGTGTGGTATTGTCGGCGTACTGGGCCAACACGAGGCGGCCCCGCTTTTGGTCGAAGCTTTGAAGCGGTTGGAGTATCGCGGCTATGACAGCGCCGGGATCGCCACCGTCAACGATGGTGCTCTGGACCGCCGCCGTGCGGTTGGCAAATTGGTGAACCTGTCGGACCTGCTGGTACATGATCCACTTCCCGGCAAATCCGGTATCGGCCACACACGTTGGGCCACACATGGGGAACCGAACACGCAGAACGCCCACCCGCACAAATCCGGCCCGGTGGCCGTCGTCCACAATGGTATCATCGAGAACTACAAAGACCTGCGCGCAGAATTGGCGGCGCATCAAATCACACCGGAGACCGACACCGATACCGAAACCGTCGCCCTGTTGACGCACCATTACATGCGCCAGGGAATGAGCCATGTTGACGCCGCCCGCGCCTGTCTTGCCCGGCTGGAGGGGGCCTTCGCGCTGGCATTTCTGTTCGATGGGGAGGACGATCTGATCGTCGCCGCCCGCAAGGGCAGCCCCTTGGCCATTGGGCATGGCGATGGTGAAATGTTTGTCGGTTCGGACGCCATTGCGCTTGCGCCGATGACCGACACCGTCACCTATCTCGAAGAAGGCGACTGTGCTGTACTGACACGCCAGACGGTGGATATCTTCGATGAAAGCGGCGCGCGGGTCACTCGGGAAAGCCGCACCATTAACACCGATGCCACGCGGGTCGACAAGGCTGGCTACAAACACTTTATGGCCAAGGAAATCGCCGAACAGCCGACCGTTCTTGCCGACGCCCTGCGCGCCTATCTCGACGGCAACAGGATCCTTCTGCCCAAGACATTGCCCAATTTCACCAAGGTCGAGCGTCTGACGATGGTCGCTTGCGGAACCGCGTTCTACGCCTGTCTGACCGCGAAGTACTGGTTCGAACAGCTTGCGCAGCTGCCGGTCGAGGTCGATATCGCATCCGAGTTCCGCTACCGGGAACCGCCGATCCCCGGCGGCACCGTTGCTCTGTTTGTCTCGCAATCAGGCGAGACCGCTGACACGCTCGCCGCTCTGCGCTACTGCAAAGGGCGCGCCCAGAGCATCATGTCGGTGGTGAATGTCGCAGAAAGCTCAATCGCTCGGGAAAGCGACGTCGCACTGCCGATCCATGCCGGTGTTGAAGTGGGCGTGGCCTCCACAAAAGCCTTCACTTGCCAGCTCAACACCCTGCTGCTTCTGGCGCTGCATGCAGCCGTGTCACGCGGCATTTTAAGCGCCGAAGCGCTGGACGAGAAGCTCACCCAATTGCGCGCTTTGCCGGGTCTCTTCAACGCGGCGCTTGACCGCGACGGGACAATGGCGGACGCCGCCCACAAAATTGCAGAGGCACGCGATGTGCTTTTCCTCGGCCGTGGCCTGATGTACCCTCTCGCACTAGAAGGCGCCCTTAAACTTAAGGAAATCAGCTACATACATGCCGAGGCTTATGCGTCAGGCGAACTGAAGCACGGCCCAATAGCGTTGATTGACAAAACCGTACCGGTGATTGTCATGGCACCCCGGGACGCATTATTTGAAAAGACCGTGTCCAACATGCAAGAGGTGATGGCCCGCGGCGGCAAAGTGTGCCTGATCACCGATGCAGCGGGTGCAGAGGCTGCTGGCGAAGATGTCTGGCGCACCATTATCATGCCGCCTGTCGATCCGACGCTCTCGCCACTGCTCTACGCACTTCCGGCGCAATTGATCGCCTATCACGCGGCAATAGCCAAAGGAACGGACGTGGACCAACCGCGCAATCTTGCCAAATCCGTCACTGTCGAATGACGTTGGACGAGGCACTTGCTGAGTTGCGTAACGCGGCGGAACCGGGCCGTGCCTCGCAGATGGCCGCCTATCACAAGATCGACCGCCCCTATCTTGGTGTGGCCAATCCGGAAACCGATGCTCTGGCGCGCGGTTGGCGGCAGTCACTCGACCTCAAGGCGCGATTGGGTCTGGCCCAGGCACTTTGGGACACCAATATCTTCGAAGCCCGCGTCGCCGGTGCAAAGCTGCTGACACAGGCACGGATCAAGCCGTCAGACGACGGTGCATGGGCGCTGATCCAATCCTGGGTATCGGATTTCGACAGTTGGGCGATTGCGGATCACGCCTGCATGGCCGGGCAACGCCGCCTGACCGCCGATGCATCGCGGCTCGACAGCGTTGAGACATGGATCACCAGTGATCACATGTGGAAACGCCGAGCAGCGCTGGTCATCACCCTGCCATGGACGAAACAGAACCATCCCACCCCCGATGAAGAACAGGTACGAGACCGTGTTCTCGGTTGGGCTGCAACCTATGTGGACGATCCGGACTGGTTTATCCAAAAAGCCGTCGCTTGGTGGCTGCGGGATCTTTCCAAACATGACCCCGACCGCACGCGCGCCTTTCTCGATACATATGGCGGTCGTCTCAAATCCTTCGCCCACAAAGAGGCGGCGCGCCGTTTACCCCTCTGAGAAGACCTCAACCTCGACCAGTTCAGTCAGCGACACGCCAAGCAACCGCATCGCGGGCAAGGACAAGCGGCTGCCCCCCTCTGCGAGGGGACGCAAGTCCACCTGAACCTGCTCACCCGTCGCGGGATAGAGCACGCGCCCCTTGCCCGGAGCGCGGACCAGCGCGGTCTCCAACCAGAAACCCGGCTGCGCCGGATCGCCCAAAGAGACGATTGTGGTGCCCAGAGCCTGTCCTTTGGTGTCGGCAGCCGACGCAGAGGCCGCGGCTCGCTCTTCCGCTGTCGTGGTGTCAAACTCGTCCACCGTTCGCGCCGTGCCCGGCGGTCGCCGCACCGTGGTGTCCAGGCTGTCCGGCCGCGCGCTTGGCCGCGTTTGCCCATCATTCTCCACCGGGGTTTGAAACACCCCGCCACCCAGTGATCCACAGGCCCCGAGCAACCCGCAAAGGCTCAAAACGCCTACACTTCTTTTCATTCGCCACTCCGACCTTGGTGCCGCATTTCCTGTCCCGCGCATACTTGCTCAGCCACAGCCAAAACGCTAGGCTCCCCGGCATGATACCGCTTGTTGATCCCTTCCAGCGCGCAATCTCTTACCTGCGCGTGTCCGTGACCGACCGATGTGATTTCCGATGTGTGTACTGCATGTCGGAAAACATGACCTTTCTGCCCAAGAAAGAGCTTCTGACTCTTGAAGAGCTTGACCGGATGTGCTCGACCTTCATCCGCCTTGGGGTCGAAAAGCTGCGCATTACAGGCGGCGAACCGCTTGTGCGCCGGGACATCATGACCTTCTTCCGGTCAATGACGCGCCATCTGGAGGCGGGAACGTTCAAGGAATTGACGCTGACCACCAACGGCTCCCAGCTCGAACGTTTCGCAGGAGATCTGTACGAGGCCGGTGTGCGCCGCGTGAACATCTCGCTCGACACGCTGGACGAACAGAAATTCGCCGACATCACCCGCTGGGGTCGCTTGCCACAGGTTCTCAAAGGCATCGACGCTGCACAAAACGCGGGTCTGCGGGTGAAGATCAACACCGTGGCGCTCAAAGGCTTCAACGAGGACGAGCTATTCACCCTCACTGAATGGTGCCATGATCGCGACATGGATCTCACCTTCATTGAGGTCATGCCGATGGGCGATATCGGCAACGAAGACCGTCTCGGCCAGTACTGGAAACTCAGCGACCTGCGCGACGAACTGCGCAAAAAATATACCCTGACCGACCTGCCCGAACGCACCGGCGGCCCGGCCCGCTATGTCCGGGTCGAGGAAACCGGCCAAAAGATCGGCTTTATCACGCCGCTGACACACAATTTCTGTGAAAGCTGTAACCGCGTACGCCTGACCTGTACCGGCGAGCTTTTTATGTGTCTCGGACAGGAAGACAACGCCGATCTGCGCTCGGCTCTGCGCAACCATCCCAACAGCGATGCTCCGTTGGAACAGGCAATTCGCGACGCTATTGCCATGAAACCAAAGGGCCACGACTTCGACTATTCCCGTCAAACCGTAGATGGCCGCGTGTCGCGCCATATGAGCCACACCGGCGGCTGATCCGTACGGCAAGCGAGTGGCCAGCCCCTCGCGCACCCCGGGATATTTTCAAAACAAAGAAGCATGCGAGTTACCCCCGGCCAACTGGCAGGGGGCTTCTTCGTTTACGGTCATCGGCGTCCCCGCCTGTACCGCGACATATGGATAGGCTGGTCAGGTTAAGAAAACCTTGCTTCTTTGTTTTCTAAATATCCCGGGCTTTGGGGCAGAGCCCCAATCACTATCCGTCACAAAACCGCAAAATTCCGAAGGTTTACACGCGCATCTCAGACCCGCGATATCTGCCCGCCTCCAACCGGCGCGCGCACGCCGGTGGTTCCGGGGGCAGATGTCGCCAATCCCCGTATGACGCGCACCGCGAGATAGGCAAAAGCCTGCGCCTCCAGCATGTCACCATCCAGACCAACAGCCTCAACCGGGTGCACCGGGCAATCGAGCGCACTTTCAAGCATCGCCATCATCACCGGATTTTTGCGTCCCCCGCCGGTCACCAGCACGCGGTCCGGAGGGGTCGGGCAATACTCCATCCCCTGCATCACAGCCGCCGCCGCCATCGCGGTCATGGTGGCTGCGGCATCAGCGTCGTCGAGTTCCCTCACCAAATCCAGCATGAGCGAAAAGTCATTTCGGTCCAGTGATTTGGGCGGTATCTTGCGAAAATATCCTTCCTCCAGAAAAAGCTCCAAAGCGCCCGCAACAACTTCGCCCTTCGAGGCCAACGCGCCGTCCGCGTCAAACGCGAGGCCGCGTCGTTCCATCATCAAATCGTTGATTGGCGCGTTGGCGGGACCGGTGTCGAACGCAAGTAACGCGCCGTCGTCCTCAGGCGCAGATGATCGCGGGTCAATCCAGGTCAGATTACCCACCCCGCCGAGGTTCAGAAAAGCCAGCGGCGCGTCCGCATCGATCCATTTTGCGCAGGCCCAATGGAAGAACGGCGCAAGCGGGGCGCCCTCGCCGCCCAGTTCCACATCGTTTGAGCGGAAATCCCATACCACCGTCCGCCCCAGCGCCTGTGCCAACGCAGCGCCGTCGCCCAACTGATGGGTGCCACGACCGCGCGGCTCGTGCGCCAGAGTCTGACCGTGAAAGCCCACCAGTTCCGCGTCGAACCCGCTCAGCGCTGCCACGTGAGCGTCCAAAACCACGTTCGCTGCGGCGTTCAGATCCTCCCCCGGCCATTTGCCCAAAGCCGCACGCAACACCGCCTGCTCGTCAGTCGCGTACGCCCGATACCCGCACGCGCCGAACTCCGAAATGGTTGCCCCGTCCGTCCGCACCAGAGCGGCATCAACGCCATCCAGAGATGTTCCCGACATCGCCCCCAAGGCCCAGATCGGATCTGCCAACTTGCCCTTCACCTTTGCCACCACCCTGCGTATAGCTGCCCGCACCATTCTATAACGAGGCAACCCAATGACCTACCATCCCAAATCGGACTTCATGCGTGTCATGATGGAGCGTGGCTTTCTGGCCGATTGCACCGATTATCAAGGCCTGGACGAGGCGCTGATCAACGGGGTGGTGCCGACCTATATCGGCTATGACGCAACGGCGAAGTCGTTGCATGTAGGGCATCTGCTCAACATCATGATGCTGCGCTGGCTGCAGAAGACCGGGCACAAGCCGATCACCCTCATGGGCGGCGGCACCACCAAGGTGGGCGATCCCAGCTTCCGCGCGGACGAGCGCCCGCTGCTGACGCCGGAACAGATCGACGACAATATCGAGGGCATGAAGCAGGTCTTCGCCAAGTACCTCGACTATGGCGACGGGCCGACGGACGCGATCATGCTAAACAATGCCGAATGGCTGGACGGGCTGAACTATCTCGAATTCCTGCGGGACATCGGGCGGCATTTCAGCGTCAACCGAATGCTGTCGTTCGAGAGCGTGAAGTCGCGGCTGGATCGCGAGCAATCGCTGTCCTTCCTCGAATTCAACTACATGATCCTGCAGGCCTACGACTTCCTCGAACTGAACCGCCGCTATGGCTGTCTTCTGCAGATGGGCGGTTCGGACCAGTGGGGCAATATCGTCAACGGGATCGACCTGACCCGCCGCGTGCTGGATCACGAGATCTACGGTCTCACCTCTCCGTTGCTGACCACCAGCGATGGCAAGAAGATGGGTAAAAGCCAGGGTGGCGCGATGTGGCTCAACGCCGACATGCTGAGCCCCTATGAGTTCTGGCAGTTCTGGCGCAACACCACCGACGCCGATGTGGGCCGGTTCCTCAAGCTCTATACCGAATTGCCGGTCGAGGAATGTGACCGTCTGGGTACGCTTGAGGGGTCTGAGATCAATGACGCCAAGATCATTTTGGCAAATGAGGTGACAAAGCTCTGCCACGGGGCTGAGGCTGCGGCTGCGGCTGAAGCCACAGCGCGCGAAGTGTTCGAGAAGGGTGGCATCGGGGATGATCTTCCCACTGTGGCGCTCACCTCAGAAGACATCGGCGATGGCATCTCGATTGTACAGTTGATCGTCAAAACCGGTCTGGCCAAATCCGGCAAAGAGGCCAAGCGCCTGATTGCGGAGAACGGAGCCAAGATCGACGATGCACCGCTCACAGATGCGGGCCTGATGATAGACGCAACCGCACTGGCCAACCCGATCAAACTCAGCGCGGGGAAAAAGCGCCACGCGCTGGTCAAACTCGGTTAAGCCCTTGACCCGGCGCGCCCCAGCGCCGACTCAATTTCCCAGCATCCACTGCCCGTCCGGCCAGAAGGCGTGATAAGCGAAGGCGAATAACACGTCGTGCGGCACGTCGCGGCCCTGTGCGTCGCGCACGCGGATAGACCCAATATCGCGCCCCGCTCCGATCCGCGCGGTGTCCAGCGCCGACGCCTGCCCGGACGTCCAGGAAATCACCACACCCGCCTCGCGCAGTTCCCCTTCACGGGCCAGCCGTGCCATCGGCCAGGCCCGGTCGCCCACGCGTACGACCCGCTCCAGCGCATCAAGGCCGTGCGGCGGGAGTTCACCGGAATAGAGGAACGGCCGGGTCGAGCTGTCATAGCCTTCATACGGATTGCGTCCGTAGTCGCGGTTATAATCCGGCTCTGCCATTACCAATCCATCCGGATGACGGTCGATAAATTCAGCCCAGCTTTCCATCCAACTTGGCAGCGTTTCCAGTTGCGCTCCGGTCAATTCGCCGACAATGGCCTCGCCAAGCGCCTGCTGCCACCAACTTTCGGTTTCGCGGTCATACATGATCATGTCCGAGTTCCGCAGCTTGCCCGACACGCCAAAGCGCAATTCCCGACCGTTTACCCTCCGGTCAAATATCAGCGCCGAATTGCACAGCGGGCAAAATGTCACCGCCACCGGTACGCCGCCAACAACATCGTTCACGATTTCATGCCAGGTCAGATAGCGGATGGGATAGGCCCGCGCGGTATCACCCATTTCCAAAGTGATCACTGGCTCGGTTGGGGCGATTCCGGTCTTGTCGGATGCTCGGACAAAAGATGGATCATCCAGAGCCGGGATGCCGTCCTTCGGTGGGCCGCCCGACAGGATTTCCACCCAGTTTGGCACAGAGGTCTTTTCGAAATTGGTTTGTGGCCATTCATGCCGCCAGAATTCCGGACTTGCCGAAACAGAGGCCGCAAACAGAAGCGACAGGATCATACTCAGGATCGAAACACGCATGGGACATCTCCTCCAGATGCTCTCAGCCTGCCGCAATCCCGACTTCCTGCACAGCCTTGCACACGCAGCTGTGACAGCGCGCGACCCCGGCTTCTTCTTTTTACAAATACGCAAACTGCATTTGCAAAACTGCAAACCCCTGTAGCGGAGGTGAAACTTTGCAAACTCCGCCCATCGCTGGTGCCACCCAATGGCGGCGACGGCAAACCCTGTGCGTGGCCCGGTCCGGGCCACGCACGGAAAGATTATTCGGTCACAGTCACCGTGCTCATCACATCAGGACGGCCTATGACTTCGCCATTGCGACCTTCGCCGCGCTTGATCGTGTCGACCACATCCATGCCCTCAGTCACTTCACCCACAACGGTATACTGACCGTTCAGGAAATAGCCTTCCTGGAACATGATGAAGAACTGCGAATTGGCGGAATTGGGGTTCTGCGACCGCGCCATGCCGACGACACCGCGATCAAACGGCAGGTCGGAAAACTCCGCTGGCAGGTCCGGACGGTCTGAGCCGCCTCGCCCCGCCATGCGCATGTCGCCGCCGTCGATCTTGCCGAACTCGACATCGCCAGTCTGCGCCATAAAGCCGTCAATCACGCGGTGAAAGACAACGCCGTCATAGGCACCCTCTTCCGCCAAAGCGGTGATCTGTGCCACGTGCTGCGGGGCCACGTCTTCGAACAGGTCGATGGTCACGGTGCCATTGGCCTCGCCCGCAACCTCGATCTGCAGACCTGTGGCCAGCGCCGGAGACGCCAGCAGAGAGAGGGCAATCGCTAGCTTACGCATCAGCGGCCACCTTAACCGAGATCATCCGGTCCGGGTTCGCAGGCGGCTCACCACGGGTGATGGCATCCACATGCTCCATGCCGGAAATCACGCGGCCATAGACCGTGTACTGACCGTTGAGGAAATGGTTATCTTTGAAGTTGATGAAAAACTGTGAATTGGCCGAATTCGGGTTCTGCGAGCGCGCCGCGCCCAATGTGCCCCGGTCATGCGACAGCTTGGAGAATTCTGCCGGCAGGTCCGGCAGGTCCGACCCACCCGTACCAGCGCGACGCAGGTTGAAGTCGTCTTCCATGTCGCCATGCTCAACATCGCCGGTCTGAGCCATGAAGCCGTCGATCACCCGATGGAAACACACGTTGTCATAGGCACCGGAGCGGGCCAGTTCTTTCATGCGCTCGGCATGTTTGGGGGCCACGTCAGGCAACAACTCAATGGTGACGGTGCCGTCCTTCAGCTCGATCAGGATGGTGTTTTCGGGGTCTTTGATCTCGGCCATGCCGCACTCCTTCAGATATAAAGTTGCGGCAAGACTTAAAGCGCGACCAGCGGATTGCCAAGGACCGCATTGACCTCAGCGCGCCACAACGCCATCACGGAACGGACTCAGATCAGGAGGGGCAGATGGCCTGGAAGACGCTCGACGACATGGAACTTGCCGGCAAGCGCGTGCTGACGCGTGTGGATATCAACGTGCCATTGGACAACGGTCAGGTGACGGACGCCACCCGCATCACCCACATCGTACCGACGATCAACGATATTCTGTCCAAGGGCGGCACACCCATCCTGCTGGCGCATTTTGGCCGCCCTAAAGGCAAACCAAACCCCGAGATGAGCCTACGCCTGGTACAGCCGGCGCTGGAAGAAGCGCTTGGCCGGAGCGTGACGTTTATGGAACGTCCTTCGCGTGAAGAGATCGACGCCCTGCCCGCCGATGCGGTTGTTCTGGTGGAAAACACCCGCTTCACGCCTATGGAAGAAGCCAACGATCCCCAAATGGCCGGATTTCTTGCCTCTCTCGGCGACGTGTTCTGCAACGATGCGTTCTCGGCCGCACATCGCGCCCATGCCTCGACCACGGGCGTGGCGCATCTGCTGCCCTCCTGCGCCGGTCGTCTCATGGAGGCGGAACTGCGCGCGCTTGAAGCCGCTCTCAGCAATCCAGAGCGCCCGGTGGTGGCTGTTGTGGGTGGCGCGAAAGTGTCAACCAAGCTGGACCTGCTGTCGAACCTCATTGAAAAGGTCGACATTCTCGTGATCGGCGGCGGCATGGCGAACACCTTCCTTGCGGCGCAAGGCGTGGACGTGGGTAAATCGCTCTGCGAGCATGATCTGGCCGACACCGCCCGCACCATTGCGGAAAAAGCGGCGACAACCGGCTGCGAACTGCTTTTGCCGCGGGATGTTGTTGTCGCGCGTGAATTCAAGGCCGGAGCAGATGCCGAAACGGTCAAGACCGAGGACTGTCCATCCGATGCGATGATCCTCGACGCGGGCCCCGACAGTGTGGCGCATATCTGTCAGGCCTTTGACCGCGCGAAAACGCTGATCTGGAACGGCCCGCTTGGCGCGTTCGAAATTCCACCCTTCGACGCAGCCACGAATGCGGCGGCAGCCTATGCAGCGGGCCTCAGCCGTTCGGGCAAGCTGATCTCGGTTGCCGGTGGCGGCGACACTGTCGCAGCGCTGAACAAGGCGGACGCGTCGGAAAGCTTCACCTACATCTCGACCGCGGGTGGCGCATTTCTTGAGTGGATGGAAGGCAAAACCCTGCCCGGCGTCGCAGCTTTGGGTTGATCCAGCCCAAGAGGCGAGTCCTGAAGGCAACAGCCACGCGGCTTCCTGCGTGTTTTTGAGGAAAAAAGATACAGGGGAATTCCCACGCGGAGTCCCCTGTGCAATTGTGACCGCACGCACCCGACAAGAGGTGCGATCAGAGGCAGATAATGACGCAACACCGCACACGACCGGCCCTTGGGGGACTTGTGTTTTTCGCAGGCTGTTTCTGCGTGGGGGCCTATTTTATCTTTGCGGCTGTTCAGGGCGACTACGGCGTTTTCCGCCGCGCTGAGATCGTTGTCGAAACGCGCACACTCGAAGCCGAACTACAGGACCTGCAGACAGAAGTGGCCCGGATGGAAAACCTCACGCGTCGTCTGTCAGATACCTACCTTGATTTGGATTTGCTGGATGAACGCGCCCGCGACATCCTTGGTATGATCCGCAGCGACGAGATTGTGGTGCGCTAAGCGCTGCCGCCGATTTGAAGGGACGACAGGCGCCGTCCCTTGGATCACATGAACACCGACAGAATGCCGAGGAACGGCAGAAGCATCATCAGATCGGCCATCCCGCCAGCATCATCATCCGCGTCCTCAGCCTCACTCTCGTCGGCCATTTGAGCCTCTTCAAACGCCAATATCTCGTCAGTGCCTGCTGTTACAGCAACTGTCGGGAAGTTAATCGGTTCGGGGTCAGGTTCCGGCGCGGCTTCGATCGGTGCAAGCTCTTCTGCAAAATCGTCGATCAGCGGATCCGGCAAATCTTCTGGGGATTCGTCAGAAATCACATCCTGGAAATCCTGTGACGGAGTAAAGCCGAACATCCGCACCTGCATGATCTCGCCCTGATCCATCTGGACCGAAAGATCGGTCCCATCGAGAACCAACGCCGGATCGATAGTCTCGACAACCGCGTCCGAGGCGCTGTCGCCGACCGGCGCACCGTCGGCGACACCCAGAACCGAGATCTCGACCCGGCCCGTATCGCTCACCAAGCCAGAGAAATCGACGACAGTGTCAGCGCCATCTTCGTCCGTGGCCGCGATGTAGAACAACAGCTCATCGGGTTCCCAGAACCCGTGAAGGGCAATCCCGTCTTCCTCTACCTCGGTGTCGGCACCGCTCTCGGGTGTGAGGTCAATGGCGACCTTACCCGGCATCGCGTCCTGCATCATATTGAACATCGCCCCACCCGGCGTGAGATCGGCCTGACCGTCATCGACGCTCAACGTGTTCGGGGTGTTCTGAA
>JAUIIR010000123.1 GCA_030431485.1 Alphaproteobacteria bacterium
ACTTTTATCGGCCCATTCAAGACCAAGACAAAATCATCGAGATGGAGCGGCGAATCATTGATCAGGTAGCTCCGGGGACGATTCTGATTGCGCCCTATCTCGGGTTTGGTGACCGCTTTACAAGCCTCGGATGCAGCCGCGTCGACGGCGCTGTGTATCTCTCGGATACGACGAGGACCAGTGCGCAGCGTTGGCGACGGGAGGCTGAGCAGACCGGTCCTGCAGTTGCCTTGGCCGAGTCGGAACGGATGCCTACGATCTGGTCGCCTTTACTCGAGGCGTCGCGCCAATCTGGGTATGATATCGAACGGTATGCGCAACCGGTTTAAGCTGTTTGACCTGTTGAGCGCTCAGGGGCGCTGTCCATGACAGCAGCCCTAGTGCTGCGCGCACGCAGGGCAAGATGTCCACAAATAAATTTACCCAAGGTCACATTCTTATGCTGGATTTTTCGCAAAGACTTGATAACCTTCGTTTAGTTTTGTTGCCCGAGCGCGGGTCCTTTTGATTTATTTTTAAAGTTTCTGAAGGCTGCCACGTTGTCAGATATGCTGAAATCACTCGGAGAAGATGCGCCCAGCGGCGAGAATTTGGAGTATGATCCAGATTTCATTGCGATGGAGCTTGCTGGTCAGCCAGAAGAAGAGCGCCAGGCTGGGACAGAAATCGTCGAAGGCAGCGACCCCGACTACAAGGACCTCGCAAGCAAGGCGCGCGTCGTGCTTGAGCGCACGCATGACATTCGCGCGGCCGTCTATCTGGCCGATAGCGAGGTTCGTCTCAACGGGTTGCCCGGCTTCGCCGAGATGACGTCTTATATTCGTGGGTGTCTCGAAGAATACTGGGACACCTGCCATCCTCAACTAGATGAAGAAGACGACAACGATCCGATGATGCGGATCAACGCAGTAAGTGGCCTCGGAGGGCGCTCGACGGTGATCCGCGGGCTGCGCACGTCCGCTCCGCTAACGAACAGCCGTGTGCTGGGGCGGGTGACGCTGCGCGACATAGACATAATGACCGGGGAGGCGGAAGCTTCGGGTGACGAAACCCCGATGTCGTCGTCCGAAATCGACGCGGCATTCACGGATACATCGAGCGAAGACCTTGAAGCATATTTCGCTGCAGCGTCGAGCGCTTTCGAAGATGTAAACGCCATTGATGCGATCTTTCTTGAAAAGACGCCGGGCTATGGTCCGTCACTAGAGGACCTGCAAAAGGTACTGAGCAAGATCGTCAAGGTTCTGTCCAAATATGTCGAGGCAGAAGCGCCGGAAGCCATCGAAGATGAGCAAGGTGGCGAGGTTGGCGCCGCGCGTCCGGCAGCGGTGTGCCCGGTTCAATTGAGACAAGGGCGGATGTGACGGCCGCGCTTGACCGCATCATGGACTATTATTCGCGGCACGAGCCGTCGAGCCCGCTGCCGATTTTGCTTAAGCGCGCCAAGCGATTGGTCGGCGCGGACTTTCTGGAAATCATTAACGATCTGGCACCTGAGGGTGTCGCAAACGTCCGTCTTATCGGGGGAGTGACCGAGGAAGAAACCGAGTCTGACAGCTCATCCAGCGACTGGTGATGCATGGAGCGCTTCGCGGCGCGCGGAGCTTTCGGGTTGTGAAGAAAAATAAACGCGAACAACAGATGGGGAATTACTATGTCCAGTTCACAGAAGTTCATTGCGCGAAATCGCGCGCCGAGGGTCCAGATCGAATACGACGTGGAACTCTATGGCTCGCAAAAGAAAGTGCAGCTCCCTTTTGTCATGGGGGTGATGTCCGATCTTGCGGGAAAGTCCGAGGTTGAGCAGCCCAATGTGGCTGACCGGAAGTTTCTTGAGATTGATGTCGACAATTTCGACGACCGCATGAAGGCGATGAAGCCCCGCGCCGCGTTTTCGGTTCCGAACACGCTGACTGGCGAAGGCAATCTGTCGGTGGATGTCACATTCGAGAGCATGGACGACTTTTCACCGGGCGCGATCGCCAAGCAGGTTGAGCCTCTTCGCAAATTGATGGAGGCGCGCAACGAACTGTCCAACCTGATGACATACATGGACGGTAAGCCGGGCGCTGAAGAACTGATTGCCAAGACGATGAACGATCCGGCATTGCTCAAGTCGCTGGCAGCCCAGGCTGCTCCGGCGGACGCGGATGATGCCGCCAAGGACGAGGAGTAAGAGATGGCTGAACAAGCAACCGAAGCCCAGGTCGAAGGCGGCGCAGCCGAGGCCTCTGAATCCGATTTCGCCAGTCTGCTTCAGAAGGAATTCAAGCCACGGACAGACACGGCAAAAACCGCAGTTGAAACGGCAGTCCAAACACTCGCCCAACAGGCGCTTGAAAACGCCAATCTGATTTCAGAAGATGTCCTCTTGTCGCTCGGCGCGATGGTCGCCGAGATTGATCGCAAACTTTCAGAGCAGATCAACCTGATTATCCACCACGAAGAGTATCAGCAGCTCGAGAGTGCATGGCGCGGCCTGCATTTCCTGGTGAACAATACCGAAACGGATGAGATGCTGAAAATCCGTGTTCTCAACATCTCGAAGAAAGACCTTCACAAGACTGTTCGCAAATTCAAGGGGACGGCTTGGGATCAATCTCCGATCTTCAAGAAGCTCTATGGCGAGGAATATGACCAGATCGGTGGTGAGCCCTATGGCTGTCTCGTGGGTGACTACTATTTCGACCATACGCCGCCTGACGTCGAATTGTTGGGTGAAATGGCCAAGATCGGTGCTGCAGCGCACGCACCCTTCCTCGCTGCCGCTGCGCCGTCGCTGCTCAACTTCGAAAGCTGGAGCGAATTGGCGAACCCGCGCGATCTTACCAAGATATTCCAGACGCCGGAATATGCGGGATGGCGCAGTCTGCGAGACAGCGAAGACAGCAAGTATATCGGCCTTGCGATGCCCAAGTTCCTGGGCCGCCAGCCCTACGGGGCCAAGTCGAACCCGGTCGATGAGTTCGCTTTTGAAGAAGACACGGGCGATGGCGATTCCAGCAAATTCGCTTGGGTGAACGCGGCCTATGGTATGGCGTTCAACGTGAACCGGTCATTCAAGGAATATGGCTGGTGCAGCCGCATCCGTGGGGTCGAGTCTGGCGGAACCATTGAGGGACTGCCCACGCACACGTTCCCGACGGACGATGGTGGCGTCGATATGAAGTGCCCAACCGAGGTGACAATCGGTGACCGGCGTGAAGCAGAGTTGGCGAAAGCTGGCCTTATGCCTCTGCTCCATCGGAAGAACACAGATCAGGCCTCGTTTATTGGGGCGCAATCGCTTCACAAGCCGGCAGTCTACGAGGACCCAGATGCGACAGCGAACGCCAACCTTGGCGCACGTCTGCCGTATCTCTTCGCGACCTGTCGCTTTGCGCATTATCTCAAGTGCATGGTGCGCGACAAAATCGGATCGTTCAAAGAGCGCGATGACATGCAGCGTTGGTTGAACGATTGGATTCTGCAGTACGTTGACGGAAACCCCGAGACGTCAGGAGAAGAAACCAAGGCAAGAAAGCCATTGGCTTCTGCTGAGGTGCAGGTGCAAGCGGATCCCGAGAACCCTGGGTACTACAAATCTCAATTCTTCCTCCGCCCACATTATCAACTTGAAGGCCTCACGGTGTCTTTGCGCCTCGTGTCGAAGCTGCCTTCTGAAAAGCAATAATAGCCCCAGCGTAGCGGCTCTGTTGCTGCGCTTCAATTCTCAAACCCACGCGGATGAACGATGCCGCAAATATTAAGAAAGGAAGACCGTCATGGCCGTCGATATGTTTCTGGACCTAAAAGATGTTCCCGGAGAATCAAAAGACGATAAACACAAGGACAAGATTGATGTCCTCGCTTGGTCTTGGGGCTGTTCCCAGTCGGGCACTATGCATCACGGTGGCGGTGGCGGCGCTGGTAAAGCGAACTTCCAGGATATTTCAGTCACAAAGTGGATTGATAAGGCATCGCCCATTCTGATGACAAACGTCGCATGTGGCGACCACATCCCCGAAGGTACCTTGATCGTCCGCAAGGCCGGCTCGAAGCCATTGGAATACATCAAAATCACCATGACAGATATTCTGGTCACGTCGGTATCGACGGGAGGTTCGGGTGGTGAGGACCGTCTGACAGAAAACGTCACTCTGAACTTTGCTAAAATCAAATTTGAATACAAAGAACAGAAGAAAGACGGCAGCAGCGAAGCTGCGAAGGTCTTCAACTACGATATCGAGGCGAACAAGAAGCTCTGATCTTGCTTTCAGCTCTCAGTCACCCGCTCATGTTTTAGCGGGTGGCTGCCCTCTTTTCTGACTGCAAAGAATGGATCAGGAATATGCAGAATGCAGCAACAGACCTGCTCAAGGCGGGTGATCTGTCTGGCGCTCTGGCGAGCTTGCAAGACTCGGTACGCGCAAAACCGGACGATGCGAAACTCAGGGTTTTCCTGTTCCAGTTGCTGTGTGTGATCGGAGATTGGAAGCGCGCGGTAGCTCAACTTAAACTGTCGGCGCAACTTGATGCCGGTGCGCTGCCGATGGCGCAAACATACCGGGAAGCGATCATTTGCGAGGTTTTCAGAGAAAAAGTCTTTGTGGGTGACAAGGACCCGTTGATATTTGGCGAGCCGCAAGATTGGGTCGCGCTTTTGGCGCAGGGCCTCAAGGCGCTTGCTCAGGGGCAACCCGATCGTGCTGCAGAGTTGCGTGAAGAGGCGTTTGAAAAAGCGCCGACAACGTCGGGCAGTCTGGATGGACAGGATTTCGAATGGATTGCTGATGCCGATATGCGGCTGGGGCCAGTTCTTGAGATCATCGTGAATGGCAAATATTTCTGGATGCCGTTCAATGTGTTGTCGAGCCTGCGGATTGAAGCGCCGGAAGATTTGCGTGACACGGTTTGGACAGCAGCCAACTTGACCCTGAATAATGGCGGCGAACTGGTTGGTTTGATCCCGACGCGATATGCCGGAACCGCAGAGCGCGGAAGTGACGCGATGAAATTGTCCCGCGTGACGGAATGGGAAGATCTGGGAAGCGAAACATTCGCGGGTCTTGGGCAGCGTCTGCTGGCGACGGACACATCTGAAGTGTCTCTAATGGACACCCGCAATTTCCAATTTGCCCCGGTATCTGCAGATGCCGAAGGCGAGGTCGAGGTTGATGGCTGACCGAACACTGACAGAGCGGCTCCAGCCGTCTATTCTTGACCGCCTCACTGATGACGCCCCAGAGAAGACGTCGGAAAATCCTTCTGACCGCGTGATTGATATTCGCCGATTAAGAGAGATCATTCAGCGCGATCTGGGCTGGCTGCTAAACACCGGAAATCTGGACTCGCAAATCGACACTGAGCGATATCCAAATGTTGCCCGCTCGGTTGTAAATTACGGCGTCCCGGACTCGACCGGGGATTTTGCCAATAAAGAGCGTGCTGTTGCGGTACGGGATGCAATTCGAAAGGCGGTCGAGTTCTTTGAACCACGTCTGATCGACGGAACCTTGAGCGTGGTAAGTCGCACTGATGATGAAAAGCGCGAGTCCACAATTGTGTTCGACATTATTGCGGATATGTGGGCAGAGCCTGTTCCGGCCGAGCTTTACCTGCGCAGCCAGTTCGATACCACCACCGGCCATGTGTCGCTAGAGTACGGGGGGTGATCTCGATTGGATACCCGGCTTCTCAGACACTATGAAACCGAGCTTGCATTCCTCCGTGAGATGGGTGCGGAATTCGCGACAAGCTATCCCAAGATTGCGTCTCGCCTTGGGATGGACGGGTTGGAAATTCTCGATCCATATGTTGAGAGGTTGCTGGAAGGCACAGCTTTTCTCACGGCGCGTGTACAGCTTGAGCTTGAGCTCCAATACCCTGCTTTTACCAATCACCTGCTGGATGTGGTGTTTCCACATTTTCTAGCTCCGACGCCATCCATGATGGTGGCTGAATTGACGCCGGATATGGAGAACGCGGATCTGGTCGCCGGGTATACTCTGCCGCGTCATACCGTGTTGCGTTCAAAGCCAGTGCCGGGCGCGCAAAAGCCCTGCCAGTTCCGAACCGCAAGCGCTCTTGACCTTTGGCCCATCAGTGTGACCGAGGCCGAATACATCGATGGCAGAGGTGCTTTGGTTGCGGCGGGTGTTGCAAAGGACCCCAAGGCGCGTGCTGCGGTCCGGCTACGGCTGACCCGGCATGGCAAGCAGCCCATCAAAGAGCTGCCACTGGATCGGCTGGTGTTCTTTCTTGGCGGGCAAGTCAGCACCAGCTGGACGTTGTTCGAAATGCTCTGTGCCAAACCAGCGACGGTGGTCGCGCGGTCCGTGGATCGGCGGGATGACTGGGTGGTCCCGCTCAGTGCGCCTGTGGCCTCCCGAGGTCTGGAACCTGATGAGGCGCTATTGCCAACGCCGCGCCCGTCGTTCGATGGCTACCGTCTCTTGCAAGAATATTTCGCGATGCCCGAACGGAACCTCTTTATTGAGGTCTCCGGGCTGTCGGAACCACTGCAACGCACGACGGCGGATAGTCTGGACGTCTATCTGCTGCTTCGGGACAACAAGTCCGAGATTGCACCGAACGTCACGCCGGAAGCATTCAAACTGCATTGTGTGCCGGCCATCAACTTGTTTCCAAAGCGCTGCGATCGCGTTCCGCTGTCACATAGAAGAACCGAACACCACGTTGTGCCTGATCGCACCGCCCCCAAGGATTTCGAGGTTTTCGCGATCACCAAAGTCACTGGTATTCGCAAAGAGGGCAAAGACGACTTGCCACTGAAGGCCTTTTATTCTTCCGACGAATTCACCGCCGCGGGTGGTGGGGGTGCGGCCTACTACACGCATATACGCCACCTGCGTCAACGCAGTGAAAGCGAAGCGTTGAGAGGCGTCCGAACAAATTATCTCGGCTCCGAAAGCTATCTGTCTGTGGTTGACGGAAACGAAGCCCCGTACCCGTTTGATCTTGGTCAGCTGGCGGTTGAGGCAATGGTGACCAACCGGGATCTTCCGATGCTTTTGCCGACTGGTGCGGACAACGTCTTCCATCTGCCTGAGGGTGGGCCGGTGGCCAAGATCCGTACTTTGATTGGTCCAACCAAGCCCCGGACTTGCATCGCGCAAGGCGATGCGGCCTGGCGCGCGGTCAGTCATCTGAGCCTGAATTACCTGTCCATTTCGGATGAAACAGGCGCGCCGGGTGGTGGCGCGGCGGCGCTACGCGAATTGGTCGGGCTCTACACGCCAGTTGGAGACAGCGCGATGGAACGCCAGTTGGAGGGGATCGTTTCTGTCAGCACGCGTCCCATTGTGCGACGCATTCACGACGGTGTCTTGTCGACGGCAGTGCGGGGGCTCGAAATCACGCTGGATTTGGATGAAAGCCTGTTCGAAGGCAGTTCGATCTACACTTTGGGGTCTGTGCTTGAGCGATTTTTCCGCAAGTACTCGACAATCAACAGTTTCACGGAAACCGTTTTGAAAACGCAACAAAGAGGAGAGATTGCGCGATGGTCACCGAAGATGGGGGCGAACCGCGCGATCTGAGCCATTTCGAGCGACTGGTCCGCGATCCTCAATCCCACCATATCTTTTT